>CAYULE010000153.1:1242-6283 GCA_964445385.1 uncultured Smithella sp.
AAAATGAATGAATATACGAAAGAATACAAAGCAAAGCTGACCACATGTGAAATTGCGGCGCAAGCCGTTAAAGATGGGGATACGTTGATTCATGGTGTGACCATTGCCGAACCACCCGGCATGTTGTCGGCGATCGCCTGTCGGGCAAGAGCCGGCGATCTGAGCCACATTAAAGTATACACCTTCAACGCCCAGAAACATTTTGCGCAGACACTGGGCAGTCCGGATATCGCCGATATTGTCGATTCCTATAGCTGGTTTGTGAGTGAAGCATCCAGAAACATGGTCCAAGTCGGATTGACACAGTTTATCCCGGCCTATCTCCATCAGGTGCCGAAAATCGTCATGGAAACCATGGACGTCCATGTTGCCGTGACCACCGTTTCCCGGATGAATGATGACGGTTTCTTCAGTTTTGGACCGTGCAACGGTTACTTATCGGTTATGGCAGAGCTGTGCAATACCTTAATTGTCGAAGTGAACGAGAATATGCCTTTCGTTTACGGCGACGCCATGATTCATATCTCCGATGTTTCGATAATTGTTGAGAACACCGTCCCTTTGCTGGAATTATTACCGATGCAACCGAATCCGCTGGATCCGGTCATCGGGAAAATTGTTGCCGAATATGTGCCGGATCGATCGGTGATCCAACTGGGCATCGGCACTTTGCCCAATGCCATCACCCCCTACCTGGAAAACCACAAAGAGCTGGGCATCCACACGGAGCTTCTCTGCCCCGGCATGGTTGATCTGATTAAAAAAGGCGTCATTACGGGAGCGCATAAGAATGTCCACACCGGCAAACATATTTTTTCACTGGCCTACGGCGGCAGCGAAACATTCAAATATATGGATGGAGATAAAAGTTTTGAAAATTATCCCAGCTCTTATGTCATGAATCCCGGCGTCATCGCCCAGAATCATCGGATGACAGCCATTAACGCCATCCTTCAGATTGACCTGCTGGGACAATGCAACGCGGAATACCTGGAGGGACGCCAATACAGCGGCACAGGAGGGCAACTCGATTTTGTCCGGGGAGCATATGACTCGCCTGATGGCAAAGCCATCCTCATTTTATACTCCACGGCAAAAAATGAAGAAGTATCACGAATTGTCAGCCAGTTCCCGGCGGGAACCATGGTCACGACGCCTCGCAATGACGTGCATTATATCGCGACGGAATACGGTATCGTTAACCTGAAAGGGAAATCAACTAGGGCGCGGGCGCTGGACCTGATCAGCATCGCCCATCCCAAATTTCGAGACGAGCTCATGCGGGACGCCGAAAATATGTCACTCATGTAAATTGAAGAAAGGATGTGAACCCATTGATTCATGAGATAGCAGCACGTTGTTTAAAATGTAAAGTTCCCCAGTGCAAAAAATACTGCCCCGTATCCACACCGGTACCCGACATCATGAAGCTTATTGAAGAGGATAAGGAACTCGAAGCCGCGGAAATGCTGTTTGCCAACAATCCGCTTTCCGCGGTATGCTCCATCGTCTGTCCCCATGAGCGCAATTGTTGCGGGCATTGCGTGCTTGGGAAAAAATCCGATCCGGTGGAGTTTTTCAAAATAGAGCAGTTTCTGTCGGGAAAATACCTTGGAGAATACACACCTCCCGTTATTGAAAAAAACAATATCCACATCGCGATTATCGGCTCAGGCCCCGCAGGAATTACCATGAGTATTCTTCTGTCGCTGAAGGGTTTCAGGGTGACCCTGATGGAAGCCCGGGACAAAATAGGCGGCGTTTTGAGATACGGCATTCCCGAATTCAGACTTTCCAGGGAAATTGTCGACCGGTACGAACCCATTTTGCACAAACTGGGCGTCCAATACAAGCCGAACACCTTTATCGGTTCCTCCATCACGCTGGACGATATGTTCATCGACGGCTACAAGGCCATCTTCATTGCTGTCGGCACAGCCAAACCCAACAAACTGGGACTGCTGGGTGAAACGATCGGCAACGTTTACTATGCCATAGACTACCTCAAGAGCCCCGAAGCCTACCGGCTTGGTAAGAACGTTGTGGTTGTAGGCGCCGGTAATGTTGCGCTGGACGCCGCACGTATTGCGATCCGCAATATCGGACCGGATGGCACGGTCACAATTATCAACAGCTTACGGGAAGAGGAAATGACGGGCAACAAACATGAAATCGCGGACGCGGTTGAAGAAGGCATCAAATTCGTTCATCTTCAGCAAACCATTAAGCTCGAAGAAGATGGTGTGAAATGTATTGCCGTCGCCGCCGAACAAACCGAAAAGGGAACGGTATACGAGGAAGATTTCACCCGGGTCCGGAAGATTCCCGCCGATTCGATTCTTGTGGCAATCGGCCAGGGGCCCCAGGGCGCGGTGACGGCCGACAGCAATGTTTCGAAAACACAACGCGGTCTGGTTGACGCCGATGAAAACGGATATACCTCATCTCGGGGTGTATTCGCCGCGGGCGATATCGTAACCGGCCCTAAAACAGTTGTCGAAGCGGTAGCTTTTGCCAAAAAGGTTGCCGATGAAATTGAAAAATACTGCCTTGAAAATTAAACAGGATTTTTATCAGATTCCATCAATTAAAGGCAGGAACGGTCGTAAACCATTCCTGCCTTTAAACTGTAGCAAACTTCAACACTTAAATTCTAAAAGATATCGCCACTTTCACAACCTGACGGTTTGCCGTTGCGGGGAACTTCCATTGTTTGATTTGATCGATAAGACACTGGCGCAGTTTTGCATCTTTAATAATACCGGCAGCAATCTCCACATTCTTCACGGTACCATTCA
The DNA here is from genome assembly GCA_964445385.1 of uncultured Smithella sp. Taxonomy (GTDB): domain Bacteria; phylum Desulfobacterota; class Syntrophia; order Syntrophales; family Smithellaceae; genus UBA8904. The sequence continues at coordinate 4,041 of CAYULE010000153.1, forward strand.
CATCAATCGTCAAACTGACTTTAATGGTTCCGGATAAATTCTTCCCGCCCAGGCACTTTTCGATTTCATTTAATCCGGCCTCTGCAACTTTTCTGATTTCTTCTTTAGTTAAGCCTTGATCGGTCGTCACACTGACGACGCCGATCTTTTGGCTCTTATCTTTTTTCCCGGAAGCCTGCATTTCCTGCGCGGTAAGCGCGTCTGCAGAAGGACTGCTTTCCTTTTTGTATCGCATTCCCATGCTCTTGTGCATGACCGGAGACGGAGGATAATTTCCGTAACCTCTTCCGACTGCATAATTAGAAACACCTTCGGGCAGCGGCAGGGGCTGTTTTACCGTGGTCAGATTACCATCTTTATTACGCACTTCATTATCCACCGCGACAAACGAGGTGTAAGCCGTCAACAGATTGTAGTTCAAGCCCAGTTCGGTTACTTCCTTTACGCGCTGATCATCTTTGCGCAGCTTGTTGTAATCGGACAGGATGGTAATGCGATGCCTCGCCCAGAGATATTTCAGGGCGGTATTATCTTTAGACGGCTTGAAATCCGTCACTTTGACGGTTTCCGAATATTTGCCGCTGCCGGTAATGCCGCTCAACTTAATAGAGCCTTGAGGATTACCGCGCCATTTACCGAAAACCAGAACCGGGCGCTGGGCCAATACGTCGGGAACGGATACCGGCTCTACATCATAAACATTGAATCCACTGAAATTGACCTTTACTTGCGTGAGAACCGGAGACTGGATCATCTTGCGGAAACGCTCGGCCTGTCCCTGCGCTGCATCAGGCTTGGTGATGATAAAGGGTTCTCCCATTCCGACGTGCGCCATGCCTTCAATAATGTGGCGATTGACGCTGGAACCGATGCCAAAAGCAAACATGTTGGCGTTGTTTAAGTTTTTGCGGATCAGATCAAAAGCTTCTTCTTCCACACTCACATAACCGTCGGTGACAATCACAATCGTCCGGGCAAAACCGTCAGCTTTCTTGAGCGACAAAGCGCGCTTGAGCGCGGGCAGCAGTTCTGTGCCGCCTCCGCCCTTCTGATTTTCAATGACGGAAATAGCTCTCTGAGCGTTCACGGACGTTGCCGGGAGTGATTCCTCCGCCATCAGGGTATTGCCGCCGGAAAAGAGCAGAACATTAAATTTATCCGTGGGTCGAAGATTACCAATCAGGTTGGACAGAAGTTTCTTGGAAATATTAAGCGGAAAACCATACATCGAACCGGAAACATCCACAATAAAGATATACTCACGTCCTGGAATTTTATCACTCGTGACTCGTTTCGGAGGCTGCATCATGAGCACAAAGAAATTTTCCTTTTCTCCCTGACTTAGCAAAAGGCCGGTTTGAATCTTGTCCCCATCCAGACGATAGCGCAGGATATAATCACGGTTTCCCCCGTTGGTTTCCGCCTTGTCCAGCAAAACTCTCGCCCGCGATGCACTCTCATAAGACGCGTTTACTTTATGGGACGCACAGGTTAAATCTTTAATGGGCAGTCCGGCATTGATCGACACGTTTATATCAAAAGTCGTTGTGGAGAGTTCACCCTGACGCAAATAGGGATTTTCCACCCAATGTTCGGAAGGAGACACGCTTCCTGCTTTCGCGTTTGAATAGCGGGGCCCCACAACGGTCGGGTAAGCAAATTCATAGACCTGATCGGTCGGAACCAGCAGTTCCGTGTATTTTAACTCAACTTTAATTTCATCGCCGGGCATGATGTTGGCAACATTCATCTGAAAAACATTGGGACGCTGTTGCTCAAGAAGCGAGGCATTCTTCCCCGCGTCACGGGCCTGCTCATATTCACGACGCGCTTCATCACGCTTTTTGATTTTTGCTTCAATGACCCTTTTTCCAATCGTCATCTTCATGCCGTAAACGGCAGCACGTGTGGACGCCGGAAAGATGTAGATGGCTTCCAGTGGTTTTTTGCCATCATTCTTATAGACCTGTGTGACCAGGACATCAGCAATAACGCCGGAAATATGGACCGATGCCGATGTGGCCTTCAGAGGTAACCGGTCAGTATCCGGGGTGTCACTGTTAACAAAGAAATACGGGGATAAGGTTCGATCTTCGGACTCCTTTAACTCTCCAAACGCTTGGGACCAGCATAAAACAAACGCCAGTACCACCAGGGGAAAAAACCAATATTTCATCTTTTTCATATGTACCCTCCTTTGCAAAATAGATCGCTCTTTTACGATTTTAGAAGTTTAGACAAAG
>CAYULE010000154.1:0-6257 GCA_964445385.1 uncultured Smithella sp.
AGTGTGGGGCGCTAGAACCGTCCCAGGTGGGTTCGATTCCCATGCACTTCCGCCATTTATTTATTAATATCATTTGATCAGCATCATGCCATATTTCTCCTTGTCCTTCTAAAGGAATCCGAGCAACTGTAGCAGTTGACACCTGTTTGACAGAGCGCCATATAAATGGTATTTTCCAGTTGCTTCCACAATAAATTTACCCTGCGGGCTTGAAATATGAAAACAAACACGATCCTTTCCGAGTTGAAGGAAAAAGAAAAGATGGCACGCCGCGCCATCATCGTCGACGCGGCGGAAAAGGAATTCACTACCAAGCCCTTTCCCAAAGTCACCATGCGGGACATCGCCAAACGCGCCGGCATATCGCCGGCTCTCATCTACCGCCACTTTCCGGACCAGCAGTCTTTATTTGCCGAGGCGTTTATGCGAGGTCTCAGCCAGATCTTTGAAAAAATATTCGTAACCATTGATGAATCCGAAGACGGCGCCATTGAACAGGTGATTTCCGATTTTATCGAGTATTTTACGCTCAATGATCAGTATTTTCAGATGATGATGAATTTTTTCCTGGGTGGTTCCGTCGACCCGACTCTTTTTGCAACGCTGACGAAAATCGAAAGGAAAATCCTTGGCCACTTCGATCTCATTTTTATAAAGATGGACGCCAAAGGAGACCCCAGACGCCATTCCCATACCCTTTTTGCCGCACTCACCGGCATTGTCGCTACCTTCCGCAACCATCCGGATAAAACCCCGGAGCAGATCCTTCGCCACAGACAGATAATAGCCGGTAACCTATCATATCTATTCAGGAAAATGTAGATTATCCGGTAATTTCTTAAATCCTGAAAAAATACCTTGACATGTTAACGATGTTCTTCTATGTAAACAACGTTTACATATATGGGAGGGCAGTATCATGAACACACAGTCAAAAATTGCATCAATGGAAAAGTTCTTCAATCCTTCATCCGTCGTCGTCATCGGCGCCTCCAATACCCCTTTCAACCTGGGTGCCACCATCTGTAACATGTTGAAAGATTATCTTCACTATTCCAAAGCTGTCTACGCCGTAAACTCCAAAGGCGAAGAGGTGAACGGCTGCCCCGGTTATGCATCCGTGCTGGACCTTCCGGAAGCTCCCGATCTGGCCGTTATTATTGTTGCGGCCCGGAATGTTCCCGATGTTATCCAGAACTGCGCCCGGAAAGGAATCAAGCGTATCGTTATCGAAAGCGCGGGTTTTTCCGAGGGAGGAGAAATTGGAGAGGCGATGCAGCGTAAGATTGACGAGATTGCCAAAGCCAACGGTATGCGCATGATGGGCCCCAACTGTCTCGGCACCTTGAGTACCCGGGACAAATTCTGCAGTTTTTACGGTGTGAATCCCAGCCTGGTGGAGATGAATCAAATTTTTGAATTGCCGGGCACCATGTCTTATATTATTCAGAGCGGCGGTGTGGCCGTCCTGGTGATGGAATCGCTTTATTACGATCTGGTCGGCATTAACAAAGTGGTCAGCATCGGCAACAAGTGCGATGTGGATGAAGCGGATCTGATCGATTACTTTCAAAACGACGAGACCGAGGTTATCGGCATTTATCTGGAAAATGTGGCCGACGGCCGTAAACTCATGGAGGCCGCGAAAAAATCGCGCAAGCCGGTTTTGATTTACAAGGTAGGCAAAACCAAAGAGGGCGCCATGGCTGCCGCGTCCCACACGGCGGGAATGGCGAACAATGACCGGGTCTTTGAAAGCGCCTGCAAGCAATCAGGCATCATCCGCCTGCGATCCATCGACGAACTGCACTCACTTCCCAAGATGTTTACTGAAATGCCTCTTCTGAAAGGAAGCAGGATTGCCGCTTTTACCAACTCCGGGGCGTTTGGCAGCATTGCCGCGGACCTGCTGGTGGAAGCGGGTTTGAAGATCGGGAGACTCTCTTCGCAGACTCAGGAAAAACTCAAAAAAACAGGACAGGTATTCAATGTCAAGAATCCCGTGGATATCGGTCCCGCGCCACCACAGACCTATCTCGACATCTTTGAAATTCTTTTGTCCGCGGATGAAGTCGATGGCCTGTTGCCATTGCTCAGTGTCTGGCAACCTTTTGTGATCGATTGCCTGCTTGAGCTTGTGAAGATGTGCAAGCAGTATGATAAGCCTGCTGCCATTTACACCCCGAACGCCATCGCCAAATCCATTGCCATTCGCGCCAAACACCGTATTCCCATCTTCGAGACGTCGGAGCAGGCCGTGCGCGCGCTGTCCGTTTCCCATGATTATTATGCCTCGCTGATTAAAAGAAAATTTATTCGCGATATCTCATCGCATGAAGGAAAAGGCGCTATCAGTGCTGTCTGCGCTGAAAGGGGGATTGCATCATGACCACAACGGTAAAGAAAGAGAAAGACGCGCAGGAGCTTTTATTAAAGGCCTTGCAGAAAGGACAGCAAGCGCTGTCGGAATATGACTCCAAACAAGTGGTTGCCGCCGCGAATGTTCCCATCACCCGCGAGATTTTGGTGCATTCCAGCCAGGAGGCCATGGAACAGGCCGCCCGGATCGGGTTTCCTGTTGTTCTTAAGGGATCTTCCCACACACTGACACACAAAACTGAAATGGGCATGGTTCGCGTTAATCTCAAAGACGCGCAAGATGTTGGTCTGGCTTATGATGAACTCATGAGAAAAGGTACTGACCTGGACGGCATTTTGATTCAGGAAATGGTGAAGGGCAATCGGGAATTTGTGATTGGTCTGACCCGTGATCCCCAATTTGGTCCCTGTGTCATGTTCGGCCTGGGAGGAATTTTCACGGAAGCTCTGAAGGACGTCAGCTTCCGCGTTGCTCCGCTTTCCGAAGACGACGCCCGCGAGATGATCCGCGAAGTCCGAGCCGTGAAGCTTCTGGATGCCTTTCGGGGAGAAAGCGCTGTTGATCAGGATGTCCTGGTCAATGCTTTGGTCGGGATTGGCAATCTGGGAATGGCGCACGACGAGATCGCTGAAATTGACATTAACCCCCTGATCGTAACGGGAGGCAAACCGGTGGCGGTTGACGCCCTGGTCATCCTATCCGACAAAGTCCGATGAAGTCTTAAATCTGGTAGAGATAGCTGGTTTTTGTGAAGAAAAAGAAGTGGGACTGGAAGAATTCTGTTGATTGGTATTTTACCATCCAGGGGTGAGGAGCATATACCCCTGGATGGTAATTTACTTAAATCTACATCAACTAATCTAGAATACAAACATACTTTGTTTTACCATTTAATAGATTTAATTCTTCCTGGCTTTGTACTAAAGTATATTTCTGTCTTCCGAATCGTAATGCCTTCTGGTGTGAGGGCATATAGATATCAATATTACCACGATTGACGCGACTTGTCCGATCTTTGACTACAAAGGTTCCCATATTACTGATTTTGATTTTAGTCCCTAATTTAAGCCCTTTACGTTCCAAGTCTGGTGAAACAGCCACGATGCCCGGCCTAACGAGCTCTCCCGAAGCGGTCTTACCTTTATTATGGTAACACTCTTTTAATGTGTACGCTGTTACTGATACTTTGATGTCTTCTGCCCATACACTGACAGATGAAATACACAGAATACAAACTCCTAAAAGCACAACTTTTGCTACTAATAGGTTTATTCTTGTCATAATGACCTCCTTGTGTTGAAAAGAGCAACATCACTCTTTTGCACAGATTGGGTTATGGCTACCTTAGCCTACCCGTAGCTCCTCTATTTATACACTCTGATAAAGAGTGGAATATTTTAATTCGTCCTTACTGATCTATCACCGGAATATTATCTGAAGAAATAGAGTTTTAATAAGAACTAGCTTTAGGTTGGCTAACTATATGCAATTCACCCTTGTATGTCAACCAATCTTTTCACGGTCATAATGCACCTGGTTCACTATGCCCATCAACAAGCTAAGATACTGTTAATAAAAGATAATCAGCAAAGATTCTATTTTTTAACAAGGCGGCTGGCTTTAGGGCGCTCCAGTGCCTTCAGTTGCTTTTTCAGCAAATCTACGGCCGGTTGGGCTTGCAGGAATATGTCATCAGCTTTTCCGAAATCAAACATCCGCACGTCCTGGATTTCGGGCTGGACATAGATATTCGGCTTTTTGTGCTTCATCTTTTCAGCAAGCGCTGATGCCTGCATGATATTGAAAGCCCCGAAGACCGATTCCAGGGCGCCGGGGATTTTATGATGACCGGGATTGCGTACTTTGCTCACATCCACGGCTATCGTGAAATCAGTTCGTTCTAAAAGGTGATCGTAGGGCACCAGATTGACGACGCCACCATCAATGAGAACTTTACCTGCTATGGATACAGGAGCAAAGACTCCTGACACGGCCATGCTGGCCTGCAAAGCAGGAAGTAAATCGCCCGTTTCAAACATGACCTCTTCGGCAGTCCAGTAATTTGCGGTAATGACTAAAAGGGGAATCTCCAGCTCTTCAAAAGTCGGCTTCTTAATTTCACTAAAGAGGTATCCGATGAATCTCTGGGTATTGATATACCCGCGGCGCGGCAATTCCGCGGAAAACGCCGAAACCCATTTCAGCAGATCGTTTTTCTTTGCCACGATATCCCGCCAGGTATCGTCTTTGAGAATGAGATATCTGTTGATGTGCTCCCGGATCTCCCGCCCGGACATTCCGGAAGCATAGAGAGCGCCGATGATGGCGCCAACACTGGTTCCGGAAATGACACTCGGCCTGATGCCAAGATCATCGAGGGCCTCCAGAATAGGGACATGCGCCAAGCCCCGAACGCCACCACCTCCCAAAGCCAGGCCTATTTTCATGATTATTCCTTTTCAACAGCGGGTCGGCAAGTGGAGTGATACCCAGGTGGACCCGGTTATTCGATTGATCTTTCGGCAATCAGGATTGTCTGCGGATCAAATAATATCTTCGTTTCCGAAACGCCAGAATAAGATCGCGCCAATGATCAGGATATAGACAAGGATGTTGATCAGCGGATAGATGGATAGAAATCCCTGAAATCCTTCACCGCCGATCAGCGAAGATGCAAATTGTTGTATGCCAGAAAGCTTCGGCCATGCATAATAGGCAACTTTCCATCCGGTTAAGTCGGACGATGCCTCTGGTTGCTGCATCATGGCCTGCCCGATTTGACTGTGGCTGATCGCGAATATTCCATCGGCAACAAAGCTGATGATTCCGATCCCCATCACACAAAGAAAAGCGATGATGTCGGACATCAGAAGCGAAAAGAGAAGAACGGCAACAACCACAAAAAGCAGGTTGAAGGAGCAGAGCAGCGATGCCATAAGAAATTCCAGCATGATCACCTTCATGTTCACAGATGTAATGATGCACACAATGCCATGCAGGATGAACATGAAGATGATGGACAAAACCCATAAACCGAAAACCTTACCCGCAACATACTGCGCGCGGGTTACCGGTTTGGACAGGATACAGGACTGCATCCCTTCATCCCGGTCGCGCTTGAATACGCGCATCGAAAGCAGCGCCGCGAGCAGCATGGCCCCTGCGGCAATCATGTGAAAAATCGCTTTGGAAACAAACCTGATCACGGCATCGGCATCAAGCGCCTGTCCGTTCACCATAAAATTTCCCGAATAACAACCGCGAACGAGTAATATGGCCAGGGCGCAAATAACGAACAGGATGATGAAGCTCTTCTGACGGACTTCATCCGTAAGGGTATATTTCGCAATTCGAATGATGGGGGGAAGTATTTTCGCCATGGTCATATCAACCTTTCACCAGCCGGACAAAAACATCTTCCAGCGTATCACCATCTTTGACCAGGGCGGAGATGGTATCCTTTACCAGCAGCTTTCCCTGGTTAATAATGGCGGCATGATCACATATTTTTTCAACTTCCGACAATAGATGAGAATTGAGGAAGATGGTCATTCCCTGATTTTTAAGGGATTCCAAAAGCTGGCGTATTTCCCGAATCCCGATAGGATCAAGGCCCGAGGTGGGCTCATCAAGAATGAGCAGTTTCGGATGACCGATCAATGCGGCGCCCAGCCCGAAGCGTTGAATCATGCCCTTGGAATAAGTGTTTGCTTTTGTATGTTCTCTGCCCTGCATGCCGATTTGCTCGACGATGTTCCGACATTGATCCATCGCGTCGGACCGCTGGATATCCAATAGCTCTGCGCAGCGTTGTAGATACTGCCATCCGGAAAGATGTGGCGGAATATGATGGTTTTCAGCCAGGAAGCCGACGGCG
>CAYULE010000155.1:0-6219 GCA_964445385.1 uncultured Smithella sp.
AGTTTGCACAATTTTTGAAATACGTTGATCAACAATAGATCACAGGAGGAAAACCTTGAAAGCTGCAGTTATGCATGGAGCAAAAGATATCCGAACAGAAACCGTCCCTGATCCTGTTTGCGCGCCGCACGGCGTGATCATCAAAGTCAACGCCTGTGGCGTGTGCGGTTCCGATTTACATGTTTACAAAGAGGACGGGCACAATGGCACAATTTTCGGTCATGAATTCAGCGGCGATATTGTCGAAGTAGGCGCCGATGTGAAGGGCATTGCCAAAGGTACGCGCTGCACAGCGGTCGGTTTTGCTCCCTGCGGCAAATGCTATTGGTGCGGCCAGGGCAAAGCGCATCGCTGTTCGGACATGGCGCTTTTGGGTTATCAGTTCCCCGGCGCGATGGCCGAATATGTTCATGTTCCTTTCGCGGCGCCGGGCCGTAACGTCTTCCCGCTGCCCGAGGAACTGACGTATGAAGATGGCGCGTCGGTGGAACCTCTGTCCATTTCTTATTTTTCCGTCAACCGGGGCCAGCCGAAAGCCAATGAAATTGTCGCCGTCATCGGTCTGGGGGTTATCGGCCTGTACGCCATTCAGGTGCTCAAGGCGATGGGCGTGGGGAAAATTCTGGCTGCCGGACGCAGACAGGCAAGACTTTCCGCCGCCAAATTTTACGGCGCGGATATGGTCATCGACGCGGCCAGTCAAAACACGCTGCAGACTGTGATGGATGCGACTCAGCAACAGGGCGTCAATACCGTTGTGGAATGCGCGGGCAACCAGACCACATTTGATCAGGCCGTGGGCATGGCCAGGGGCGGAGGCAAGATACTGCTTGTCGGTATTTACGAAGAGGCGCTGAACTGGCAACCGCTGTCCGTGATCAGTAAAAACCTCACGCTGGTCGGCTGCCTGGGAGGCAACTTCCCCGCAGTTATTGAATTACTCAAAAGCGGCAAGGTCAAAACCAGGAACATGATCACGCACTTTTTCCCGCTGGATCAGGCAGCCCAGGCTTTTCAAACGCAGCTTCAGGATCCTGCCGCCATCAAAGTGATGATCAAACCTTAAAAAGACAGACTATGCATGAAGAATATCTAATACCGACAGAATTTATCGAAAGCGATTCGCCTGCGATTCAGGCCTTCGCGCAACAAGCCGTGGCCGATGCGACAACACCCCGGAAAAAAGCCGTCAGACTTTACTATGCCGTCCGGGACGGCATTTATTACGATCCCTACCGGATCGAGCCGTCGCGAAATTCTTTCAAAGCCAGTAACATCCTGCGCCAGGGTTATGGGTATTGTGTTGCCAAAGCCGTCGTCATGGCCGCCGTTCTGCGGGCACAGGGTATTCCGTGCAAACTGCATTTTGCCGATGTCCGCAATCACCTGACCACGGAGCGGCTCAAGAAGATGATGCAGACCGATACGTTTTACTATCACGGCTATAACGATATCTGGCTTACTGACCGCTGGGTCAAGGTGACGCCGACTTTTAATTTGTCCCTGTGCGAAAAATTTAAAGTGAAGCCGCTGGATTGGGACGGGGTGACCGATGCCGTCTTCCATCCCTTCGATCTGGAAGGCCGCCGTCACATGGAATACATTACCGACCATGGTTCCTTTGCCGATCTGCCTTACGACGCGATTATCAATACTTTTTTCACCTGCTACGGCAGCTCGGTAAAAGATTATCTGAATCAAACCCAAGAAAACGGAAACTTTGAACAGGAAGCCCAGCAGGAATCAGAAAAGATTCAAGCAGGCTGACACCAATCCAATGACCACCATGAGCAATCTTGATTTAAGCGCACTCAAAACCATTCTGGATGATCGCCGGGTTTCCACGGGCGAATCCGTCCGCAATCTGCATTCCCATGATGAATCGTTTCATGCGCCGTCGTTGCCGGACGTTGTCGTGTGGCCTCATACCACTGAAGAGGTCAGTCGGCTTGTCGCCTGGGCGGGCCTGCATAAAATATCCGTTACCGCGTGGGGCGCGGGAACCAGCCTGGAAGGCAATCCCATTCCGGTGCAGGGCGGCATGGTCATTGATTTTGTCGAAATGAACCACATTCTCGCCGTCCGTCCGGAAGATTTCCAAGTGGATGTTCAGGCCGGTGTGATTTACAAAGAACTCAATAAAGCACTCTTCCATGACGGCCTTTTTTTTCCACCCGATCCGGGCGCGGCGGCTACAATTGGCGGCATGATCGGTAACAATGCCAGCGGCATCCGTTCCGTGCGATACGGCGCGACAAAGGATTACGTCATGCGGCTCACGGTTGTTCTACCCGGCGGCGACGTGATTCACACGGGGAACCGCGCGCGGAAAAGTTCATCCGGCTACAATCTGCCGGCTCTTTTTACCGGGTCGGAAGGCACACTGGGCATTATCACCGAGGCCACGCTGAAGCTGGTTGGCCTGCCGGTGAACTTCATGGCCGTGCGGGCGACTTTCCCCACGATCCTCAACGCGACCACGACGGTTTACCAGATTATGCGCGCGGGGCTTTCGCCCGCCGCGATGGAATTTCTGGATACCAATGTGGTGCACGTGCTCAATTGCGACCGCGGGCTTTCGCTTTCAGAAAACCCCACGCTGCTGATGGAATTTTCCGGTTACAGCGAACAGGGATTGCGCGAAGAAATGAATTTTGTCGAGGAGATCTGCCAGGCCAACGGCGCGCTATCCATCGACAAAGGAATCGGCGCAGACCAGCGGGCGCGTCTGTGGGAAATACGACATCAAACCTATGAATCGATCAAGCGTTACCACATCGGCCTTTCTCCGCTGATCATGGATGTGGCGGTGCCGCTTTCCTGTTACAGTTCGATGGTGGAATTCTGTAAAAAGGAAGTGAAGGATCTGACAGCCTACCTCTTCGGGCACGCGGGCGACGGCAATATTCATGTTCATGTCATGGATGACCCGCAGGACAAAAAACGCTGGGCGCGTGTGGAAGACGCGAGTCGCAATATTGTGATGAAAGCGCTGGAATTTGAAGGCACTTGCACCGGCGAACACGGCATCGGCATCGGTAAAAGCCGCTTTATGGAAACAGAACATGGTGAGAGCCTTATCCTCATGAAACAGCTGAAGGCCTTGCTGGATCCGGACAATCTTTTTAATCCCGGGAAATTTTTCCGTTGATGAGATTTTGCCGGTCCGTTACAATTTAACAGACCGGCAGCGGATATTTTAAATCACCCCTCTAAATGCAGTCATTCGGTATTAAGTCTAATTGAATTAAATTTGTAATCTCAATTTCAAGGAAGTTCGGCATCAAAAAGATTGGATTATTTTTGTTGACGTATAACAGTCATTGTATTTAACGGCGGATAGGATTTTTGCGTTTATCGCCGTAAAAACGACGCTTTTTCAGCGAGAGGATTCTTTTTTTGCTGTTGATTCAACGCTAATAATTACACGACTGTGGCCATAAAAATTTGCATCAATAGGCTTGACACGGTGGTTTAATTTAGGTAAGTTCCATACCATAAAAAAAAAGGGGGTATCAAAATGAAAATGAAATTCGGATTTATCTTAGGAATCATTGCTGTCGCCATTTTTACCACAAGCAGTCTCTGGGCTGCCGATCCGATCGTTGGCAAATGGAAGACCATCGATGATGAAACAAAGCAGACAAAATCTGTTGTGGAATTGTACCTTCAGAACGGCAAAGTTTATGGAAAAATATTGCAGTTGTTAGACCCCAAAGATAAGGGTAAGGTTTGTGACAAGTGCACAGGCGCCAATAAGGGAAAACCCATCGAAGGAATGGTCTTTGTGAAAAACTTGCAGGATAAGGGATCTGAATGGTCAGGCGGAACAATTTTAGATCCGGGCAAGGGCAAAGAATACAAAAGCAAAATGAAAGCCATTGATGGCGGCAAAAAGTTGGAGACCAAAGGATGTATCGCCTTTTTATGCCGCACTCAGGTTTGGGTAAAGGCTAACTAGTTTTTTAATGAACGAGGATAGGTTTCCTCTCCCCGGTCAAAGATCGTAGCCGTGATAAAAAACAAAATCCCTCATAACACTCTGCAAAGTTTGTTATGAGGGATTTTCTTTTTTTACATTCCTGCCTGGCCATAGACTGAATCAGAAAATCAGTTTGTTGAGCCGTTTGATGAGTGACTGTGCCGGGGCGAAATCGTTTTGGATGCTCAATGTTTTTTCACAGTCGGATAGCGCCTGGGTGTATAACTTCATTTCATAGAGTGTCTGGGCCCGGCCCCAAAATCCGTCAATCTGGCAGGGATTAACGCTAATGGAACGGTCATAGTCTTCCAGCGACCGTTCATAGCGTTTCAAAACCCGGAAAGTCAGCGCACGGTTATTATAGCAGCGCACGTTCTGTGCATCGTAGCTGATGGATTTGGAAAAATCACGAATCGCCCTCAGATAATCGGACAGGCCGAAATAGGCCATTCCCCGGTGATTGTAAACGAGTGATCGTACGGCGTCCTTGATTTTCAGACGCAGAATCGATGTGTAAATCTTGACGGCATTTTCCAGCTGTCCGCTGCTGTGCGCTTCCAGTGCCGCAAGCAATGCCTTCTCCAGATTCGCCTCTCCCATGATCGAATCAATATCACTCCCGACGACGGGTTGATTGTCGATATCCTGCGAAACATGCAAATCCTGGTCAATGCCCGGTGCGGCGGCGAGCTTGACTTCCAGGCTCTGGCGGCGCTTGCGGTCATGCTCCCGGATTTCTTTCTGGTAATCGCGGATTTCCTGAAAGATCAGGTCGGACAGGGAAAGGGTTGCATTGAGTGAGGCCAGCTTGCGCCGGATCGATTCGTTGGGCAGGGTGATGTCCGACTTGTAAATGAGTTCATGTTCCACTTCCGCCCAGGCGTCCTGCAGGATGGTGCGCAGCTGCACTTCGCAGACACTTGCCGTAAAGGGCAACTCACGCTTCCGGTAAATCGGATCAATCCGGATCAGGAAATGCACGGAGTCGTAACCGAATTCTCCCACCGAGTGGCGCGACCCTTTTCTTTCCAGCTCGACCACATTGAAATTGGATTTGATCAGATTTTCGACAACGTCCAGGTCTTCCAGAAAGGGACACACGATTCTCAGACCCAGAATGTCCGTAATGGCCGCCGCGTCACTGCCTTGATCGTGGCGTGACATTTTAACCAGTTTATTAAAGTAGGCTTCAAAACGTTTGACGCGATATTTGATGGTGGGAAAATAGCCATTGGCTTTCAGAACGGTCCGCACCTGCTGATAAAGCGACTGCAGAATCTCGTCATAAACGGGATAAAGATCCTCATAGATGGCCTTGAGATTGTCCCGGTCCAGATTCTCCGGTAATATGAAAGTCAACTGGTCGTTCATCGACCATCTCTCCTGGGGTTTATAGTTCCGGAACGCTCAAGTGGCTGCGATCGTTGATGACTTCGATATGCGCCGCCCCATCCCTGATGCTGATCAGTGTTTTGGAAGCGGTATCCACGCAGGTGCTGCGAAATTCAGAAAGACTGATATTGCGCAGGCGGCACAGAATGGCGGCAATGGTAAAGTTATGCGCCACAACCAGCGCGTTTTGCGAGCCTTCGATAATCTTTTCCATGGACCGCCAGGCGCGCGTCTGCAACTCGATCAGAGATTCACCACGCGGCATTTTGACGGATGCCGGATCAGCAATCCACCGATGGAGAAATTCTTTTTCACGGGCCATCAACTCTTTAAAAGACAGGCCTTCAAAATCCCCCTGGTCCATCTCCATGAGGTCGGGATGAACTTCGATCGTTTTCTGGTGAAAGCTATTGATAATTTCGGCGGTCTTGTATGCCCTTTTCAGCGGGCTGGCATGAATGGCGCCGATATCGGAATCTTTCAGCGACAAGGCCAGTTTCCTCGCCTGCTCAACGCCGGCCTCGGACAATTCGACATCGCTTGTCCCCTGAATCCGGCCTTCTTTATTCCAGAGTGTCTCGCCGTGGCGGATCAGAATCAGTCTCATATCATTACACCCGAGCAGCCGGTGGTGTGCACAACGGCTGTCCTGAGAGGGTTTAGGCTTTGAAGCTATTTAATTTCGCAAGCGTCTCTTCCGCTTCATGAATTACACGGTCGATCAGCTCCTTGGTGGTCGGGTTGTCGGTAATACCGCCGCAGCACTGTCCCGCGAAAAGGATGCCGCCTTCCACATCACCGTCATTGAGGGCTTTGAGATGCTTCATATTGCCGACGGCCTGGCG
>CAYULE010000156.1:0-3528 GCA_964445385.1 uncultured Smithella sp.
CAAAGCCAGGTGCCCCTGAGATTCGTATTGAGGATATCGTCCCATTCCTCCTCGGGTATTTTAGCAGCCGGCGGCATTTTTGCTGAACCAGCGCCGGCGTTGTTGAAAGCACAATCCAGACGGCCGTACCGGGCCATGATGGCCTGGAAAAGACGGTCGATTTCCCCGGGGTTCCGGATATCCGTCTTGATGAAGGTTGCCTTCCCGTCCTTTTCTTTTATTCCCTGAACAACTTCATTGCCAAGATTCTCCCGGCGGGCGGCGATGATAACCTGCGCGCCTTCCCCGGCAAATGCGACCGCTGTGGCTCTTCCAATCCCGGACGTGCCGCCCGTTACCAGAACTACCTTATTGTCGTACCTTTTGATTTCCAAATAGTTTCTCCTTTCATATCTTGTTCCAACAGCATAGTCTCATCCTTACGATGTTTCAATGTCTGATTAATTCCGGGTAGACAAAACAGGATTGATCATATTGACATCAATAACCCGAATAATTTTTTTATGTCAAGCAAATGTCAGGGGGAGCCTGGGAACAACAGAGGATGAACCTGCCCCAGTTTAACGGACACTTTAAAAAGTATACCGAAGAGAATATAATGAAAAAGAAAGGCCCGGGAGATTGCCTCTGAGATACTTAATCACTTAAGGATGCCCCTATTGGCTCTCGGCGACAAACGGCCCTGATTATTTCTTCATCATTTCCCGAATTTCATCCTTCAGCGCCAGTTTATTCACTTTTCCGCTGGCCAGCAGGGGCAGCAGGGGGCGAATAAAAAATCTTTTCGGTACCTTGAAATTGGCCAGTGTGGATTTGCATAAATCGCGCAGTTCCTCTTCCGTTACGGTCTGCCCCGGTGTCGGCATGACAAAGGCCCAGCCGACTTCCTGATAGATATCGTCCGGAACCCCGAGGACAGCGGCGAAAAGAACCGCCGCATGCGTTTCAATCGTCTCTTCCACTTCCCGGGGATACACATTCTCCCCGCCGGTTTTGAACATTTCGGAAAGCCGCCCGGTGATGTGAAGATAGCCCTCGTCGTCCTTAAAAGCCAGGTCCGTGGTGTAATACCAGCCATCCGCATCAATAACCCTGGCCGTCTCGTCCGGTTTGTTATAGTATCCTTTCATCAGGAAGGGTCCGCGCACGGCGATCTCGCCTATCTCGCCTGCCGGCAGTTCCCGGCGCTCCTTATCGACAATTTTCAGTTCGAAGGGGTGCGCAATTTTCCCCGCCGTCTTGAGGAGCGTCTCGGTATTATCCGCAGCAGCGGTATACGTGATAAAGCCGCAAACCTCCGTGCTGCCATAACCGGTAATGAGTTTGGCCCCGGTCTTCTCACAGATCGGCGTGAGCAGATCGATCATAATTTTCGGCGCAGCCGCGCCCGCCCAGACAAAGGCCTTGATATTGCTGAAATCGCAGGTCCAGAATTCCGGCTGCTTGAACTCCAGAAGAAACATCACCGGCACCTGACCGATATGGGTGATTTTTTCCTTCTCGATGATCTTCAGCGTTTCCGCGGGGTCGAACTTATCCATGCAGACAATGCAGCCACCCGACATAATGGCCCCGAAACCAATCTCGACATCCGCGGCAACATGGTTAATGGGGAAGTGGAGAAGTCCCCGCGATTGCTCATCGAAATAGAATTTTTCAATTTCCACCTTGATGTTCTCCACAATACTGCGATGCGTGTGGATAACGCCCTTCGGCTTTCCGGTTGATCCTGACGTGTATAAAAGAAGGGCATCATCCAGTTCTTTTATTTCGGATGCTCTCTTTTCCAGTGCTGAGACGAAGTTTGTCCGTGGTTTTCCAACATACGCGGAAAAGCTTTCGCTTCCTTCAAACGGTTCGCCAATCACCAGAACTTTTTTCAAAAATGAAAATTCCTTCATGAGGGCGCTGACTGTTTGGGCAAGGTCATTTCCCATGTATTCCCGCAGGGTGATGAGCAATTTGGGACGGCAATCGTTGATCTGGTAGCGGAGTTCCTCCAGGGTGTATTTCGGCGACAGGCCCAGCCAGATCGCCCCGACCTTGCCCGCGGCCATGTAGGTTGTAAGGAATTCATTGCGCGCCATGGCCAGGAGCGCTATGCGATCTCCCTTTTCGATCCCGATTTCCAGATAAGCCCGGGCGATCGCATCCATTTGCTCCTGGAATTCGCGCCAGGTCAGTTTCTCTTCTCCGAAAACCAGGGCATCGGCATTCGGTCTCGCCTTGGCCCATTTTTCCACGTAGTGCCACGTTTGATTCAGTTTTTCCCAGGTCATGGTGCTTTCTCCTTTATTCTTTCAATCGTATGTAGCCGTCGCTGATTGCTCGCTTCTCTTCGGCATTGAGAACGGTGAAGAAAAGATCCGTCCCGCCGGATATCCGGTTTTTACCGGTAAGGCGGACCCGAATGGCTGAACCGGGAAGCACCATTCCCGAAAACCGGCAGTAAATCGTCTCTACCCTTTGCGGATCGCCTCCGGCCTCGCGGTTCAGGACATTATGGACGGCAAGGGCAAGAGTGGCCGTCCCCTGGTGAATGATGCCGGGCAATCCCACCTGGTGCGCAAATTGTACAGATGTATGGATGGGGAAATAAATATTCGTGCATCCATCATAAATGAAGGGCGCCAGCGGATCAATGGGGATAACGGATTCCCACAAGGCGGCAGATTCTTTTGGTTCCCGGGGAACAGATGGAACAGACTGGCCGCCTTTTCCTGTATCTTCGCACTCAACCCCCCTCATCATGGCGCCGAGATGCTCCGTAAAATAATGATTCCCGGCGTCATCTCGTGCGTCAAACCGTATCATGACATAAGTTCCCGCCCGATGCGGCATGATTGCGGCGATGGTTCCTTTAATTTTGAGATGGATACCGGGCATGATCGGCCGGTGAATGCTGAGGTGTTCGCTGTAGTGGACCTGTGTGAATAGAACTTCCCCGGGAAATCCCGGAGCGTCCAGATAATTGGTAATGTTTTCAATGATGGGCCAGGTAATCGCCACGGGAAAGAGAGGCGGCGCGATGATCCCTTCCGGCCGTTCATCATTGAAGTAAAGAGGATTAGCGTCGCCGATAGCCGCCGCATAATTCATCGTCTGACGAGCGGTAACCATGCAGGTATATTCTTTCAAGGGGGAGCCGACAAAAGCAGAAGACAATTTCATGGAATTTCTCCAGAGCGGATACTTTGTTCATCCTCCCTGATAAGATTAAACCTCTGCGGGTATATTTGCCGCAGCTTGCGGCGGAATGGTTCATCGGGAGGATGAAACAATTACGGACGTTAAGATCACATATTTTTCCATGTTCGTCAATGAACGACTTCGGGCATTAATTAGGATGCAGACATCGAAAATGATCGGGAAACACTCAGTGCCGTTTTATCACTTCGGGCGGCTGATGGGGAAAACAGAAGGGAAAATATGGGGAAAAGTTTACTGTATCTTCCTGACCTCCCTACCCCCATGAAAAA
The DNA here is from genome assembly GCA_964445385.1 of uncultured Smithella sp. Classification (GTDB taxonomy): domain Bacteria; phylum Desulfobacterota; class Syntrophia; order Syntrophales; family Smithellaceae; genus UBA8904. Next base: position 3,480 of record CAYULE010000156.1, read on the forward strand.
CTAAAAAGGCGGTTGAAGAAAAAATCTCCAGCCGCCGGAATGCTATAGC
>CAYULE010000156.1:3628-6218 GCA_964445385.1 uncultured Smithella sp.
CTCCGACAGAACCCTGCGAAGCGCCATGCCGATTTTTTCAAGGATGTAGGGCTTTTGGACATACGCGCCCGCGCCGAGTTCCATGGCTTGCTGAACACGAGACGTTTCCGAAAATCCGCTGACGATGATCGCCTTTTGGTTCGGATGTATTTTTAGAACGCGCTTGTAGGTTTCCAGTCCATCAATTCCCGGCTCCATCAGCATGTCCAGAACCAGAACGTCGGCAGTCTGATGACGCAGATAATGGACCGCCTCTTCGCCACTGGCCATAGCTTTGACTTGGTAACCCAGTTTATCCAGCAAACTCATGGCGACTTCTCTTTGCTCATGAAGGTCGTCTATGATCAGAACCGATTCGCCTCTTCCCATATAAGAATCGGCAGATATATCTTTCTTACGGTTATGTTTAATAGTCTCTTTTGTTGCGGGGAAGTAAATCGTGAAGGTGCTTCCCTTGCCCGGTTCACTTTGCACATCGATATACCCTTTATGATCCTTGACGGTTCCCCAGACAACGGCCAGTCCCAATCCTGTTCCGCTTCTGCCCATGACTTTTTTTGTATAGAAAGGTTCGAAAATCTTTCCGATGTCGGTGCTGGAGATGCCTTGCCCGTTGTCGCGAACGGACAGGGTAACGTAATCGCCTTCCGGGATTTCGATATTGCCGGCATGGGGTTTGTCAAAGCAACAGTTACCGGTGGTGATGCTGACTTCTCCTCCGTCGGCAATTGCTTCAGCGGCATTGGAGACGAGATTCATCACCGCTTTTCCCAGAGGAACCGGCAATCCTTTCATATTGAGTAAATCATCGGCAAAGACTTTGTTGAAAGTGACACGGGGATGGTAGGACTGAATACGGTCAAATTCGGGTGTCTGAAAAAAATCAGTCAGGACTTTGTTCAGGTTGGTGATTTCCGTCGACACGGTTACGCCGCGTCTGGCCAGGGTTAACAGATCTTGAATGATGGCCGTCCCTTTTTCGCTGGATTTCATGATGTTGTTCAGATATTTTCTTAAAGGATCAGCCTTATCCATTTTGGCAAGCATCAGCTGCGTATAGCCGACCAGAGCGCCCAGGACATTATTGAGATCATGTGCTACACCGCCGGCCAGGGTTCCCAGGGATTCTATTCTTTCGACACGGTGCAGCCTTTCCAGCAAGGCCTTGCGTTCCTCCTCCGCCTGCTTTCTTTCCGTGATGTCGCGGGTAATGAAAACAATACCGTTGATCCCTTCATATTCGAGGAGATTGTTTCCCGCGGCTTCAAAGGTTCTCCAGGTTCCGTCGCCTTTTAAACCGCGAAATTCAGTTACCGCCCCGGGATTCGTCCTGTCCATGAGGTTTGCGAATTGTCGGCGGATGATATCTCGGTCATCGGGATGGATATATTTCAGAAACGTTTTACTCACAAAAGTATCGAGTGGATAACCGAAAATAACTTCAGCGGACGGACTGTTGTAGATAGACCGTCCCTCTGTGTCCAGAATAGTGATTACGTCCGTCGATCGCTGAATCAGCGTCCGGAAACGGTCCTCGCTTTTCCGCAGGGATTCTTCCGCCTCTTTTCTTTCAGTGATGTTGACAAAAACTGCTTGCGCGCCGACCGGCACGTTGTCTTTTTTTAATATGGTGGTGATCACCTGAACCCATAAAGGGGATTGATCTTTTCTGGCAATGGGGATTTCCAGTAGTCTGGGCGGGTCGCCCTTTGTTCGAGCCATGAATCTTTTGAGCAGATGGTTGCGCGTATCTTCATCAAACGCTTCGAGGCCAAAGCCGTATTTGCCGATCATCTTTTCACGAGACCATCCCATCAATTTCTCGATGCGCTTATTGATGTACACAACTTTTCCCGACATGTCGATGATACCGACGCCGATCGGAGCGTGCTCGATAAAATCACGATATTTTTCTTCGCTTTCCTTCAGGGCCGTTTCGATTACTTCACGTTCGGAGAGTTCATTTAAAAGCCGGGAATTGATCTGGGATATTTCCGTTGTTCGCTTTTCCACGATCTCTTCCAGGTGACGGCGATATGAATCCAGCTCTGTTTCAGCCCGGCGCCTGTCCGTGACATCGTGGACATTCATGACGAAGCCTTTGACAATCGGATCAAACAGGAGGTTGATGCCGATGCCGTCCAGAATGCGGGTTGAACCGTCTTTATGCCGGATGCCGAAAGAGTTGGAAATTTTACTATCTTTTGTCAGGAGAGACTTGCCGAAATCCAGGAACGCCCGCGGAATGTCGGAAGGGATAATATAATCGAAACCTTTTTTTCCGATGAGCTCTTCCGGCTTGTATCCGAGTTGCTGTTCAATTGCGGAATTGACATAGATAATTTCAGCTTTTTTATCGACAACGATAACAATGTCTGATGAATTCTGTGTGATGGCCCGAAAAAACGCTTCACTTTTCCGCAAATCCGCGATTTGCTGATTCAAAGCTTTAATCTCATCGCCACTGGAGTTCGAAGTATTCAACGTGTGGTTCATCCCTGCTGCTTTATTCAATATCAATATCAGTTACCAGTGATTAAATGAGAATTTTTATATAACATTTAACAACCGATGCAAAGGGTTTTTTTGG
>CAYULE010000157.1:0-3134 GCA_964445385.1 uncultured Smithella sp.
ATAGCTGTCCTGCACGCAGAAACAATAACCACATCCTTCATCGTAAAATCTCCTTTATTAATGGAATAAGTAGTTCGCTTACACCAATCCAGAGGACATCGATATGCATGTCCCATGAGTGGCAAATCAATTTGGTTTAATCCGTAAACCTCAAAAATCAAAAATGAGCATGCTTTTTGTAATGGGAGTAAACAGGGTTGTCAAGGAGTATTCAAAACGAATTGGACTTCTTGCCCGGTGAACAGGAGGGAAAGTCTGCTAAGTATAAGTTGTTACTTATCTTTTATTATGAATATTATCGGATTGCTGGAATGGTAGAAAAAAAATTATGTTTTATGGAGATATTTCATTGAAGTTGTTGACATCTTCGTTTTCTTGTATTATGTAGCCGCTGAAAATTTTCCTGAGTAACTTGATTGAATTAATGATCATCAGGTGAAGAAAAATCTTTGGAAATAAAATACGTTCCTCAGTAGCTCAGTCGGTAGAGCGGCTGGCTGTTAACCAGCATGTCCGTGGTTCGAGTCCGCGCTGGGGAGCCAGAATAAAAAAGCCCGTTATTGATAACGGGCTTTTTTTATATGACGTCTTCAAGAACCGTGATCTCATATACAGAAAAAAGGGATGACAAACAAGGAAGGGTACAGCTTTGATCTCATGAAAGTTGATTTTCACTATCTATTGTTGAGAAAGAACGGAACGCGTTGATGTTTGCTCGACAAAATGGTGAATCTGCTTCATGATGGCGTCTGTTGTCTTTCCCCTCGTATTCATAATGACGACGAACCGGTAGAGTTCCCCTTTACCATCCGCGATATAACCAGCCCGGGACCGGACACCGTCCAGAGTTCCCGTTTTAAAAAATTCCCCGCCCTCTTGCCGCAAAAGTTCATGGTGGGGTTCAAATACATTAAGAACTTTCAGCATGACATTCGCTGTAACAATGTTTTTCCTCGATATCCCGGAGCCTTCTGCTAATGAAAGATCATCTGTTTTCAGGACCTCTCTGGCATACTTTAAGGCGGAGGTAACGCCTTTATCCAGATTTCCGGGAGCACCGTAGGCCTTTGCTCCGCAAGTAAGCAGAAGCTGGTTGGCGATAAAGTTGTTGGAATATTTCAGCAGTTTAGTTATCGAATCTTTTATCGGAAATGGAGATGTGTATGTAAAAAGCAGTTGGTCTTCATGCTTCTGTACGCGTCCGAGTCTGATTTCCCCCTGTGATTTTATTCCCGCGTTTGTCAAAAAATATTTAAACAGATGTCCGGCATAGAGCGTAGTTTCATTTCCCTGGTTGGACAGGACAATCCGTCCTCTCTGCAAGGAACTGTTCCTGATCCTTTTGTCGATGAATGGCAGAAGCGGAGTCTGTTCTTCATCACTCACATAAGCATGATTAACGCGTTTGAAGGAGACCGTGTTGAAATTGACGCATAAAGCGCCGTTGGACGCATCGTAGGGTTGAAAAGATGGCACCGTTCCGGGAGCGCTCAACTGCCCGCTGAAGAATGAATCATCCAGAATCAGATCGTTGAAACTGTCAATCTTTTTTGAAAGAGCTGTGGCCATCTCCCGTATAGTTTCGGAAAGCAGCTGGGGATCTCCATATCCTTTAATCTTTAGATTACCTTTCGGATCCAGGTAGAACTCCGTGGTAAACTGGTATTCCGGTCCCAGATAATGAAGCGTAACCAGGGATGTAAATATTTTGAAAGCTGAGGCCGGGACCAGTTTTTTATCGGCATGGATCTGTAATAAAACTTTACCCTGCGGAGAAGCAATCAGTACGGCGTCTTTTTCTCCGACAAGGCGTTGAAAATCATTTATTGACGCGGCATTCAGATCAACTGCACTGCCAGCCAAAAAAACACAAAGAATGAATGCCGTGAGGTATGCTTTGTAAAAAAATACCGGACGGTTCATCTCTTTTCCAAAAAGTATTCGTACACAATAATTAAGCATGACACCCATAGTAAAAAATATTATCCTCGATCCCCCGACTTTTTTCAGGCAGACCGTCTAAAAAAATGCTTCATTAAATCTGGCTGATCTACCCGAATTCTTGTAACATATGTAAAGTTAGAGTTCAGCTATTATTATTGGATAATAAATACTCAATTAGATGATGTGGCTGAGTACATTTTGTCCATATGTCCAGATTAAATCACAACGGATATTTTAAAATCTGAGAAACAAACATGTGATTACAACATGTTATTGATAATACTTGCAAGTGGTATAAGCTTTGCTTATTAGCACTTTAAGTGAAACACAGGTAATACGCGAAGGAGATTGATCATGAAAAAATTAACATTAGTAGCAATTACAATTGGCCTGTTGCTGAGCGCCGCAGTGTTTGCTTTTGGATCTGGGGCAGGCTTCGGCCGAGGTGAAGGAGCATCAGTTGTAAGTACTGACAAGGGTATCTATTATCAGGGTGAAATAATCAGAGTAAATTTCACGAATGCACCCGGCAATGACAATGACTGGATATGTATTGTACCGGCAGGCTCTGCAGACACGGACGGTGGAGACTTTAAATACATACCCCGGGGATTGGATCAGGGGGTCTTAACCTTTGACCCTCCCCTGTCAGGTGAATACGAGGTGCGGGCTTATTACAACTATAGCCGTAACGGATACGTGGTATCCGGGCGTTATCCTTTTTCAGTGGTGAGTGATCCTGTTGTTGCCAACCTCCCTCCGCCGATTCCATTTGACGGACCTCCTGATGTGGTAGTGCTGCCGGATACAGACGATGTTTACGTTGTTCCTGACATAGAAGTAGACTTGTTTTTCTGGAATGGCTGGTGGTGGCGTTCATGGGAAGGTCGTTGGTATCGCTCTCAGTATTATAACCAGGGCTGGGGTTATTATAATGATATTCCAAGTTTCTATTTTAATGTGGATCCGGGTTGGAGAGGATATTACAGGGGTCATCATTGGTATGGACACCGCTGGAACTATAAACGGATTCCTCACCGACAACTTCATCAGAACTGGCAGCGTTGGAAAAATGGTCAGCATTGGCAAAGGCAGGGAACGTGGGGCGTTGTGAACTATCAACCTCGACCGCGACAGCCTCGCGTTGATGTGCCAACCCCGCGACAGCCTCGCATTGAAGTGCCGTCACC
>CAYULE010000157.1:3234-6194 GCA_964445385.1 uncultured Smithella sp.
TTGATGTACCATCAACGAGACAGCATAAAGACCGGCAATAAATGAAGCTATTTTACAAGAACCTGGCTTAAATGACAGGTGTTCTGGGAGCTTTCGGCAAGGGACAGGGATTTGCAAGTGGTAAATTTGTATGGGGCAGTATTACCACATGCAGCCCTGTCCTGTGCATTTCTTCGTTTACAATCCTGATTTGATCCCGCTGCTGCGGGACGAGAGTTAATTCTCCGTAGCTTGCTGCGAGGTGGTTGATTCTACAAAAATCTTAAATATTCATTTTGTGGTCAAGATATTCTTGACAATCAAGAAACGACTTCCTATAAAACACATCGTCAGTCGCCATATTTTACCAAACATAAAGAAGCGACTGGCAGGGATGTTCCCGTATCGGCAACAATAACAAAATGCTAAGTCTGATCAATAGAGGTTGTTGATGAATATGATGATTAGACCTGATGCTCCAGGTAAACACCATGCAGCGAAAGGCCCTCTGGATAATGAGCCGGCCGTTGTGTTAATTTCCCAGAAATATGATTTCAATCGATTGTCAATTTCCAAATAAGGAGGAAAACTATGTCTAATCAAGAAGTCGTTGTCCCGTCATCAAATCTGGATGCTGTTTACACCAAACCCAATAACCTGGTTGACCTTTTCGAGAACGCTTTGGCCAAGTGTGCTTCCCGCGACTTGTTCGGCACGAAGAACAAGACCACGGATAAATATGAATGGGTTACGTATGGTGCTGTGGCAGAGAGGATAAATAATCTCAGAGGCGCTCTGAATAAACTGGGATTGAGCAAAGGTGAAAAGGTGGGCGTCATCGTCAGCAATTCGGTGGAATGGTTTGTATGCTGCAATGCCACCCACGGTCTGGGCGGGGTTTTCGTTCCCATGTATGAAAAGGAACTGCAGAAAGTCTGGCATTACATCATTCAGGACGCGTCCATTAAATATCTTTTTGTCCGTGATCAGAAGATTTATGATGCTGTCAAGAGTTTCCAAAAAGATATTCCAACCTTAAAGGATATCTTTATCCTGTTCGGCGAGGGAGAAAAAACTCTTTCGGCGCTGGAAAAAATGGGCAAGGCAAATCCTGTCCCTTCTTACAAACCGCACTGGTCCGAGACGGCTTTTATTATTTACACTTCCGGCACCACCGGCGATCCGAAAGGCGTGCTTCTGCATCATGGCAATATGACGCACAACGCCAAGGAGTGTCACGCGACGTTCGATGAGGGGCAGGAAGAAGTAGGTTTATGCATTCTCCCCTGGGCGCACAGTTTCGGCCTGACCGCCGATCTGCACTGCTATCTCACGGGCGGCTGGACCTTGGGATTTGCCGAATCCGCAGACAAGCTTCTTGTCAATTTCAGTGAAGTCAAGCCCACCCATATGTCCGCTGTGCCTCGTGTCTTCAATATTATTTATGACAAAATCCAGCAGGGTGTGGCGGCGGATCCGGTTAAAAAACAATTCTTCGACGCAGCCTGCGCCGAGGCAGTTAAAAACCGGGGCCTGGCTGAGAAGACAAAAGATTTTAAGGATCTTGACGCTTTGGTGTTTTCACAGATCAGAGCGATATTCGGCGGAAGATTAAAACATGTTGTTACCGGAGGGGCGATCATGAAACCGGACATCGCGATGTTCTTCAGTGACGTCGGCATTCCCACCTACGACGGTTACGGTTTGTCGGAAACCACACCCGTCATTACAAACAATTCGCCTGGTCGTGGCAATAAATACGGCACGGTCGGCAAGGTTTTCAAGGACACGAAGGTGGTTATCGATAAATCCCGTGTAGGGGAAGACAGCCCGGATGGCGAAATTGTGGTGTACGGTGCGCAGGTTATGCAGGGATACCATAACAAACCGGCCATAACCAAAGAAGCAATGATGCCCGATACCTGGAATGGTTTTTCCGGTATCAGGACAGGAGACCGCGGCTGGCTTGACGAAGAAGGCTTCCTGCATATCACCGGCCGATTCAAGGATGAATATAAGCTGGAAAACGGCAAGTATGTTCATCCCGAATCCATCGAAGGCGAAATAAAACTGGTTCCCTATGTGTCCAATACTTTAATTTACGGTGAAGGCCGTTTGTATAACGTGGCATTGATTGTGCCGGATTTTGAGGTACTCAAAACCGATTCCAAAACATCAGCATGGGCTCAGGGTACTCGGGAAGAAACCATAGCCAATAAAGAATGTACGGATTTTATTTCTCAGCAAATAACCGGACATTTACGTAAATCTTTCGGCGGATATGAAATTCCCCAGAAGTTCCTTTATGTTGCTGAGGACTTTTCCGTGGACAACGGCATGATGACCCAAACGATGAAACTTGTCCGCCGTAATGTCATGAAGAAATACGGCGAAGAATTGATAGCACTGTACAAGGATTAATCGACTGACGGGGAAGAAAAGAAAATAACCTATGTTCTAGTGATGATTCATGACTTGCGCCGGTGGCCATTTAAAATGCCCCGGCGCAAGATTATGAAAATTATTGATGAGCGATAGAATGAAGGATGCTATTAAGACAATCGGCAATATGATCGACAAAGCGGGCGTCTCCATTATCAGCTCCGTTGATGAAGATGGTTTTCCAAACTCAAAGGCCATGCTGCCACCACGGAAAAGAGAAGGGATCAGGCATATCTTTTTTACGACGAATACATCCTCCATGCGGGTAGGGCAATATCTCCATAACCCGAAAGCCTGCATATATTTCTTTGATAAAAGATTTTTCAGAGGGATCATGCTCACGGGAACGATGGAAGTCCTGCAAGACAGTGTTTCCAAGGAAGCAATTTGGCGAGAGGGTGACGAAATGTATTATCCCAAGGGGGTCGGGGATCCTGATTACTGTGTGCTTCGGTTCACGGCTCAAAAGGGAAGGTATTACAGCAATTTTAAATCTGAGAATTTTGAGGTGGCGTAGACAAAGAAACAATCACATAAAC
>CAYULE010000158.1:0-6116 GCA_964445385.1 uncultured Smithella sp.
TAGTCATAAAGCCAGAATTTGTATTTGCCCGTTTCCTCATGAATCCGTGAACCGCGCCCCATCATCTGATAGAACTTGATGGACGATTCCAGGTAACGGAAGAACACGACGGCATTGAGCCGTTCAATATCCACGCCCGCCTCCAGAAGATCCACCGTACAGGCAATAAAGGCACGCTCGCCGGAGCCGCGCATGGGTTCGATCATATCGCTGCCATTATTCTTGCCGCCCATACACTTGAAGGCATAGCGGTCCTTGGGCGTGCGATTCTGCGCTTTGCACCATTTTACGTATAAATTATTGAGCTGCATGGCCACGCGGTCGGCGTGTATCTCGCGGTTGCAGAAGACAATCACTTTCTGTTCCGGTCCTCCATTTTGGCAAAGCTGCTCGAAGAGGTCTTTGCACATGGCGGGGGTGCGCACATCGATAAACAGTTCATCATCAAAAACCCTGCATGTGTATGTTTCTTTTTTCAGGTCATCGGCGGTGACCGGTTTCCCGGTTCGAATATCCACCGGTTTAAATTCCAGAATTTCTTCCCGGGTAAATACCTTGTTGTCAATAGTGGCCTGGCGCTTGACGATTTCGCAGGCGGCCAGATAGCCGTCTTCCTGCGCTTCAATCAACGTGTATTCGTAAACGGGTTCGCCAAAATACTTATGATTGTTGGCGGTGATTTCGGCATCTTCCGGTGTCTTCTTTTTGGATTCACGCAACTGGCGCGGCGTGGCGGTAAGGCCGATGTGAACGGCGTTGGGGTTGCGCTTGAGTACTTCCGACCATTTGCCCCAGGCGGAACGGTGGCACTCGTCAATGATAATGACGCTGAAGGCGTCTTCGGAATAATGTTCCGTAAGAAAGCTTGCAAAATCATCTTCTTCATTATCCAGGCCGAGGGTCTGATAGGTGGCGATATGAATTCGGGCGTTCTTGGCGGCGTTTTCGCCTCTTTTGGTTTCGACAATGCGGGCATTGTCGCCAAAGACGGCTTTGAGTTTGTTATAGGCCTGCTCACGCAATTCATCGCGGTCGCACAGAAAGAGCGCAGGCTTGGAAAGATGTTCGGCTTCGTGAAGCCGCCATAAGAGATTAGCGGCAATGATGGTCTTTCCTGAGCCTGTAGCCATACTGAGCAGGACACGGGCAGGCTCTCCATTTTGTTCGCAAAGGAGAATCTTTTCAAAGGCGGCGCGAATGGCCGCATCCTGATAATAGCGCGATTGCGGATAGGCCGGGCTGTCCGCCATAAAAAGCATGGCCGATTCGGGCCTTGTGATATTGATCCCCGTGTCTTTTGCGTAACGAGTCGTCAGGTCTTCATGCCTGGGAAAATCTGGAAATGGAAAAGGTCCACTTTGCAGACCGGATATTTTATCGTATTCACCATAGCGATGGCCGTTAGTGGCAAAAACATATTTCACATCAAAGCGCAGACAATCGGCATAGTCCTTGGCCTGCTGCATTCCCTTGAGGGGATCTTCAGCTTCATTTTTTGCTTCCAGTACGGCAACGGGAAGAGAGCGGGGCATATCGCCCACCTGAACGCACAACAGATAGTCCGTACGTCCCGGACCTCTGCGGCGTCTGCCTTTGGGGCCAACAGGTTCAACCGGCGCGGGGGTTTCCAGTTTCAGCCTTTGATCATCGTTGTAACCCTTTTCACGTAAAACCGGATCGATGAGGAAGTAACGGGTTTCAGCTTCATTGTGGCTCATTCGAAATTCATCCTTGAAACGCTTCTCACAGATATTAGGGGCTAACTTGTTAATAATGCCGCGAATCATACTACTTCTTCTCGATATTGCAAGGGAAATTGCTTTTTTATGCAAAACCGGAAGCGGACATTCCTTTCAGGTGAATTGGTTGATAATGGCAACTTGTCGGTCGATCACCGGTCGCTTTCATCGGCCCTGGATGCATACTATTCCTTAGACAACATCTGACAATTACACTCATCGGGCTGACAATTATCAGACGATAATCATTGAAGCGTTCCTAAAGTTTGATCTGACGATTATGCGTTTGAGACTGACGATTGCCTGACGATTAAATTTGGGGTTTCAGGACATATCGGGTTGATCTTCCGCGCCCCTCTTGTGTTATGAGCCCAAGCGACATCAACATGCTAAAATCACGGTTGGCGGTGTCCCGGGTTATCCCAAACTCTTCCTCACAGCGGCGACTTGTCAGAGTATCCCCCTCCGCAAGAAGCGCCATCATGGCACGTTGACGTTCATTTAGCTGTGCTTCAATGGCCGGTGTTATCGTTAAACGCTTTTCCGGCACACTCAGGCGATCAATGTTATCCCCTGGACCGGGAAACGTGACTTGAAAATATCCCGTATCAGTGCCGATCGCCGGTTGATCAAGACCGTGGTTGAGCATCTGCTCGCGCATCCGGCGGAAACCGCTGCCCCGTTCCTCAATGCGATGAAAAAAGGAAAGGTTTTGCGCCAGCACGGGATTGCGTGAACAAGGTTTGTATTTACCGCTGCGCAGCCTCGCCAAAGTCAGGGGCGCAGGCGGAAGCCCCGGGCTGGAAATGATAATTTTGTCGGAAAAGACTTCCAGGATAATTTTTCTGCCCGCGTCCTCATACTGCCTGTGTGCCACTGCATTGACCAGCGCCTCACGAAGACCGTCAGGCGGGTATTCATCAAGACGGATGCGGTTAAGCCCCACAACACGCATTGGATGGCGCGTGTTGCGGTCGATAAAATCAATTGCCCGTTCAATGGCAACCGGCATGGGACCGCGGATGTCTTCATGGTCGCGAGGTTCGCCGTCCGGTTCCGTGCTGCGATAAGCGTCGGCTAGAATCCGGCACTGCGGGAAGACGGCCGACGGATCCTTGGCCAGCAAAACAATGCCGGCGGCAGTTGCATAATATTTACCGGATGCCTGATCCTGCCAGGCGAGTCCGCGCATGATTGCGCCAGCCAGGATTTCCTCCTGGGTAAAGTCCTTGGGATCGCGCATTTCAGCTGCGCTGATGAGTTGCCGCGCCACATTGATATCCAGGCCGCTCCACAAGATCCGGCTTGAGGATTTCGACTCAAAAGTTGATGTTGCTTCAATGGTCTGCTTTGCAATCTGATCCTCGTCGCTGGTCGGCGCAATACCATGTGCGTCTTTGAGATGCTTTAACAGCGCGTTCCGAACTTCCTTCTGAAGATCGATTACATTGCCGAAACGCTTGTATTTTATACCACTGGCTTCTATTTCCGAAATCAATGCTTTTGTGCCGCCTTCTCTATCGATCCGGCGGTCGCCTTTAATGAAAGCAAGGATGGACATTTTGTTCTTCAGGGCTCGACGGTACTCGGTATGCGTAATGGAAAGCTCTTTTACGAGCGAGCCGTATTGAACACCTATCATGATCAAATAGACATTGCAGGTATTCAGTGACGCAAGGCAGCCCTCAACCGCTTTAACGGACGCGGCCGGCTCGTATTCGTACAGCACCGGCACACAGTGCGCTGATAAGAAGGGATCCGTGTTGACCAGATTCTGGACAATCAGACGCTCATTCTCCAATTCCTTTTGCACTGAACTGACAAATATTCTTAATTTTGAGGTCATGTCGGGGGCTCCGAGCGGGCAATCATCAGGTCGGTTTCATGAAACCGGCTGCTAGTTCTTGCAATCTCTTTTGTTGTGGTTAAGTATTCTCAATGCATCGCATCATTAGAAAAATAATTCCTAATTAATTATGAATTCTTTTTTATATCAACCAGAGATAAGGACTTTGTTTGCAGCGAATAATACTATTTCCCGGAAACATTGCAAGGGAAAATACTAAAAAAGAACCTTAGGATTATATGGCGCCGGCTTGGATGGCAAAGGAAATGAAATTGAAAATTAACAACCTGGCAAAGTGCTATGGGGCGATAAAATAATAAGCGATCATTGTCGAAATACCACATTGGTTATTGTGGTGTGTGCGCTCGTGTGACCTTCATGTTATCAGGGCAAAGCGTGAAATGACCGTTGCAATCTCATGTGGCTAGATTGCCACGCAGACCGAGGGTCTGCTCCTAAGAAACCTCCCTGCCCCTCCCGTCGAGGGAGGGGAGATTACTGTTTCTTCCATTTACAACGCGCTGCGTAGTTCGGGGTTAATTACCCACAATGACAGTAAAGTAAATTTTTTGTAAGAGTTCATTCTATCAATTCCCATTTTCCCTTTTTGGTCGAACCTGTATGTTTGATTATTCTCCGCCTTTTCAACAGCGCCAAATGATATTTCACGCCATCGGGGCTCAGACCGGTTTTATCAGCCAGATCATTTCGTGTCACGGAAGGATTATTCTTTATCAGTTTTAAAATTATTTCTTGGGTAGTTTCTTGGGTAGTTTCTTGGGTAGTGGTTGCCATAGATATTTGTGGCCTTGGGAAAACAGCTTTCACATAAACCGGGTTTAATTCGTACTGTATGGGTGGAACTTTTGCCGCTTTGAGGGCCAGCCGGATGCGCTCTATTCCCGTTCCCATTTTCTCTATATAATCAATGCGCTGAAACAGGTTGGCAATGCCGGGATTGCGCAGCATGCTTATCTTGCCGAAGTTTTCCGGCGTCAAGCCTTTGACCAGACCACCGGGATTGGTGATCTCTATCCGGTCGGCGAATATCTCAACAATAACATTAGCGCCTTTTTCAAAATAGTCCCGGTGCACAACGGCGTTGATCAGCGCCTCCCGCAGGGCTTCATAAGGGAGCTCCGGTATTTCCTTGCGCGCTAATTCTCCGGTAAATTGATACCGGAGAGGCAGATATTGCTTAATGAAATTCATAGCCAAATCAACATTGGCGATGAGGTCGCTGTTATAATCCTTGCGATCAAGCACCACGGCCTTTTCCGCGCCTTGATAGAGTGCGCAGGTCACGACGGTATGATAATAAATATTCTGAAGATTTTTTGCAAAAAAGAGTACAGCAAGATTGTTGAAAAATACTTTGCCGTCCTGAACCTCGCCGATGCCCAGATTTTTATAAAGAAGCGGCTTGTCCAGAACGGGCGAAATACGAGCCAGTTCAAGAAAGTGTTCCAGCTTGGCCAGGTCAATATCTTTTTGTGTAAAGCTTCTTTTAATCAACTCATCATAACGAATCTTGCCTTCCGCCTGAATGAAGTTGACAATCTGATCACGGCTCAGTTTCTGCGAGTTTGGCCCCGTCCGTGTATAAAAACCGCTTGCGCACCGGTAAGGCTTATCCGCGCCTTCCCGGACAGTGATCATGAGTATATTTTTGTATTCTTCAAGTCGAATCTTAATGGCGGGGTCGCAATTGTTGGCGATATCCTGCACCTGACTTTTAACTTTATTGTCAATCTCTATACCCGCTACATTACCATCATCGGCTATGCCAAGAAAAATTCTGCCGCCAGAGGCATTAGCAAAGGCCACCATTTCACGGTCGAGATTGGCGGTCAGCCGTTCTTTAAACTCCGTGCGGTATCCTTCACCTTCCTGCAAAATAATCGATAGTTCTTCTTTGGTCAGTGCCACGTCTCACCTCACGATCAGCCAAGTCACCAGTTCAAAATCGTTCATTTCATTGAGCTGCGTTGCTTTGGGAATCAAGAGCGTTCCCATGCGTATAATTATCGCGTATCGCTGAATAGCCCATTGAATGTAATCCCCCTTTACGTGCGACCTCTTGCTGGTTGTTATGGAAAATAGGCCTGTGCTTGGTTGCTATAGTAAGCCCTGTTAATTGCAGGGCATATTACTACTTCTTCTCGATATTGCAAGGGAAAATGCCTGATGTGCAGAAGCTGATACGCAATTTATGTTGTGTGATTAATCAAACAGAAATAGCTGGTCAAGGGAATAAAATTGAAAATTGTTAATCTGGCAAAGTGCTACGGGGCTTTTAAATAATATGCGTACATTTTCAGCAGTTGATCAAGCTGTTCCAAAGATTTTAAATCTCCCCTGACCCCTCTTTAGAAAAGAGGGGAATTATTCATTTCCTCGAACAAGAGGTGGGGAAGCTTCATCCAAGCTATTTTTATCATCAAGTCAACCCATCTCCAGCAGAATCTTATTGAGCTCTTTAATTTCATCGCGCAGTCCCGCGGCTTTTTCAAATTCCAGATTTTTGGCCG
>CAYULE010000159.1:0-6101 GCA_964445385.1 uncultured Smithella sp.
CTCTGTGAACAGGACACTATTTGATACGCCCGTATTGGGGACACTGCTTTACGCGATATCGATCATCTTTCTTAAAATTCTTGGTTGGCGTCGAGTCGGGCAGCTCCCGGAGATGCCGCGATATGTCATGATTGCCGCGCCTCATACGTCAAACTGGGACATGCCGGTGACTTTGGCGCTGGCCTTTGCCTTTAGAGTAAAGGTATACTGGATGGGTAAAAAAACGATTTTCAAATGGCCGTTTGGAACCCTTATGAAGTGGCTGGGAGGGATACCCATCGACAGATCCAAGGCCCATAATATTGTCGAGCAGTCCATTACGGCCTTTAAGAAAAATGATCGCCTGGTTATGATTATTCCGCCGGAGGGGACCCGCAAAAAGGTAAGGTACTGGAAGACGGGATTCTACCATATCGCATACGGAGCAGGTGTGCCGATTGTCCTGGGTTTCCTGGACTTCGCGCACAAGACCGGCGGCATAGGGCCTGTGGTCTGGCCGTCAGGCGATATCAATGCCGATATGAAAATCATTCAAACCTTCTATGCCGGCATTACAGGTAAATATCCTGATGATTACCATCCCGCCGAAATCAACCCTGACGGTAAAAAAATCCGGGACTGATGTTCCCCTGAAAATATAAATAATCTCCTGCTGGACCAGTTCAGGAAGAATGATCTCTCATGGCTTCCCTCCTGCGGACTTCAGTAATTTCTCAGCAGTCATGAAAACTGTCTTTGGGAGCAAATTAGCTTTTGCCGCTCCCTTTCTTGACTGCCGGCACGAAATGCGCCACCTGCATTTCCTGTACTTCACGTTCCGGCTTCTGGAAACTCATTGCGCCAGCGCCATTTATGACTGCTGTCAAGTCACTGACATGGTTTTTCATCACCTGAGCCTGGGCATTCAGTTCATAAGAGGCTGATGATGCCTCCTCCGCGCCGGAGGCGTTGCGCTGCACGACGATATCCATCTCCGCGACCGCTTTCCCTATTTGCTCGATTCCCTGCGCCTGCTCGCGCGATGCTGTCTCGATCTCGTCGATCAGCACAGAGATCTTCATGGAAATATCCTTGTTTGCGGTAAAAGCTTCCTGGGTCGATTTGGTCAGCTCGCTTCCCCGCTTTACAGACTTGATGGAATTTTCGATCAGTGTGCTTGTGCTTTTTGCCGCCTCGGCCGACCGGATGGCCAGGCTTCGCACTTCTTCGGCAACCACGGAGAACCCGGCACCGGCTTCACCTGCACGGGCTGCCTCGACTGCGGCATTAAGTGCCAGCAGATTCGTTTGAAAGGCGATTTCATCGATGGTTTTGATGATCTTCCCGATCTGTTCACTCGACTTCGTTATCTCTTCAACTGCTCCGACCATATGGTCCAATTCGGAGCTGGCCTTTTCCACGATATTTTTCGCCTCTACCATCATCGACCTGGATTCGGTGACATTATCCGCATTCTTTTTCGTCATCGAGGAAAGCTCTTCCAGGGACGCCGATGTTTCCTGGATTGCCGCCGCCTGCTCAGTGGCGCCCTCGGCCAATGACTGGCTGGATGATGATACCTCCCTTGATGCTGCGGACACATGGTCAGACGCCTGTTCCAGCCCTTCTATGACGTTGTTAATCGGCTTCGTGATCATCCGCGTAATGATAAAGGCAAACGCCAGGCCCAGAATGATTGCCAGCGCCGTACCACCCAGCATGAGTTTATTTGCCCAGGCTATCTGTGCCTTGAGTTTGCTTAGATGGTTGTCCTTTGCTGCGACGCATTCCTTTTCCACCGCCCGTCCGGAATCCCGGAGTTCCGCATCAAAGACCTTAAGTTTTGCTTCCCGTTCCTCGGGGGCAATATCCTTGCTGCTGAGAAATAACACCATCTCCGCGAAAGTCTTTTCATACTTGGCCGCGGCCGTCAGGATGTTATCCATCTGCTGGATATTCGCCGGATCCTCAAAGCGCTTCTTCAAGTTGTTGGCGGTCGCCTTCATCTTTTCCATCTCCTTATTGACCTCATCCACCCATTGCTTATCTCCGCGGATGATGAAATTTTTCTCATGACGACGCGCCTGCAGGAGAGACTTGTTGATGCTATGAGTATCATCCACCTTGAAAAAACGGTCGGTGACTACCTGAAGACTGTTCCAACCGACGTAAGCCACGGAAACCGTAAAAATGATGATGACCACAAAACCGGTAGTGATCTTCGTTCCCAGTTTGACGTTCTTAAACATATTGTTGCTCCTTTCTTCTGCAGTTCGGACTGCGCTCTTACGGTTAGACAGATTGGATTGGTGCAACTGGTCATGGGTATTGGTCTTCAAAAAGCAATTCTTCAAATTCCACAGGCGGTCTGTATCCAGGAGAGAAAACGCATATATTATGTATTGTATACTTTATAGGTGAAAAAGGGAATTTGAATTTGAACATCTTCGAGCGTTTGTTATCCCGACGGTATACTTCGCATCTTTACCGGGTAATATTTTTAGAGGAGATGCAGCCTTTTCTTTGTGCGAAATACCTGATTCAGTCTGCAAGATTAAATCAGCATAGAAGCTGCAAGATTGGATCAGCTTGAAAGGCAGGCATCACCGGCCGGGAGGAAGTGCCTGCCGGTGATGCCTGCGGATCATGACATGGGTTACTTTTGCGGATGTCCGGGGGTGGTTAAGTTAATAAAGGGAAGTGTCGAGCCGGGGATCATTTGCTGTGGCAGATGCCCGTCCCATTTTTCAACCGCCTTCAGATTGACGTATTCGCGGCCCCCCTGCTGCGTAATAGCCTCCGCCTGAATCTTGATTGCCCGCGCTGCGGCTTCGGCGCTGACAATCTTCTGTTGTGCCTCAAATTTCACTTTATCCAGATTGTTCTTTTCCCGAAGCGCGTTTTGTTCCGCCGTGACTTTGGCTTCAATGGCTTCATCAAATGATTTAGAAAATTTGAAGTCGGTCATGAATATATCGTCAAGGATGATGTGATACAGTGCCAGGTTTTCCGCCAGCACTTTCTTGTACGAACTTTTTACCTGCTCTCTTTTGGTAATCATTTCCTCGGCGGTAAACATGGCCGTTGTTTTTTTCAGGAATTCCTCCATCGCCGGTTGAATAATCCTGGGAACATAATCTTGATAGAATTGCTGATAGACCTTATTGGCATACTTTTTATCGACATGAAAAATTGCCGCCACTTTTGTGCTGACTTCCTGCAGATCTTTGGATGACGCGGTTGTGCCTTTTTCTTCTTTTCTGGTCGTAACATCCATCTTGATGACTTTATCCCGAATCGGCATGATCCAGTGAATCCCCTCTTCAAGTGTCTGATTGGATACCGCTCCCCAGTTTAAAACAACTCCCACCTGTCCGGCGTTGATCATAACAATAGGATTAATGACCACAAACAGCACAAAAGCGATGAGAAAAGCAACGACGATGAAAAGCCCTTTGAGGCCTTTGCCCATCTTGCTGTCCGGAAAATTTCTGTCAAATTTATCCATAACTTTTCCTGAAATGTTGCTGAAAGATTCCTTATCGATCGTGGTCATCTTTGCCCCCCTTCGTTTCATTTGATTGCGCATTGGATGGATTCGGATCGGTGCTGGAGATGTTGCCGGATTTCAGATATCTTTTCGCAAGCCACTTATAAAAGATCAGCATCATGGCCCCAAAGAAAAAGACAAGAACAACAAAAAGTAAAAGCTCGAACAATAGTCTCATGCTTTATGTCTCCTTAAAAAAACTATGGTTGTCAGGAACGTTTGATTCTACTTATCTTGCTGACGATGGGTAACTTCAAAAGTTCCGTTAATTTACTAAATAGTATTATTTATTTCAATAAGTATTCATGCAGATCCTGCGGATTTAATCATTGGAATTGAACCTTCCATTTGATCCTGTTGTAAATGCGAAGATCCGCGTGGCAAGGCAATCATTGGGGAAAAACACGGGTTCAGGCTTCAACGAGAACCCACAAGGGAATCGATGGAATTTGAATCATTTTATTCAAAACGTCGTATGGACTGTTTGTGTTGATCAATAGCGACAGTGGTTCCTGATTATCCAAATCTGCAAGATTGAACCTGTCTCAATACAGAAATAAAATATTATATTCACTAAAATATCGTATTGTAAACAAGTATTTAGAATTTACTTTATCATTCCTGGAAAAATATTTCTTGATTAGAATAATATTCTATAATATAATTCTAAAACATGAAGAGAATGAATTGTAAACATCCAAAATCAGAAATCCGCCGTTCGGAAGTCATTTGTGCGGCTCTGGATTGCTTTTGTGAAAAGGGCATTGCAGAGACAAGCATTTTAGAAATTTGCCGCCGTTCCCGGACAAGCGTGGGCAGTATTTATCATCACTTTAAAGGCAAAGAATCCATTGCCGCCGCAGTATATCTGGAGGGAATAACGGATTATCAGGCGGGATTCACAACAACACTTTTGCAACATGAAAATGCCCGCGACGGCATCCTCGCCGCCATCCGTTTTCATTTGGAGTGGGTTGATAAAAAACAAAATTTTGCCAAATATCTCATGCAAAACAGACATGCAGAATTCATGAAGGAAGTTGAAGGAGCTTTTGCCGAAATGAATCAGTCATTTATCGGGCATGTCGGACCCTGGATCGAAAAGCATATGGCGACAGGCAGGCTGAAAAAGTTACCCCCGGTAATTTTTATGAGCATTCTTCTGGGACCATGCCAGGAGATCACCCGCCATCGTTTGTCAGGCGTGTGTTGTACCGATGGGGAGATGGTCGCGCATGAGTTGGGCATCGCTGCGTGGCGCGCCCTCGGAATCGAAGAGTCGTGACGCGTGATCATAATCAGGTGTAAACCTTTGGGACGACATCAACGGTCTTATGACGGTAAAAAGGAGGCAGCAGAATAGAAGATGAAGACATTAAATGAGATTACGAAAGAGGAATTGATCGAGCTTGAAAATAGCTGCTGGATGACCCACGACGGCATGTGGTTTTACAATTGCCTTAGCAAATTTGGTATTGAAACAACGAACCTGTTGAACAAATCGGCCATCAGGGGGATAACGCCGTTTGAAATCGAACGGACAAAAAAAGCCATCGGTTTTGAAAAAGACAAATTGGAGAGTTTCGAAGACTTTAAAGCGTATTTTACCATGGCCAAAACGCTATTTATTCCACCTTTCATGAATGCCACGATGAGTTTTCCCAGACATAATGTCCTTCATTGGTCATTCGAACCAAATCGTTGCTTTGCCTATAAAGGCATGAGGAGACTGGGCGTCATCGACAAGTATGAATGCGGTGTCATCTTCAGGGTTGAATGTTGGCTTGACTATTTCGGCATCAAGCACACCACGACCCCCGGAATCAATAAATGCCTGATGCATACGACCGGTGAATGTTCAGGCGACATCGAAGTATTTTTTCCGAATGAGACAAAAGAACTTCATGCCTCCCTGATGCGGGATCGCTAGACTTCAGCCAGTTAATCTTAAGGAGGGTATTCATCATGAGCGTACTTGATTTGATTAAAAAGGAAGATATCAGAGAATTTTTCTGCAAAGACTGGATGATGCATGATGGAATCTGGTTTGCTCAGTCAGTCCAGGAAATCGGCATTGAAAAGACAAATAAATTAAATACGAATGGAATCAAAATGATGTCAGAAAATGAAATTCTAAGGCTGATCAAGCTATTTAATCATGGCAGCAAATCATTTGACAGCTATGAAGAATTTCAAAAGTTTCTGACCAGGGCAATTGATTTTGTCAGACCCGATTTTATGAAGTTCACATTTGCATTCTATCAAAACAAAATTTTTCAGATTGATTTTCAAAAGTGCTGGGCATTTGAAGGGGTAAAAAGATTGGGGCTGATAGAACAATATGAATGCGCTGTCGTTATAAGACTGAAATCATGGTTTGATGTTTTGGGCATTCAGTATTCCATGTTTCCGGATTATAAAAAATGTCTGATGAATGAAACAGGCATCTGTTCATATCAGTTTCAATTTGTAAATTTACAGTAAGGACGAAGCGTTGACAATCCAGGTGACGATTCAGGAAACTGCTTTAAAGTAATCGGGGATGAACAAAAGAACATCTTACCGTCTTTTT
>CAYULE010000160.1:0-3814 GCA_964445385.1 uncultured Smithella sp.
CCGCAATCCGCCACAATGGCTTCGGCGCCTGTTTTCTTAATCAGGGATACGGCGCGTCCGCCCAGTTGCAGCGCTGTGGCCTCATTAATTTTCTTGAAGCCGTAACTGCCGTTGAGTCCGCAGCAGGCGTCATCGAGTATCCGGCAGGTAAGTCCCGGAATCATTTTCATCAAATCGGCAGCCGGATAACCAATTTTCAACGCCCGCAAATGGCAGGGGATGTGATACGCCAGCGCGCGGTTGACTTCCTTGAACTGGGGTTTGACCTCACGTTCGGCAATCAGCTTGAGAACATACTGATGAAGGTCATAGCTGTTTTCCGCAACCTTTTTTGCCCCGGGGATGTCCATGATTCCCTGATAATCATGTAACAGACACAAGCCGCAGGAGGTGCACGTATAAACCACATCGTATCCCGCATCAATATAATTGGACAGAGAGGCAACATTCTTTCTGGCAAAAGATCGTGCCAGTGCCAGATTGCCGTTGCCCAGGGCGGGCAGGCCGCAGCACCACTGGGGCGGCAGGACAACGTCTACCCGAAACGACTGAAGCATGCGGATGATTTTTCTGCCGATATCAGGGCGGTAAAAGTTGATGAAGCAGCCGTAAAAAAAAGCGACTTTCCGGGTTGACCGGCTGCGGGCTTTCTTTTCGCCTCGTAACGTTTTAAAGCTGAATCTGGGGAAGGGGATGTAGGTTGCAATGCCCATGCGCTGGAATATTTTTTTCCCGATTTTTGTTGTGGCAAATTTGTTGGCGAGTGGCGCGGTCAGCGATCCCAGGGTGCTTAAATAGTAATTGTTGGCGAAAAGCAGATGCGCCGCCGTGTGAGGATGTTCCAGTCCGTAGCGCTGCTGTGCCCGGAGAATAATCTGCGCGGGCTCTACGCCGCAGGGGCAGGCCATTTCACAGCGCTTGCACTGGCTGCAAAGCAACACCCACTCATCGATGGATTTTTCGCGCCCGCTGCGGAAGCGTTGGGCGTCGGGACCGGCCTGCTTGGGGCCTGGAAAGGCCGGATTAACCCGGAAGACGGGGCAATTTTCCACGCAAATCGTGCAGCGTATGCAGTGTTCATACTTCATCGGATATGCTCCAGACAACTCTTGGCCGCCGCCTGTCCCGTGGCTATCGCGAAACCGTGGCCACAACCGTTTTTCAACGCTTCCGTACGGGCGAGGATGGCGCCGCAGACAAAAATATTATCCCAGGGGCAATCCGTGGGCCGGAAAGATGAATCGACCTCAATACCCGCCTGTCCGATGCCGTGGTTGACGGAAAAATAATCATTATCAAACCAGTCCTCACGCTTGCCCGGTACAAACACAGGCAGATGAAACACCTTTTCGATAATAGTCTCGCGAGTCGCATGAAGGCCTCCGCCGACAAAGGATCCGGTGGCTAGAATGAACGCTTTGGCGTTAAGACTGTTGGGTCTGCCTTGTGATTCGGCCATGACCGCTTCAATCTGCTTTCCGGATTTTTCCACGCCGACAACCGGCCAGCCCCAGTAAATCATTCCCCCCTTGCGGCGAAAATGGTCCTTCAGGCCATTGAAAAGCCTTCTGCCGGGCATGGAGGGAGGAATTGTGGGGATTTCAAAAACAGGGCGTTCCAGACGATATTCGATTTTTCTCAGGATGGATGCCGCCGACTCCAAACCCAAAACGGCGGGAACGGCGATTTTATCTTCGTGGATATGTTGCTTTTCCAACCACAGGATGAAGGTTTCCAGGAAGGCATCATCTTCAAAATTGGCCGCGATACCCATCGTCGTGGAAACACCGGCGTCGTAGGTTGAAAAAGACGCTTTTTTGAGCCGGGAAGTAATGTAACCGGGGTAAAAATCCTTCAAACCGGCAAACGTGACGATGTGTATTTTTTCGTCAGTGTTTTGCGGGGAGGATTGCATGGTCACGGGAGTCAGACAGGTGTTTTTAAATGCGCCGATGGCGGAAAGAATCCGGTGGTTCTTTGCCAGACTTCCCGTATAGGGCATGTCCATGCCGGCCATGATTTGTTGAAAATCATCGAGCGCCTGATAGATTGTACCGGAAGAAACCAGATGAAAGGGATGATCATCAGGCAGATGGGCAATCCCCTGCAGGGGATCATCGTTTTGCGAGCATAAATCAACGCAACCTGTGGACAGGCAGGCAGTCGGTTCACCGGTCGTCACCAGTGCCACTTTCAATCCTTTGCCGCAAAGCCAGGCGCCCGCGGTCAGACCCGCCACACCTGCGCCAATCACAATGACATCGTATTCGATGACGCTCACTTGTTTTTCTCCATGGCCAGAATGCCCAGGTAGATATATTCCACCAGTTGTTCTTCCCGCAACTGATCACCCCACAAAGCGTAGCGGATGCCGCGAAACCGCCTTTGGAGAAATTCCCGCAGGGATTGTACGGATTGCTCCGCCGTTAAAATCTCGTTGTCATGCATAATGCCCAGCGCGCGAAATGTGCAGAATCCGCCCTGACAGGGCCCCATCCCCAGGCGTGTCCGGTGCTGAATATCACCGACATGCCTTGTGCCTGTCTGTTCGATGATCCGTTCCACTTCCTTGCGGGTGACCAGTTCACATTCACAGACAATATTCTTCATGTCCGCCAGGCGCTTGGAGAGGGGATAACCACTGAGTTCTTCCTGCCCGTCCAGCGGTTTTTCGGCCGTTTCACAGGCTCTTTTCAGATTGAAGGCCTTCATAACAGTATCTACCATTTTTTCCGCCATGAGCCGGAAGGTCGTGAGCTTTCCTCCAACGATACTGTACATGCCATTTTGATGATCGATAATCTGAAAGCCTCGCGAAATTTCGCGGCTGTCGAGTTTTTGCGATTTGAGCAGGGGGCGGACACCGGAAAACGCGCGGATGATGCGCGTATTATTGAAATGCGGGATCATGCGACCCGCCTCTCCAATAATGATATCTACCTCGGAGGGTTGGATCGCGATTTTATCCGGATCTACCACTGCCAGCGACGTGGTACCGGCCAGACAAACAGCTTCGTTGGGTACGATGATATCGCCGTCAGAAGACGGCCGCAGGCGGTTGATGACCATATCCGTCAGGCGGTGATTGGTGATGACCAGGCTGCCTTTCGACAAAGTCAGGGGGACTTCGCAGCCGGCGAGTCCGGCAACGAGATTGGTCCAGGCGCCTGAAGCATTGACAATGATATTGCCATGAATTTCTTTTTCTTCGCCGGTCGTTGCGTCGGTGGCTTTGACACCGATGCAGCGACCGTGGGATTGGACGATTGCCGTTACCCGGTGACGGGTAAAACTTAAGCTGCCCTTGAGTTCCGATGTTCTCATATTGAGCATGCACAAGCGGAAGGGATCGATCGAGCAATCGGGAACCTTAATGGCTTCCTCGATGTCCGGATTAAGATTAGGCACCAGTTCGAGCGCGCGGGTGGAAGACATGATTTCCGTTGGAATGCCGATATCCTCACAAC
Source organism: uncultured Smithella sp. (assembly GCA_964445385.1). Lineage (GTDB taxonomy): Bacteria > Desulfobacterota > Syntrophia > Syntrophales > Smithellaceae > UBA8904. Next base: position 3,468 of record CAYULE010000160.1, read on the forward strand.
TCCTTAAAAACCGTTCCCGGAAAATTTTAGAATCGCCCGGCAGGCGCACAAACAATCCGCCCGTGGCTTCCACGCACTTTTCGCCGATGCGGCGCAGGATCATATTCTCATCGTAACATTCTTTGGCCGCAATGGGGTCAGACACAGCATAGCGGCCGCCGCTGTGCAAAAGACCATGACACGCGCCGGTAGCCCCTGCAGCGTAATCGCCTTTTTCAATCAGGCAATGCGGTATGCCCCGCAGCGCCAGATCTCTGGCAATGCCACATCCGGTAGCCCCCCCGCCGATAATGATAACGTCCGTCTTAATCATTAGCCTTTATCCTTGAACCTTGAACCTTGAACCT
>CAYULE010000160.1:3914-6038 GCA_964445385.1 uncultured Smithella sp.
CCTTGAACCTTGAACCTTGAACCTCTCTATTCTTCTTCCCAGCTTCGAGCGCGCTCCACCGCCTTTTTCCATCTGCCATAAAGCTTTTGCCGCTTTTCCTCGTCCATTGCCGGTCGGAAGCGGCGATCAACTTTTCGTCTTTCCGCAATGGTGGCTTGATCCTTCCAGAATCCCACAGCCAGTCCCGCAAGATATGCGGCGCCCAGCGCCGTCGTTTCAATAATTTCCGGGCGCTCCACCGGCACATCCAGAATATCAGCCTGGAACTGCATGAGGAAATTATTAGCGCAGGCGCCGCCGTCCACGCGCAGTTCACACAAATCAATGCCGCATTCCGTGCGCATCAATTCCAGCACATCACGCGTTTGATAAGCGATGGATTCCAGCGTGGCACGGATAATGTGATTACGATTCGTGCCACGGGTGAGGCCGATTATCGCGCCCCGGGCATACATGTCCCAATAGGGCGCGCCCAATCCGACAAAGGCGGGCACTACGTAAACGCCCTGAGTGTCTGGCACTTTCGTGGCAAAATATTCGCTGTCGCGCGCATCATAAATAACGCGCAAACTGTCGCGCAACCACTGAATCGCTGCTCCGGCCACAAAGATGCTGCCTTCGAGAGCGTATTCCACTTTGCCGCCTATCCCCCAGGCAATGGTTGTTAGAAGACCATGTTGCGAATGAGCAATTTTATCACCGGTCAGCATGAGCATGAAGCAACCGGTGCCGTATGTGTTTTTGACCATACCGGGGGTATAACAGGCTTGACCGAAAAGCGCCGCCTGCTGGTCACCCGCGTCCCCGGCAATGGGAATTTCCGCGCCGAGCACCCGTGCGTCGGTGACCCCGTAAACAGCGGAGGATGGCTTGACCTCCGGCAGCATGCAGGCGGGGATATCGAGTTTTTCTAAAATCGTCTCGTCCCATTTGAGATCTTTAATATTGTAGAGCATCGTGCGTGAGGCATTGCTGTAATCGGTGACATGAATCTTTCCGCGGGTAAGATTCCAGATGAGCCAGGTATCGACATTGCCGAAAAGCAATTCACCCTTTTTAGCTCTGTCCCTGGCGCCTTCGACATGATCGAGTATCCACTTTACTTTTGTTCCTGAAAAATAAGCATCGAGCACCAGTCCGGTGTTTTCACGAATGTAATCCTCCATGCCCGCTGTTTTCAGTTCATCACAGATGGAAGCGGTCCTCCGGCACTGCCAGACAATGGCATTGTAGACAGGTTTGCCGGTGGCCCTGTCCCAGACAATGGTGGTTTCGCGCTGATTGGTAATACCGATCGCCGCGATCTCTTCAGGCGCAATGCCGGTGGTAGCCAACACCTCGCTTACCGCTCCGCGTTGCGATCCCCATATTTCCATAGGATCATGTTCTACCCAACCGGCCTGGGGATAGATCTGCGTGAATTCGTTTTGCGCGATTTTAACCGCGACGCCTTCGGCATTGTAAATAATGGCTCGCGAACTGGTGGTGCCTTGATCCAAGGCTAAAATGAAGGATTTGTTCATCGTTCAACTCCTGAGAGTCAAGATTAAGATTATGAAGTACTATGGCATAACGTAAGGGTTTTTGCCAAAGAAAAAAATGCAGAAATATTGAAAAGACCGGTAAAAATAACGATTCATCTTCAAGACAAAACAATTTGACATCTGCGGAACTTTCAGGTTAGTTTGTTCCACACCAATGGAGGCCTTTATGCAGAAACACTTGTTTTTTTTATTAGCGCTGATTCTGGCATTTGCAGGAGTGGCGAATGCTGATTTTTACTCTTGGGAAGATGAATCCGGTGTGTCGCATATCTCGGATTATCCACCACCGCAAATCCTGAAAAAACGGAATGTCAAAGTGTATGAACAGGATTCTTCCGGCATCCAGGATGAAAATAAGTCCGCTAAAGCGGGAAAGCAAGCCGACATCGTTCTTTATACCAAAAATAATTGTCCTGACTGTGACAAGGCCAGAGAATTCTTAAATTCAAAAAATTTAAACTTCACAGAATATAATATGGATAATGACCCGAAGGCCGCGGCAAAAAGAAAAGAAATAGACGACTCAAGCGATGTGCCCTTTGCCATTATCAACAGAAATCAAGTGTATGGTTTTTCTGAA
>CAYULE010000161.1:0-2400 GCA_964445385.1 uncultured Smithella sp.
CCTTTCAGATCGTGGGCGTCCAGCCCCAGAGAATAGGTCAGATGCGCCTGCGGATCAAAATCGATCACCAGAACTTTTTTCTTAAGCAGGGTCAGACCAACGGCCACGTTCAGCGCGCAGGTTGTTTTTCCGACGCCTCCCTTCTGGTTGCAAAAAGCGATGATGTCAGGATGGGGCATGATAAGATCTCCTGTGATCTTCGGGTAAGGCTTCAAAAAAAGCTTTTAACGATTTCTTTCCAGGCGCAGTGAGAAATCTTGGAAAAATCGGCGCGAAGTAAAGATATCTCTCTTCGATCGATATAACGGTTACCTTTGCAACGCTACACTAGTTTCGCAAAAAAATCCCTGACGATCCCGGCGATCTCCGCTGGTTTCTGCATGGGAATCAAGTGTCCGGCCTCGGCAACGGATCCGTATTCCCCCTGCTTCAGCAGTGAGACGGCGCGCCGAATATCCACCAGGCTGGCGTTGGGGCTTTTTTCTCCCTCAATCGCCAACACAGGGCATTCGATCTTCGTAAGAAGCGGCCAGGGATCACAGCACCAGCCGCCCATGAACATGGCGGCCTCGCTCTCCGGTGCGCAGGTGAGCTGCATATCGCCCGCCGACAGCTTTTCCATGCCGAATTGTTGATACAACTGCAGGATTTCCGCGTCCCAGTCTGAAAACAGCGAACGCGATTTTAAATAGTTCATCGCCTCGTCTTCGCTTTTCCAGTGGTTGACCCTTTTAATCGACTTGGAGGCCAACGGATGATCTTTAACACTGGGTGTCATTTTGTAAAATTCTTCCGGCAGAAAGATTGGCTCGATGAGAATCATCGCGCGTGGTGTAAGGCCATACCGGCCCACGGCAATCGTCAAAACGGTTGCGCCCATCGAATGACCGACCAGCAGAGGGTTTTCAATCTTCTGCGCGCGGCAGAAGGTGGCAAGATCCCGGGCAATCACATCCCAGCTTAATCCCCCTTCATGCGGATTGCATGAACGGTAGTTGCAGATGTAAGGCGCCCAGACTGAATTTTCGGGGATAAATTCTTCAATAATGGGGTGCCACAGCCACGGCAGAAAACCGGTGGCATGCGCGAAAAGAATTTGACGCTCTCCTCCTGGATAGAAAAGATAGGGCAACTCGGCATCGCCTACGTCCTGCGTTTTTAATTCAGGTATTTTCTTTTTCATGAGTGAACAATATCAACCTTGAATGAAAGTAAGGGTGTAATGCCGGAATCCATTGCTTACGAGGCAACTTTATCAGCAGCCTGCAGTTCTTCGACAGAAAGGATTTTGTCAATATCCAGCAGGATTTTAATCGATCCGCCAGCCTTGGCCATGCCGAGAATATATTCGGTGTTGAGTTTGGTGCCGAAAGAAGGCGTGGCTTCAATGTCCGCGGCTTTGATATTGAGAACTTCCGATACGGAATCGACCACAATGCCCATCAGAATCGTTCGTCCGGTTGCCGTGATCTCGACGACAATAATACAGGTCCTTTCCGTATATTCGGCTGCTTCTATGGAGAACTTCAGGCGCAGATCAACAACGGGGATCACCTTGCCCCGCAAATTAATAACGCCCTTGATGTATTTGGGTGTCTGAGGCACAACGGTAACCGGCATCATTCCAATAATTTCTTTCACCTTCAGAATGCTGATGCCATATTCCTCGCCGGCAAGGCAAAAGGTCAGATACTTGCCTTCTTTATCAGTCATTGCGTGAACTGCCTGATCCATGATCCTCGTTTGTTCAGCCATCGCTTAATTCCTCCCGTAAAAGATTATTTTCGTTTGTTTCAAATATCAACATGAAAACCACTGCCACGCCGGGCGTCCATCTTTCAGAAAACAAAAACGGCGGCGGCAACCACGGTGGTATAGTGGTCATTTTTGCAAATTTTCGATTGGGTCACATTCAGCGTGCGGACAATCTTCCCGCTGATCTTGAATATTTCCTTTTTTTCATCCCAGCTTTCATCGACGTTGAAATCAATTCCCAGCGTGGAAGCCAGCATGGCCGCGGCCAGATCCTCCGCGTGATCGCCGTTTTGCTTTTCCGTCAGACCGTAGGCATGATGCTCGCTGATGTAACCATACGATGTCTTATCCGCGGGGATCGCGCAGCCGACCGATGCGGCCAGAAGCCGTTTGGGTTCATTGCTGCAGCAGCGGCTCATGACGCAAAACGTGATGGCGCCGGGGACGAGGTGTTTAAGACCCTGCGATTTGGGGATCATTTTACAGCCGGGAGGAAAGATGCTGGATACCTGTACTAGATTACATTTCTCAATGCCGGCATCGCGTAAGGCGCGCTCAAAGGAATGCAATTCATCTTTGTGCGTGCCCACGCCTTTGGTAAAAAAAATCTTTTTGGGAACAAAATTCTGCATGCCTGTCTCCTAA
>CAYULE010000161.1:2500-6025 GCA_964445385.1 uncultured Smithella sp.
GGTTGTTTTGCCGTGCCGGATACCATTCGGGATGTCCGGGAATTACGCCAGGATCATGCCTCGTATTTTACCAATCGATCTAAAGTTGAAGAGCCGTTGACTGCGGCAAATCAAGCCCGGATGGACGAAGATTATAATACGATCTACTTTTCCGTCTGGCACCAGAGCAGCCCTTTTCACGCTTTGACGGAAAGGGTCCAACAGGATTTTTTAAATTTTGCAGCCAAACCCGGCTACGGGGAAAACAAGAAAAAACATGCTCCTTCCTGGATAAAAAATCTCCAGCACAATGCTTCCCTGAAGGACTACCCCAACGCTCTGTCTCGCGGAATAACAACCCGAAACACGGATTTGAGAGCATTGCCCACCAACGGACCCCATTTAAACACGACGGATGGCGACAGTCAGGCCTGGCCTTTTGATAATCTGCAACGATCTTCCGTGCCCGCGAATACGCCGATTTTTATCTGCCACGTAAGCGCGGATAAGTCCTGGGCGCTGGTGGAGACTTCCTTTACGTTTGGCTGGATTCCGGTTGAAGATTTCGCTTCTGTGGACAATGACTTTATCAAAGCCTGGGAGCGAGGGCGCTATGCGGTGATTATCCGCGATCATATATCCGTTCTTGACGAAAACGGACGGTTTCTTGTACGGGCGTCGCTGGGGCATATTTTCCCTTTAGCGGAGGGGACGGCGGACAAAATGCAGATGCTGGTCGCTGTGGCCGATAAAAACCGGCAGGCGGTGATCAGGCGCGGTTTCGTCCCGGTGGAGGCGGCCGCGGCAAAACCGCTGCGCTTCAATCCCGTCAACGCGGCTAAAATAGCCAATGAAATGATCGGCGAACCCTATGGCTGGGGCGGACTTTACGGCAATCGGGATTGTTCCGCCATGACCCGGGATTTTTTTGCCGTCTTCGGGATCTGGCTGCCGCGGCACTCGGAAGACCAGGTGAAAGAAGCAGGGATATATGTCGATCTGAAGGGGCTTAGTCCTGAACAAAAAGAAAAAGTAATTCTGGAAAAGGGTGTTCCTTACCTCAGCCTTTTATGGCTCAAAGGTCACATCATGCTGTATATCGGCCAGAAAGACGGCCGGGCGCTGGTTTTTCACAACCTGTGGGGTGTGCGGACAAAAGATATACAGGGGCGTAAAGGACGGAAAATCATCGGACAGGCGGTTATTACAACCCTGCAACCGGGACAGGAGTTAAGGGATATTGATTCAGCGGCCGGTTCTTTGCTCGACAACGTTGCCGCCATGAATATCCTCTTGCCCACAAACCGCGAGAAATCATCAAAATGAACAAATATAAAATCGTTCTGGAATATGACGGAACAAACTACAGCGGCTGGCAGGCGCAGAAGAACGCCAGAAGCATTCAAGGAACCCTGATCGAAGCGGCTCAAAAATTTTTGGACATGCCCGTGGAAGTTCAGGGAGCCGGACGCACCGATGCCGGTGTACACGCGCTGGGGCAGGTGGCCCATCTGGAGTGCGCCCGCAAACTCAATTGTGAAACCATGCGCATCGGAATCAACGATCTTCTCCCCGCCGGGATCAATATCCTGTCTCTGGAAAACGCTCACCCGCGTTTTCATGCCCGCCATTCTGCCGTAAGTCGCAGTTATCTTTACCTGATTTCCAACCGGCGTACTGCTTTCGGCAAGAAGTATGTCTGGTGGGTGAAAGACAACCTGAATATCAACAACATGCGGCAGGCTCTCAGCGTTTTTGCGGGGTTTCATGATTTCGCGTCTTTTGCCGACAAGAGGATGGATAAGGATACATCAACGAAAGTTCATGTCGAAGGCATCGAACTGAAAGCGTTTGACAACATGATGGCCCTGCGCATTACCGGTTCCCATTTTTTGTGGAAAATGGTACGGCGCATTGTCGGCATGACTGTCGAGGCCGGACGCGGCAACGCCTCCGCCAAAGATCTGGAACAGATGCTCCGGGCTTTTTCCGACGTTCCGGCCCGTTACACCGCCCCGCCTTCGGGGCTTTTTCTGGAAAAGGTTTTATACGAAGGCGATCACTTGCCGGAAATACAACCACCGATTCATTTATTGTAGAATCGATATCAGGGCCTATTCGCGGCGAAAGTCGGGGTCACCCGGCAGGTAGACAGGTGACAAGACTTATTCTTGTGGAATCACTCAAACATCAGATAGTTTTAAATCAGGAAACCCTATGAAAAAGGTTAAGAAAAAAGAGCCGACAACTTTAGAGACCCTCAAGGATCTGATCAGTCGTAACCGTGAGTTTGACATCATTGATCTTTTTTCCGACATGCATCCGGCGGATATCGCCGATCTGATCGACGAACTCGAGGAAGAAGACCGGCTGCATCTTTTTTCACTGCTCAATGTGGAAAAAGCCTCCGACGTTATTCTGGAGCTTTCGGATACCTCCAGAGAGCAGCTGATCGAAGACCTCTCCAATGAGCAACTTACCGACATTATCGAAGAGATGGAATCGGACGATAAGGCGGATATCATCGCCGAACTCTCCGACGATCAGGCCAAGGCCGTCCTTGAGGCCATTGAACCCGAGGAATCCCAGGAAGTTAAAGAGCTGCTTCAATATGCCGAGGATAGCGCCGGCGGCATCATGCAGTCGGAACTGGTTTCCGTGAAAAAACAGGCCACCATCAATGACGCTTTCCAGGCGGTGGTGGACGCCAAAGACGACATGGAAAATATCCACAGCATTTTTGTTGTCGATGAAGACGACAAGCTGGTCGGCACGGTTCCCCTGCAAATGCTTATCACCACAAAGCGCTTCACGCCCATTGTGGACGTGATCGATGAGGATATTCCCAGTGTCAACGCAAAAATGGACCAGGAAGAGGTGGCGCGTCTTTTTAAAAAATACGATCTTGTCTCCGTGGGCGTTGTAGACAACGAACAGCATCTGCTGGGGCGAATCACCATTGACGATGTTATGGACACCGTGCAGGAAGAAACATCGGAAGATATGTATCGCATTGCCGGCCTGGGGCATGACGATACTATTTTCAACAAAACCGTCGACTCCGTCAAAAAACGCCTTCCCTGGCTCTACCTTAACCTTATCACAGCGCTCACTTCCGTGCTGGTCATCGGTTTTTTCGAAGATACGATTAAACTGATGGTGGCTCTGGTCTTTTTTATGCCGGTGATTGCCGGCCTCGGTGGTAATGCGGGAGGGCAGACACTGGCTTTGATCATTCGGGGAATCGCGCTGGGAGAAATTACCTTTGAAAATGCCAAACGAGTTCTTTACCGTCAGATAGCCGTGGGAGTGACCAATGGGATTGCCGTGGGTATCGTCATCGCGGTGATCGCCTATTTCTGGAAAGGCATTCCTGTTCTGGGACTCGTCATTGGTCTGGCCATGATCATCAGTGTTTTCGTGGGTACCATGGTTGGCGTTATCATTCCACTTGCCCTGAAAAGGCTTAATCTTGACCCGGCGCTGGGCTCCAATATTCTGCTGACAGCTTTTACGGACGCTTTCGGATTTTTTTCATACCTGACC
>CAYULE010000162.1:0-3864 GCA_964445385.1 uncultured Smithella sp.
AATATTATAACAAGAAATCGTTTAATAATTGTGCAACGGTCTCCGGTTTTTCCTCCTGGAGGAAATGGTCGGCATCGATCTGTTTCACTTCCAGCTGGTCGAAACAGTCTTCGATATGGTTCAGATATTCGGGGATGATGACCATGTCTTTATTGCCGTAAATATAAAGGGAAGGCATCGACAGTTTCCGGCCGCTCAATTCCTGCCAGCGCTTCATGTCCTGCCTCATCGCGCGATAATAAGAGGCGCCGGTAGCCGGCGTGTTTTCGATTTTGTAGCAGCGAATATATTCCTGAATCGTTTCCCCGGAAATCTTCCCGTCCCGACCGGATTTTCCAAAGCACCAGCGGATCCATACGTCTTCGTTCCCTTTGATCATGGCTTCCGCCAAGCCTTTTTGCTGTTGAAAGTATTGATACATCAGGACGACGGAGCCCTGGCGCTGCGTGGCTTTCATTGCTTCCATATTCCCCGCGCTGTTGCTGAGGATAGGGAAGTTCATCACCACCAGTTTTTTGATTCTTTCGGGAATGGCAAAGGCTATTTCCTGAACAACATTGCCACCCCAGTCATGACCGACCAGAAAAAAATCCTTGATGTTAAGGGCATCGATAACCTGGATGATGTCTTGAGCCAGTTCACGTTTCTGATACAATTCCGGTTTCAATGTTCTTTCACTGTCGCCCAGCCCGCGAAGGTCGGGAGCGATAATCCTCAGTTTGGCGCTGAGGAAGGGACGCACCGGCTCCCAGGTGTAGGAGCTCTCCGGCCAGCCGTGTTGCATGACAACAGGAAAGCCGTCCATGTTTCCTGAATCCCGAACATTAAAGGTGCCACGGGGAACTGTCAGTTTGTATGTTTTCATGCTTTGCCTCTTCTTTTCAGATAAGTTACAGTTGATATGATTCATCAATCGGCGGCATGGGGATGACATCCGCAAAATCGGGTATGGGTCCGTATAACGGGTCATTCTGCCAGCCGTCGATATGAGCCATCCGTTTGGCGGCTGCTTTCATCCGCGACCAATTGGCGCTGGTATAAAGGAACATTTGTTGCGCCGCGAGCGAGCCCTCCCCATTGACGTGATCGATCTGGTAGAAGTTATGGGTGGCATTTTTAATCGCCCGGAAAGCCCGGATGCGGTCCTCCGTGGAGATGCCTGCCTTGCCGCCAAGATACTTGTCGATATAGGGTTGCAGAGTGGGGTTGCCCCAATCTTTATATGTTGGCACCGTTGTGGCCAGTCCGCCTCCGATATCATGGGCAATCTTGCACATATCATGGAAGTTGTTGGCAAAGGTGTACTTGGCCGAGTTGATGCTCATCAGATCGGGAATCATGATCCCGGAAGCCGGCTCAGGTTTGCTGTTGATGCAGGCCATCTTGCCCAGGGCTTCAACCGTATGGGTGACGTAGGCCATCCGGGCCAGTTTTTCCCGGATATGGCCAACCTTTTCGACGCCGTTGTACTCCGCGATCAGCGCCACAAGGCCGGTTAGTCTTTCCAGCTCCGGCACCATTTTGGAGGCGCCGAACAATCGGTGGAAGGTGGCGAAGGCATAAACGATATCGCGGGAAAATTGCCATTCGCCGCACATGAAGACACGTTCCCAGGGAATAAAGACATCGTCGAAGATAATCAGGCACTCCGTCGGCTGAATCATATCCGCGTGAGGATAATCAAATTTAGCTTCCTCGCCGTATGCGCGCATCATGGGCTCCACGCCCAGCAGTTTTATCCCCTTGGCATTGAGGGGCACGGCAAAAGACAGGGCATAATCCTTGTCGTCTTCGCCGTGGGTCCGGCAGGGGACGATGATCGCTTCATCCGCGCAGGGTGTGGCGCTGATGTGGATTTTCGCGCCTCTGACAATGATACCGTCCTTCTGCCGGTCGACGATGCGCAGGTAGAAGTCGGGATGCTGCACCTGCTTTGAGGGATGAAGGCTGCGGTCTCCTTTGACATCGGTAATGGCCCCCGTGATACCGAGGTCTTCCTTCTGTAAATATTTGCGATAGGCTTCCACATTGGCGGTATAATGAGTGCCCAGGGCCTTATCCATTTTGTTGGCCGCGACCGTGATGGCCGCCAGAGCGTCGATTCCCATGCAGTGAAGCATGACCCCGCCGCCGCGCATGCCCGTCAGGTAGCATTCCCGCCGCCTCAGGAGATCCTCAACGGTTTTCGGCGCTGTCAGCAGGAAATTAATATCCTCGCCGTCTTCATTTTTTGTAACGAAAAGATCCCGGTAGCGGGGATCGTTCGGGATAGCGTAATCCATGGCGCCAAAGCGGATGATCGTGCTGATGGTTGGATGCGTGCGCATATCTTTGACACGCTCTCCCAGGCAGTATATTTCTCTTCCGTCATTGATCTTTTCCAGATATTGCTCAACGGTTCTGATCATTGTTTTCTCCTTTTCTTAACACCATAAAATGTTTTGTGGATCATAACTAACCACAGGAAAACGTAAAATGTAATAGCAGAAAACTAGTGACATAATAGCTAGGCGCATTAGCTATTTTATCAGAGATGACGTGAACGAACGAATGCTGATTTTCTTGTTTTTTAATCCCGCCTTTTTGCGGATGTTCTGCCGGTAGATGTCCACGGAGTGTCTTGAAATATTCAGAGTGCCGGCGATCTCCTTGGTGGTCATGCCGTCCCGGATCAGGCTGATCACCTGGATTTCCCGGGGAGTAAACTGCGAATACCGGGACGTCAGGTTTGACAGAAACGGTGAGATGATCTTGTTTAAGTTATTCTCGATGAGATCGATGTAAACAGCCAGGTTCGCCTCGGGAGATCCGGTTTTGATATGTCGGATGTAGGGCATGACCAGTTCTTTGATATTCAGCAGAAATTTTTCTTCAACTTCCCTGCTGTCCTCTTCTCGCTGCTGCAAAAGAACCTTGAGCGCTGTATTCATCTCCTTGAGCCGCAGGGTTTTAGCCTTTAATTCACCTTCCGTTTTTTTCAGGTCCGTGATGTCCCGTAGAGATTCAATCGCGCCGACGACCTTTTCCTGCGGATCATAGATCGGACTGGCCTTGCACCAGAAGGATACAGGATGCCCGTTTTTGATAACTTCCATTTCAGCGAGGAGTGCTTTTTTTTCTCCTGTTGCCACAAGGTAGGATTCGCCGATTTCCGCCGAGGGATGGATGATCTTGTCAATCAGCATGGGCATTCTCTCTCCGCAGAGAGCCTGCGCATATTCATGATTTTTCTTTCCGATCATCGCCTGTGCGGCGATGCCGGTCAGGGATTCAATCGCGCGATTCCAGGCAATCACGGTCCCTTTTTTATCAACGGCGAAAGTGGCATCCGGCAGGAAATTGATGATGTCAGCCAGGTGACGTTCCGACCGCCGAAGGGCATCTTCAGCCTCCTTTTTTTCCGTGATGTCCCGCATGAAGCACAGGACAGCCGGTTTGTTCTGCCAGGAGATGAGAACATTGTTGACTTCCACCCACTTCACATTGCCTTTTTTGCCGATAATTCGGTGGGGGTAAAGGTTGGAAACATCCTCTCCCCGCAGGCGGCGAAGATAGCGGTTTCTGATGGCAGCGCGGTCAGCGGGATGAACCAGTTTCATAAAGGGCCTTGCCATGATTTCATCCAGCGTATAACCGGAAATTTCGACGGTTTTGGCATTAGCGAATTGGAAAAAATCGCCCTGGAGAACATAAATGGCATCATTGGCATTCTCCAGCATCAGATTGGCCGCTTCCGTCGGGTTTGTAAGAATGCGATCGGCCGTTGCCGGATTGCCGATGCCGGACTTTGTTGTTTTTGCAAGTCCCCTCAGCTTCATGAATTCGGATCCCGGAGCCGTCTTTCGGATTTTCTTCTTACGATCC
>CAYULE010000162.1:3964-5968 GCA_964445385.1 uncultured Smithella sp.
CAGCTTCATGAATTCGGATCCCGGAGCCGTCTTTCGGATTTTCTTCTTACGATCCATGCCTTTTGAACCCTCAAATATTATTCATCCATGTAAAACCTAGCACAAAAACAGCCAGGGTTTCCACATTTATACTCAAGGAGTTCTTATCACTTCATGATCAATAACCAATCCCCCTTACCATCATCATTTCGGTGATTTTTTCAGGCATTGACGCCCGGCAGTCCGGAAGAGTATATTAGAACTGCGAATGATCAGTATCGTGAATGGACATTATTTTTTGTGAACGAAACAATATCATTATACGATCCCCCGACCGTCACCGGGATCTTCATGCACCAGGCCCGCCGCTTCGGCGATAGAACGCTGTCACTGGCAAAAAGAGCAGGCGTTTGGGAGTCCATGACCTGGCGGCAGGCTCTGGAAAAGCTGCCGGCCGGCGTTATGGGTCTGGTCGCGCTGGGATTTCATAAGGGAGACACCGTTGGAATTGCCAGCCGCACGCGCAGAGAATGGAGCGAAGCTGACATCGCCATTCTTACCGCGGGCGGAGTGACCGTTGGACTTTACCCCTCGGCCAGCCTCTGGGAAATGACGCACGTTATTTCTCACAGCGGCCTTCAAATCTGCTTTGTTGAAGACGAAGCGCTTCTGGATAAGCTGCTGGCCGTTCAGGAAAAGACGGGGCTGCCCGCAAAAATAATTCTTTTGGAATCAACCGGCAGATTACTTCCTCCTGATGTCATCACCCTGACGACCTTCCTGGCTCAGGGGCGGGCGGTTCACGAAGCCGATCCGGCCCGTTTCGAAACCATCTGGCGGGCGGTGCGGCCTTCCGATCTGGCGACGATTGCTTATACATCCGGAACGACAGGCCCCCCCAAAGGAGCCATGATTACCCACGCCAATCTTTATTACACAGCCATCAACGCCACAAAGATGCACCATTATGAAGAAAGCGATTTCGGCATCGCTTTTCTGCCGCTCACCCACATGCTGCAGCGCATGAGCGTCTACGCCGCGCTGCATCTCGGTATTGTCGGCGCGTACGCCGAAAGCATCGACAAACTGGTAGATAATTTTCAGGAACTTCGGCCGACCATTCAGGTCAGCGTTCCCCAGATATTTGAGCGAATCTACAACCGGGTCCATCAGACGCTGCATTCCGCATCTCCGCTGCAACGCCGAATCTTTCAATGGGCCGTGGCCACAGGCAGGCAGGCGGCAGCCTGCCGTCAGGAAAATAAAACGCTGCCGGTTTTTCTGGCCGTGAAACATGCCATAGCCAATCGTCTGGTTTTTTCAAAGATCCATGACATCTTCGGCGGTCGGGTCAAGTATCTGTTGTGCGGCGGAGCGCCCATGCCCATGTATCTGCTGGAATTCTTCAATGCCGTGGGGCTTTTGATTCTGGAAGGTTACGGATTGACGGAAACCGTGGCGCCGGCGACGGTGAATCGGGCGGAGCGTTTCAAATTCGGAACAGTGGGGCAGTTGATTCCCGGAATGGAAGCCGCGTTTGCTGCGGACGGAGAACTGCTGCTGCGCGGCCAGGGGCTGTTTCAGGGCTATTACAAAGACCCGGAGGCAACAGCCGCAGCCATCGACGCCGAAGGCTGGTTTCATACGGGAGACATCGCCGTGATGGACAACGAAGGATTTCTGACCATTACAGACCGGAAAAAAGATCTGATCGTCACGGCGGGCGGCAAAAACATTGCCCCGCAGAATATCGAAAACCTTATCCGTACGCTGCCGCTCGTCAGCCAGGTCATGGTTTACGGGGATCGCCGCAAGTATTTGACGGCTTTGATCACCCTGAATGATCATGAACTGCGTCAGATGGCCAGACAGGAAAATCTTGCGGATACGGAACCTGCATTCCTGGCTGGTCATCCGGAGGTGCGGCGGGCCGTATCCGATCAGGTGCAGGCCGTTAACAGCCGCCTGGCGCCCTATGAGCAAATCAAGCGCTTCACCATTTTGCCGCGTGATTTTACCGAAGAT
>CAYULE010000163.1:0-3784 GCA_964445385.1 uncultured Smithella sp.
GCTCGGAGAAAGGCATCGTCGTTTTTAATACCCCGGGAGCAAACGCAAACGGCGTGAAGGAGCTGGTGATCCTGGGCATGCTGCTGGCATCTCGCAATGTTGCGGAAGGTCTTGCCTGGACAAAAGGGCTGATCGGCGAAGGCGACAAAGTACCCGATCTGATCGAGAAAGGGAAAGCAAAATTTGTCGGAACCGAGATCCTGGGCAAGAAGCTCGGCGTGGTGGGTTTAGGCGCCATCGGCACTATGCTGGCAAATGCCGCCGAGAGCCTGGGCATGGAAGTCTGGGGATATGATCCGTTCCTGTCCATCGAAGCAGCCTGGAAGCTGTCCCGCAATACCAAAAAGGCGCCAAGCCTGGACAAACTCCTGTCCGAGTGCGATTTCATCTCGCTGCATGTCCCACAGAATAAAGACACCAAGGGATTCATCAATACCGATAAGTTCGCGGTCATGAAGAAGGGCGCGGTACTCCTTAACTTCGCCAGAGGCGGGCTTGTGGATACCCCGTCCCTGAAGAAAGCCATTGCCGACGGGATCGTGAGCCGCTATGTGACGGACTTCCCGGACGAAGAGGTCATTAAGACGGACAAGGTCATCGCCATCCCGCATCTGGGAGCCTCCACGGAAGAGTCCGAAGAAAACTGCGCCATCATGGCTACCATGCAGCTGATGGACTTCCTGGAGAACGGGAACATCAAGAACTCGGTCAATTTCCCGGAATGCATCCTGGACAGGTCGGACAAGGCCAGGATCACCATTGCAAATAAGAACGAGCCCGGCATGATCGAGAAGATCACACACTCGCTGGCGGACAACAAGCTCAACATCGCCGACATGATCAACAAAAGCAAAGGCAACATAGCTTACAACATCATTGACGTGGAAGGCGATGTCAGTCCTGACCTGGTAAAGAAAATCCAGTCCATCGATGGCATCGTGGCGGTCAGAGTGCTTTAAGAATAACTGCGACGCATTATATCGTTATAAAAAAAGGGGCTGCCGATAACGCAGCCCCTTTTTGATTAATTATTGAGGTGGACAATAAGCAGACTGGCCGCTTACCCTACTTCTTGGTTTTAGCCAATTCCTCTTCTCGCAGAATCTTGCGCAGAATCTTGCCGACGGCCGACTTCGGCAGTTCTTTGCGGAATTCAACCATTTTCGGCACTTTGTAGGCCGCGAGTTTTTCTTTACAGAAGGCGATAATTTCTTTTTCAGTGGCTTCTACGCCCGGTTTAAGAACGATAAAGGCTTTCACCGTTTCACCGCGGTAGGCATCCGGAACACCGGCGGAAACCGCCTCGGCAACTTTGGGATGCTGATACAGAACCTCATCGACCTCCCTGGGATAAATATTGAACCCACCGGCAATGATCATATCTTTCTTACGGTCGACAATATAAAAATAACCATCCTCATCCATCTGAGCGATATCTCCGGTACTGAGCCAGCCGTCTTTCAACTCGTTGGCCGTTTCTTCGGGATTGTTCCAGTAGCCTTGCATAACGGCAGGTCCCTTCAGGAGAATTTCACCCGGCTGTCCAGGCGCCACATCGGTGAGTCCGGTTTCCACATCCACAAGACGGAGGTCATTATCCGGAACGGGACAACCGATAGAACCCGTTTTATGCCGCATGATCGGGCTGCTGATGCCCGCCGATGCCGTTTCACTCATTCCCCATCCCTCACTGAAGAAGATGCCCATGTCTTTAACTTTTTGAATCAGTTCAACAGGCATGGGCGCACCACCGGTGCTGAGCAGCCGGATGCGGGAACCCAGATCAATTTCAGCGGCCTTGGGATGGTTGAGAAGGGCCGTTACCATCGTCGGGACCGTGGGAAAATACGTAATCTGGTCAAACTTGGCAATGGTGCCCATAAATTCTTCCAGATCAAAACGCGGAAAAAGGATTTGCGTACCGGCGTTTAACATCGACCAGTTCATGGCAAACGTATTGCCGTAAATGTGGAAATAGGGAATGACACCGATCACAGAGCGTTCGGCATAGGGAACGAAAGCACTGATGGGAGTTCCCCACAGAGATGCCTGGAAGGTTGCCGCTATGACATTAGAATGTAACAGCAGTGCGCCTTTCGGTAATCCGGTCGTGCCTCCCGTGTACTGGATCAGGGCGGGATCTCCGGAATTGACGGTAACTCTCGGTATGTTTTCGTTGGTGGAACTCTCCATGAGTTCTGAAAAATGCAGCCAGCCTTCTTCCAACTTCAAGCTTTGGGCGGTGCTGACCGGAAAGCCCTGGATATAATCCGTTACCTGCGTAATAATCACATTTTTTATTCCCAGTTCAATTGCCAGAGGCCGCATCACAGGCAGGACCATGTCAAAGGTGATGAGAGTCTGCAAACCGGAATTCTCTATCATGAACTTGAGCTCATCATGAGTGTACAGAGGATTCATGTTAACAACGATAGCCCCTGCGGATAAGATGGCATAATAAGAAATCACATACTGCGGACAATTGGGCAGGGCAAGGCCAACCCGGTCACCTTTTTTAACGCCAAGTTTTGTCAAAGCGTTTGCCAGTCGCAGCATCTGAGAACGGATCTGACGGAAGGTCAATTCAGATCCATAGAAATTGGTCGATGCTTTATGGGGCATTGTCGCGGCGGCCAAATGGACCAGATCCTGCACCGGAATTCTCGGATACTGAATGCTTTTCGGGACGTTGTAATCATAATTCTTAAGCCATGGTCTTGTTTCCAAAATGTGATACCTCCTAATTAAAATTATTTAAATTCTCAGAAAGAATCTACGGGAAATAGGTTGCCGGTTCGGCACCTACCCCTCTCCCCGAAAGGCCCTCCT
Source organism: uncultured Smithella sp. (assembly GCA_964445385.1). Classification (GTDB taxonomy): domain Bacteria; phylum Desulfobacterota; class Syntrophia; order Syntrophales; family Smithellaceae; genus UBA8904. The sequence continues at coordinate 2,830 of CAYULE010000163.1, forward strand.
GAAATAAAAGATAAGTGAGAAGAATCATTGATGGGATAGAATTTCCAAAATAGCGTTGAACAGAATAGAACACGGATAACGATTTCCAGGACACGGTAATTTGATTACCCTTCAGATTCATGTACTCTTCCTGTTCAAAAATATTCTCTTTTTAGCAGATCCGCTTCTGCCTCATCCGTCAGAGGATCTTTTACAAACGGATGACACGTATTCCGGATTCGAGCTGCAATAGTTTTTAATCCGGTAACGCCGATCAGGCGGCGCCATTGCGCCTGCCGTACAAAGTCTGATCCCGAGCATCCAGAGTCTTCATGATTGGATCAGATGTGTTTCAATACACGATATTTAATTTATAATCAATGTATTTTATAACAGTATTATATTTGTTATTACATATACTTACAGAATAATTATAAACATACGTTCGTTGTATTGCATCTTGATCTGACTGCACGAATTGTAATCCCGCTGTTGCCGGACGAGAGTTAATTCTCCGCAGCTTGCTGCGAGGTGGGTGATTGCCAATCCTTGTTCGTAACTTGATTTTAGTGAAGGGCTCTGGTAATGCTTTCTCCCTTACACAAATAGTTTGAAAAAAAATACACCCCGGCATCAAGACCTCGCGCAGTAAAACCTTTTTCTGATAATCCGGGCAAATAATGATAGGGATAAGTTGTACACTGGCGTCACCACGCACCAAATCTCATCATCAATCGTCACGAGATAAATGAGGGCTCCATGAATAAAATAAATGACAGTGACCATCAACGTGAACACATCAAGGAAAAATCCGTTTGCATCCAGAAAGATGCAGTTAAAAAGAAGCAGTTAATGATCGTGAAAAAAGCATCCAGACTCTTCATTAAAAAGGGATACACCCAAACCACCATGCGTGACATCTCCAAGGCAACCGGCATCAATCTCGGAGCCCTGTACAATTATATCAGCAGCAAAG
>CAYULE010000163.1:3884-5964 GCA_964445385.1 uncultured Smithella sp.
TCCAAGGCAACCGGCATCAATCTCGGAGCCCTGTACAATTATATCAGCAGCAAAGAAGACATCCTCTGCCTGTCTGTTGACGCGTACCATGGACCCGCGATGGAGTGGCTTGCACGTGAAGATTTTCTAAATATCGAAGACCCGAAGAAACAATTGAAAGCCGCTGTTCGTCAAATGCTGGAAATGATCCATGATGTCATGAAGGATATTCTGATGATCTACCGTGAGACGAGAGTCTTACCTCCCAAATTTTTAAATATCGTTTTAAAAAAAGAGAATGATCTTATCAAATGCTTTGAAGACATTATTACCAGGGGCGTGGAAAAAAATATTTTCAATGTCAGAGACCCTTTTTTTGCAGCGAATATGCTCGTCTTCCAACTTTCTCTCTATCCCCTGAGGAGCTGGAACCTGAAACGATATACCCGTGAAGAATTTCTGGACCTGGCGGAAGAAACCATTCTCAGGGCAATTGCTAATGAGGGAACCCCGGTTGCCTCCGATGGATGAATCATCGACACGGCCGGCTCTGCAGAGACCGCCCTTTTCTTTTTTTGACTTGTACCCCAACAATCATATATATTCCTGAACATCAAAGTTCGGGAGACCACTATGGATGAAAAAGTAAGACAGGGCATACTCAAGCAGTTGGAGAAAGAACCCTTCAGTAAAAAATTCGGTTTGACCTTAGTGGATATGCAGGAAGGTTACGCCAGAGTTGAAATGCGCTTTACCGAAGACATGGAAAACATGTTCGGTATGGCCCACGGCGGCGCGATTTTCTCTTTAATGGATTCCGCATTTGAAGTCGCATCCAACTCGCACGGGACGATGGCCGTCGCTCTCAGTATGAACATCAATTATCTGGCCTCGCCGGCCAAAGGCGCAAAGCTGACCGCCGAAGCCCGGGAAATCAATAAAACCAGAAGAACGGCCGCCTACGATATTCGGGCTATCGACGATTCGGGAAAGCTGCTGGCAACGTGTCAGTCACTGGTGTACCGGCTTGATAAACCCCTGCCCTTCCTTACGGATTAACCCGGGTTGCATTCAATGTATGATTCAGCTAAAATATTGGAGTCATCAGTAAAGGAGGAAGCAGCCATGAACAAAAGTACTTTCCATCTTATTCACCTCGTAGCAGCCATTTCATTTTTTTTCCTGCTGACTTCCTGTCAAACGACAACGGCTAACCTGAACCCCGATACGAATGACTATGATGTCCATCTAAACGTCAACGACTATACACCTAAATTAAGCACTATCAATCCAGCGTATAAAGGGAAAGCAATGTGCCTTTCCAATATTCGCAATGACGCGCGCAACACAAGCAATTTCTCTTACTTCAGTAAAGATCTCAAGGTTCGATACAACCTTTCCAATAAAGGAAATACCTTCATTCAGCTGGTCCCCAGCTTCTTCTGGTATACCTATCAAAAGGCCTTTGAGCACGCGGGAATTACAACCACAGAGCGCTGTTCGGGAAATATTCCGGAATTGTGGATTATTTTTCAATCCTTCGATGATGAAGAACTGCAGCTGAAAATAACTCTTTTAGAAAATCGTAAAACGATATTCGAAAAGAATCTGAAGGTGACCATGCCTCCGGCTTCCGGACGTCATCCCGCAACGCTTCAGACCAGAGCTTATGAAATGATTGATTTAACGATTAATACGATTCTCAATGATTCCGATTTCCAGGCGGCGTTTTTGTAAAAAAGCAGTTTAAGAATCCGGTCTGCTTAAAACGACCGGCAAAACCTGATATTAATGATATCTATTGGAGAGCTTTGCATAACTCCTTATTTGTCATTCCGGTGAATAACCTGATGACCTGAAGGTCACTCGAGGTCACGAGCACCGGAATCCAGGAAAACATTAACAATAGTTGATTCCCGCCTGTACAGGAATGACAATATTGTTAGAATCCGGACATTTTAACTGGTTCAAATTGCAAATTTGAGACAACATGGAGATTTGCGGACTATTCGGGGAACAGTCCCTACAATATGCTGTAGGGCGCGTTTCCCAAACGCGCCGAATGTTTGCACCTCCCGCCTTCGCGAAGCCGGAGCTTCCA
>CAYULE010000164.1:0-4202 GCA_964445385.1 uncultured Smithella sp.
GGCGGCCTGGAACTTCTGCCCAACAAACAATACAAGAACAACGATGATGAACAAATCTGGCTGGAACTGATCGACAGCAATGGCAACAAAACGGCCTTGCCCAGGGCGGATCCATACGAAGAAATCTATCGTGCTCAGAATGTTTACTACCGGCTGGTCAATCCAGACTGGCTGAATCCGGGACGCACATCTACACCTGATGAAGATGAAAAATCTGACTGGGATTTTTACATAAAATATCTTAAACAGGCCGAAACCTTTCACAACAATCTGGCCGATAGGATACTTCACGAAGAGACCTACCAGTTTTATTCATCCGGCATTGCCAGCGCAGACCGGGTGGTTTTCACCAGTGTGGATGACACGGTTTTGGAGGCGTTCAAGCGGAAAGTAGGCATCGCCAGGAGCAGAGCGCCGGAATTTGGCAAACTTGAGGACAAGTCGCTAGTCTTCAAAGCGGTCCAGGGCAGCATTGCCGGGCTGCCCATTTTGATTGACAAGGCCTTCAAACTGCTGACATCGCCGTTCACGGACAGCAATTGGTATACAAACCGCGGCGGCTACAGGGATCGTGTCAATGACAACGGTATCACCTCGAAAGAAGGGGATCTGCAAATGGTGACCATGCAGCTTCCCGACGGCGCGGGAGACGGCACGGTTCCGGAATCGTCAGCCATGGCGCTGCGATTACAGACGGACAAGAAGCGCACCTTTTGCATTGCCGACCGGCATGAGTTTGAGGGGGATTTTTCCGGGCAGAATAAACGCCTGAAACCGAAGCACCAGCCAGATTTTGACGAAGGGTTTTTCGACCGCGGCCATGAGCCGATTTTCAAGACGCAGACCGCCCGCTTCATTACGTTTACCGCTATTGAGAACATCTGCCGCAAAGAGATTAAGCGGATACTGGAACAGTAAGGCGAAAAGGAATAATCCCCCATGAAGATCATCAACTCCTCCTCCATGATTGCCACGACGTATTTCCTGATGGATAAAGAGGGCGCCGAGGTCATGCTTCTTGTTCTCAAGGGCACCTGGCGTATCGGACCTGACGGGAAACTCTCCGTAGCTGACGAACAAGTGCCGGTGATCTCCGAACCGGTCTATCGCGGCGATCCGGGCAAATCGAGCCTGATCTACGACACGGATGTGGTTCTGGAAAAGCCCGGCACGGATTGCGTGCTGATTGGTCATGTCAGAGCCTTGAAAGCGCGCTTGGCGCATGTTGATGTCACCTTTGGTGTCGGGCCGGTCAGGAAACAGGCGCGTGTGTTCGGTGACCGGCGGTGGAAGAAGGGAATGTTCGGTGGTGCCTCGATTATAAAGATCAGGCCTATCGAGGAAGTTCCCCTGATTTGGGAAAACGCCTTTGGCGGGATTGATGCAAGTTGGCAAGATTCGTCGAAGCATGAAATCTGCCGGGAAAACCCGGTCGGACGAGGTTTCATCGCCGCAAAATCCAAAATTGATATTGATGGACAGTTTCTGCCGAACATCGAAGACCCCGTCGATTTTATCAAAAAACCGAAGCAGCGTCCGAAACCGGCAGGATTCGGCATGATCGCACCCTACTGGCGGCCGCGGGCAAGTTTTGCCGGCACCTATGACGAACGGTGGAGCAAGTACATTAGCCCGCTGCTTCCTGAAGACTTCGATATTCGTTTTAACTCATCCGCGGCACCCGGCCTTGTTACGCCAGTGCATCTGAAGGGGACGGAACGGGTGCTGGTTGAGGGGGCCTCAAAACAGGGACGGCTCCTGTTTGATCTGCCCGGTGTGACGCCTCGAGTAATTGTTCGGCGTTGGGGGTATGAAGCCGATTTGCTAATGCGGCTGGACACCATTGTTGTGGAACCTGATGAAGAAAGGGTCATGCTGACCTGGCGAGGGGTATGGAATGTTCACGGGAAGGTACATCAGCTTATATCCGTTCGTGTTGAAGCTTAAATTCGACGAAAGCATGTTTACACAAACCGTATGTTAAACGCTCCTTCCTGTATATCCAGAAATACCTCTGACGGCATGGCTTCATCGCCCAGGCGCAACAGGATTTCTTTTGCCAGAAGCGGGAAGAGGGTGCCGCGCATAATGTGATCAATGTTTCTGGCGCCGGTCTCCACTTCCACGCAGCGATTGGCAATCTGCTTCACGACATCCGGTGAATAAGTCAACTTCATTTTATTGGTTTCGGCCAAACGCGCGTCCAGTTGCTTCAACTTGAGTCTGACAATTTCTTCCATAAATGACGTATCGAGTGTCATGTAGGGCACGATGGTCATTCGGGCCAGGAGCGCTGGTTTGAAATGCTTGGACAGGATCGGTCGGATGGACGCGGATACTTTATCCACGGCCGGTTTTTCCTCACTACTCCACATTTCAGTAATAACATCGGAGGCCAGATTGCTGGTTAAAAACATGATCGTGTTTTTGAAATCGATGTCGCGGCCTTCGCCGTCGGACAATGTGCCTTTATCGAATACCTGATAAAAAAGATTAACGACGTCCTGATGGGCTTTTTCCACTTCATCGATCAACACAACAGAATATGGGCGCTGTCGAACGGCTTCGGTTAAAATGCCGCCTTCGCCGTAGCCCACATAACCGGGAGGAGAACCGATCAGGCGACTGACGGTGTGTCCTTCTTGAAATTCGCTCATGTTGATGGTGGTTAGAAAACGGTCTCCACCGAAAAGGAGATCAGCCACGGTCAGGCCGGTTTCCGTTTTGCCAACACCGCTGGGGCCGACCAGTAAAAAGATGCCGATGGGTTGTCGCGGATCGGAAAGCCCCGCTTTGGATGCCTTGATGATCTGGCAGATGATACCCAGGGATGGGTCCTGGCCTTTGATGCGCTCTTGCAGTTGATCTTCCAGATTGATGATATTTTTTGCCTGATCACGAAGCACTCTGCCCAGTGGAATACCCGTCCAGTCGGAAACGACTTTAGCGACTACGTCAGGATCGACGTCCACGCGCATGAGAGGCAACTCACCCTGAATGGCGGCAAGTTCGGTCATCGCCGCGTTTGCCGCAGCTTTTAATTCGTTTCGCTTTTCTTCTCCGACGCCATCGCTGACGGCTGCGTATAGTGTCTTGCGCGCGTCAATGAGCCGATGAGCGATTTCGGATTCTTTCTTCCAACGGTCAGTCAGTTTCTCCACTTTTTGAGCCAGTGTGTTGAGCTCGTTATCGATTTGTCCGGGTCTGGCTTCGTCAATGGTTAGTCCGTGCATGCGGTCGCGTTCCAGGGCTTTTTTTTCGCGTTCCAGCGCGCGCATGGACCGTTCACAATCTTCAATAACATCCGGCTTAGCGGTAAGTAGAATTTTCACGCGCGCCGCGCTGGTGTCCAGAAGATCGACGGCTTTATCCGGCAACTGCCGGCCGGAGATGTATCGGCTGGAGAGTTCCGCTGCCGCGACAATGGCGTCATCGCGCACGGTAACGCCGTGCGCCGCTTCGTATTTGTCCTTCAGGCCGCGCAGAATCAGAACCGCTGTTTCCACATCCGGTTCGTCGAGCTTAACGAGTTGGAAACGCCGGGCCAGTGCCGCGTCTTTTTCAAAATACTTTTTATATTCCGCCCAGGTGGTGGCCGCGATGGTGCGCAGTTCACCGCGCGCCAGCGCGGGTTTTAACAGATTGGCGGCGTCGCCGCCCCCGGCCTGATTGCCTGCGCCAATGAGCGTGTGAGCTTCGTCGATAAAAAGAATAATCGGAGTCGGCGATGATTTGATTTCATTAATCACGGATTTCAGACGGTTTTCAAATTCGCCTTTTACGCCCGCACCGGCTTGTAAAAGTCCCATGTCCAGCGCTAAAAGCGTAATACCTTTTAAAAGGTCCGGCACGTCGTTTTCTACAATGCGCACCGCCAGCCCTTCGACTACGGCTGTTTTTCCCACGCCGGCTTCGCCAACGACAATGGGGTTGTTCTTGCGCCGCCTGGCCAGAATGTCGATCATCTGGGAAATCTCCCGGTCGCGTCCGAAGACGGGATCCATGTCGCCTGTTTTGGCTTTGGCTGTGAAATCAGTGCAGAAACGGCTGATGGCGCTGGTGCCCGCAGGCGTGGCCGTTCCGCGCTGCGGCGCTTCCTCATGCGAAGCCTGTTCAATGGATGCCTGGCAAACCACCGGGTATTGCGCGTGCAGGGCATCGCGGCTGACCGGCTTGAGCATATTGATATATTGCCCTTCCGC
>CAYULE010000164.1:4302-5959 GCA_964445385.1 uncultured Smithella sp.
TGTTTCTCCTTCTTTCAAAATCAGTTCCATATCGTATTCCAGCGGGTCCCGGAGATAAAATTTGGTCAGCCTGCTAAAGCGTTCATTTTCTGCGCTCTTCGGCAGCAACTGCTGAAACCGGGCGAAATTCACCGGACCGACACGCAGGCGAAATTTTCCAGTGTGATCTTCAATTTGTTCACCGATTACGCTGTCTATGCCCAGACTGTTGCTTGTGTGTCCCAAAAGCAGGCGCTGCGATAAAGATATTTTTACCTTTCGACCAAAACATTGAATGACTTTCACCGGCACATCGCTGAAAGCATCACCAAGGATGGTTTCCAACCCCCAGGCACTATGGGGATGCTGGCTGAAAAGGCCGCTGTAACGGATCAGGGAATATGCACAAGGCATCTCCCGGCGATGTCTTGACTCACCCAATCCTATGAGGCAGAAGAGTTTATCGAGTGTTGCCGGATTGTTTTCTTCACAGATCTGGAAAAAGAGGCGGTACTTCATACAGCATCGGAAAAAGAGGGTAAAGAGACGATGATTAAAAATATCCAGAAAATCCCGAACGGCTGATTCCTCGTCTGCTTCCTGCTGGATCAGGTCTTCCGTGTAGAATGTCGGCAGGGGCGAAGCTGGTCCGTAAAGGCCGAGAAAAGTGGAGTTGACTAAAAAACCCGGGCGGTCTCCTTCTGTTCTCTCAATCGACGTAATGTCCGAGGCTGGAAAACTCAGATTGTTGTGCGGACGGATTCGCAAACTTTGTATTTTGCGGGCAAATGTTTGCTGATCATCAGTGGTCTCCGGTAAATACCCCGAAAAGCGCATTAGCCGCATCACCTGAATAAAAGAAAACTGTTGACCTTTATTCAGCAACTCATTTGTTATATCAAAGGTTGATTGCCCAGTCTGGCCGGCCATGAATAACGCTCTCCTCTTAAAACTTCCAGGATTGTCAAGGTGGTGAAAGAATTAATGGAGGCGTATCCTCCTAAAAAATGATCCAAGACACAACCGAAAATGAACATGTCGCCCGTCGATGCAAAATGATCCTTGCGCAGCTTCAGGGTGATCTCGCGGCCGCGAATGAGCATTCCCCGAAAAAGCCAATCGGCCGCTTTATCGTTCAGCTGTTCTATGCCACTGATGCGTTTTTTGTTAGCCAGAAGGATCGACTGATTTTGAGATTCTGAAAAAATATAAAGATCAAGCAGAGCCCGCAAATTATCCCTATTGGCAAGAGACAGGAAGTTGAGGGATAAGTGTGATATTAACCGCCATAAAAAGTTAGATCCCAGAGGCTGTGTGGCAGTCGGGGTCAGCGGTTTGATATTGGCGAACGTTACAAATTCGGGACCTGTTCCGGCCGGTACGCAAATATCACCGATCCGTAAATTCTCCGGTAAAGAACCATTCGTACAAGTGAGCGAGAGGGAAAGGGTTTCCGTGGACAGAGCGGTAGCAGGCTGCGGGTAGGCTACCGCCAGATAGACATCCGTTCCCGCCTTCATTAAAGCGCGGCGATAAGTAGTGCTATAGACGGGTGTCGATTGTAAATCCGGATTAAAATGATCAAATGGCTGATAGAGTCTTTCCCGGGCTCCGCTGTTGATATATCCCGAAACCTTATCGATGGAATAAATCTGGTAATGATCGGGTGTTGCAGAGG
>CAYULE010000165.1:0-5904 GCA_964445385.1 uncultured Smithella sp.
TTCCCTTCCGGGAAAACCTTGCTGACATAGCCCATTTTTTCCGCTTCCAAGGCATCATAGATCCGGCCGGTCAAAGCGACTTCCTTGGCGCGGCCCAGGCCGATAATGCGCCATAAGGGGTCCATGATCGGCGTGAGCGACAGGACGATTTCCCGCTGACCGAACTTGGCGCGCTCGGAAGCATAACGGATATCGCACATCATGGTGAGATCAAAACCGCCCGCGATAGCCGCGCCGCCGACGGCACAGATGACCGGTTGCGGACAAAACAGGATCGCCCGATACGCCCGGTGAAACAAGTCGATATAGGCCTCATTGGAGACTTTCTCCAGTTGACGGATTTCATTTAAATCGAACCCTGCCGAAAAATACCGTTCGCCACCGGTAAAGACAACAACATTAACATCCTGGCGCGCAGCCAGATCGGTAAACACTTTCGCGACCTCATCGAGTACCTGCGGCGCCAGCGCGTTACCTTTATCCGGCCGGTTGATCGTTACCGTCGCAACCTTCGCGTCCACACTCAGCAATAAATATTTTAAATCCATATGCTCTCCCCCATTTCTCATTTCTTCTATTTTTTGAACGGCTGCCACTGCCAGGCGATCTTCCGGCAAGGCCTGGAAATCGATGGTTTTACCGGCAACCACAATCCATTGTCGGGACAAATCGTTAAGGTCCGGTTTTTGAGCACATGCCGATGAGCAGCCGCAAACCAGCATACCGGCTTGAAAAGGCGCGAGGGAGATATCAGTTGTGAGGTGATCACCGGCCTCCAGCAAACTTTTCATGTCCCGGATGATCTTTGATCTGTCGATCTGAGAATTACAACCACCACAGTATTTAACTACAATATCCAAACGCAGGGATCTCCAAATCGCGTCATTTTCATACGGAAGAGCTGGACTGAATGAAATCAGTAATCTGTTTATCCGTCAGCCCAATTCCGGGTTTGCCATCCAGGCGCTTGGCAACCATGCCTTTTTCAAAAAGGATTAATGTCGGGAAAACATCGATGCCGTATAAATCGGCGACATGCTCCTCATCGTCGGTCACCAGGAGCAGATGACGCTCCTCTTCGTTCACTTGCATTTCAAACACAGGTAAGACTCTTCGGCAAAAAGGACACCAGGATGTGTAAACCATGGCAATCACCCTGTCGTTTTCCTGAAGAACACGCTCCAAATCACGAAGGTTGTCCACTGACACGCATGGTCCGTTGCTACCCATAGGCTTCTCCCTTCTTGATAATGCGGGAAACGATAGAGATTGTTCCCTGTATTGGCAAAGCTATTTTTTCAACGGCGCTCCCGAAAAAAATCTCTCCTGCAGCCTGCGCATCCCCTGAAGCCATCGGGTATAATCAGCCGCTTTTCTCTGCATATAGGTTTTAACTTCCTTGTGCGGTAAAATTAAAAACTCATCGGCGTCAAAAGATTCCATGACGGCATCCGCCAACTGTTCAGGCTTCATCAAACCGTCAACACCGGCCACGCCGCCGCCCTCGGTTTGGCGTGTCATCTCCGTATCCACCGCCTGAGGACATAATGCAAAAACCTGAATCCCCTGATCACCATAAGTAATGGACAGATTCTCCGCAAGGCCAACCGCCGCGTGCTTGGTTACGGAATACGGCAGAGAACCGATCTGACTGAGCAGCCCCGCCGCCGAGGCCGTAATCATAAAAGCGCCGCCGCCGCGTTTGATCATGCCGGGACAAACCGCCCGCGCCGCAAAGACATGCGCCAGCACGTTGATTTCCCAGATACGCTGCCAGGATTCATTATCCACTTCATAACCACCGATGGCAATGATACCCGCATTGGAGCAGAAAATATCGACACTGCCAAACTTGTCTTCCGCGAATTTCACCAGGCGGATGATATCCGCTTCTTTGCGCACATCACAGACGATGGCTTCACCCTGGACTTCACTGGCTACGGCTTTCGCGCCTGCTTCATTGACATCCGCCGCGATAATCGCTTTAGCGCCTTCTTTCGCGAATCTCAGACACAATCCCCGGCCGATACCGGAAGCCGCGCCTGTCACCACAATAACTTTTCCTGCTACTTTCATTTTTCCCTCACTTTTTTATCTTTAGTAATCTTTTTGTCTAACGCACCCGATAGGGAAACGCATCATAGAATGGTTGAATTTCTTTTTGCCGCGGCTCTGCCTTCAAAGCGTCCAAAACCAATTTCCGGGTCAGTTCACTGTTGGACATGGTAATTTTGGCCTTCTCCCGGTCAGCGGAAAGCAGAATAATTTTAGGGGCTCCCTTAGCATTCGACCAGGGATTCCATCTGGGGAGATCTGATTTATTTTTGTTGGGATTACCCGTCCAGGCAAACTGTGACCAGTACTCCATCATAGCCTTAGAGAGGGCCACACGGCCGGGACGGTTCTCGTCATTGAAAGCATATGCGCCAAGTGATGCGTTATCCGTTCCAAAAACAAAATCAATTTCCATGGCATGACATGCGCCCAGCATGACACTTAAACGAGAATTAAGGACGTTGTTCTTTTTGCCGCCCGCCCCCCACAAAAACTGATAGGCATAAATAGACGGCTGGCCTTTTTTGCCTCTCATGGTTCTGACGGGTTGATCCACGGCCATGACCTTCCAACTGTCACTGGTATATTTTGAGACCAGATCATACAATTCCAGTTCGGCAGGCTCGTCGTAGATGGAGTAATACTTGAATCCTTCCTGAAACGGTTCAACGCTCCTTAAAAAAAGCTTGGCTTCGTCCTTATTTGTGCCCACAATCATCGGAACTTTAATGTATTTGCCGGAAGCAAGAGCTCTGTAAAAATCAACCGGGAGCACTTTGCCATCGCCAAAAGATGTCGGAAATTTAATCATTCCGTTCGCTTTGCCTTCGGGATAACATTCCAGGAAATCCTGCGGTTTCTTTGATCGCAGATAAGATTCAATATTTTTGGCGGACATGGCGGTAAGCATCGAGGCGGCGGCCTTTTCATCCCTGGCTTTACCATCATTCACCAGCATTTTGGCCAATATGCCATTGATATGAGCGGCTCCCTCCTGGGGAGCGGAAGGGCGAATCACACCGCTTTCTGAAATGGCGCGGTGAAATAAACCCTTGGCCATGGGCGATGAAATCAGACAGAAAACATTCGATCCACCAGCAGATTCACCGGCAATTGTCACGTTTCCGGTATCGCCGCCGAAATTCTTAATGTTGGACTGCACCCACTTCAGGGCTGCAATCAAATCCAGAATCGCGAAGTTTCCGGAATCACCCGCGGCATCGCCGGTTTTCAGCGCCGGATGGTTTAAAAAGCCCATGGGCCCAAGCCGATAATTGACCGTAACAACGATCATATTTCCTTTGTTCGCCAGAATGCCACCATCCTGTCCTGATAACAAAGGCCATTGAATGCTGTTGCCGCCGCCATGAATCCAGAAAAAAACAGGCAGCTTGGAGCCGGCCTTCGCATTCTTGGGGGCCCAGATATTTAAATAGAGACAGTCTTCGCTTCCCAAAACAACCTGCGGGGTGGACGGATTCCGGTCACTATCGATATACTGAGGACATATTTGGCAAAATTTGTCGGCTCTGAGAGGTTGTGACCGTTTTTCCGGCTTTTGGGGAGCTTTCCAGCGCAATACGCCAACAGGCGGTTGGGCGTAAGGGATTGCTTTCCAGGAAACCGTATTCGTCGCGGGGTTCTCCTCGCCAATCACGATACCTTCCGTGGTCTCACATTCAACGGAAACTGCTTTCGCTTTGGCCTGTTCCTTGTCCGGCGACTTTACGTTATTAACACCACTGCACCCCAACATAAAAAACAGGCATGCAACGCCAACAAACAAGACCAACCGCACAGAATACAAATAAGTTGAAAACAGTCTTTTCCCCGGCATTAATTCTTATCCCCCTTTATTTTTATGTAAAAAACTGACGTCTAATAATGTATGAACAGGTCATTCAAGCGCCGGCAAGTTCCTTCGCTCGCTTCGTCGCTGCCTCCACGGCGGCCATCAGCGTCGCGCGAATACTTCCCTCCTCCAGCACTTTTAATCCGGCGGCGGTGGTGCCGCCCGGCGAGGTCACCATGTTTTTCAATTGCGCCGGATGCTGATTGCCCATCAGACACAGGCGCGCCGAACCCAGCATGGTCTGGGCGGCCAGCTTCTCGGCCAGATCGCGCGTCAGCCCCAGATGAACACCGGCGTCGGTCAGGGCTTCGATAATTAAAAAGCAATACGCCGGACCACTTCCGCTCAATCCGGTCACGGCATCCATCAGTTTTTCGTCCACTTCCACGGCCAGACCAACCGCGTTAAAAATGGCCAGGGCGTATTGTACATCATCTTTTTTAGCAAAATGCCCCCGGGCAATGGCCGTCGCGCCTTCGCCGGCCAGCGCATTGACATTGGGCATCACGCGCAAAACGCTCGGGGTTTTTGTCAATAACTTTTCGATGAATTCCGTTGTCACACCCGCTGCGATCGATATAAATAATTTGGATTTATTCACAACCGGACGAACCCCTTTAAGAGTTTCCGGAAAGCTCTGTGGTTTGACGGCAAAGATGATAATGTCAGCGTCCTTGACCGCTTTTCTGTTGTCGGCGGTCACCTGTACTTTCAGGGAAGAGCGCAAATCATCGAGCCTCGCGGGATCAATATCCGCCACGGTGATATTCTGCGCGGGAAGAATTTTACGGCTGATCAGCCCCCGGGCAAGAATACTGCCCATCTTTCCGCCTCCGATAATGGCTACGTGCTTGCCGGTAAACATAGTCTTTCAACCCTCCATGATGATGACAGATACATGCACTTTTTCCCCGCGTCCTGTCAATATAATTCCTCATACTTTTAACGCGTGACCTCCCGCCACCTTGTGCCGTGGCCCCGCGCGTCACTTCCGGCGGTCAATCGTTATTCTTCCGTTGCATAAAAAATTGCTTTTATGATAGTCACTTCGTCAGAGGGTGATAACTGATACTGAAATATTCAATGACGCCTTACAAGATTTCGCCGCGGCACTGCCGCAGGCAGTTCATATTCAAACATCATAAAGGATATAGATTTTATGCTCACCATCGGCACCAGTAATTTTATTATCGCGCTGGCGAAAGTTATTGATATCATCCTGACCGTTTATATGTGGATCATTGTCGCCCGCGCCCTGATCTCCTGGGTAAATCCCGACCCCTACAATAAAATAGTTGTTTTTCTATATCGGGTCACTGAACCTGTCTTACGCCCCATACGCAAAATCATCCCCCGGCACAGTCTGCCCATTGACTTTGCCCCGCTGATCGTTTTACTGATCATTATGTTTCTGCAATATTTCCTGGTTCAGACCATGATTCAATGGGCACAAAGGTTCTAATGCCGACCGGAAAGGCAAACGGCTTGACTGAGCAGCTACTGATTCGCGAAACAAAAGATGGATTGTCGTTCGACATCCATGTGAACCCGCACGCTTCGCGGGCTGAAATCGCCGGCATTTCAGACGGCATGCTGAAAGTGAAGGTCACCGCGCCGCCGGTGGAAGGAGCGGCCAATGAGGCCTGCCTCGGGTTATTATCCAAAAAACTGGGGCTGAGGAAAAGTCAGATTAAAATATCGCTGGGCGCCAGAGGCCGCAAGAAAACGATTCTCGTCAAAGAAATCTCAAAGGCGGAATTGGAACAAAAGATCAATAAAACGGATCCTCATCAGAAATAATAAAAACACTATCCATAAAACCCTTTGAGATACATGGAACTTGATATTCAAATGGAAAGCCAACCGGAAAAATCAGAAAATGCGAAAGTAGCCAAAGCAGCCGGAATTGTGGGCGCCGCAACCATGGTCAGCCGCGTTTTCGGGGTGATCCGGGACATGGTAATCGCCGCCTTGTTCGGCGCGAGCTGGATGACGGA
>CAYULE010000166.1:0-5838 GCA_964445385.1 uncultured Smithella sp.
GTTGACGAATGTGCAATTCCCCTTCATGTCGCTTTCACAATAGGCCTCTTCCATGGTCTCCAGAATATTGCGGTATTTTTCTTCGCTCTGGCTGAGTGCCTCCATGGCTTGATTGCGTTCAGTGACGTCCATGCAAGAGGCCACGCTTTCATTAGTCCCCGGCACTAAAGCCACCGTGAGGAAAATATCCCGAATCTCTCCCGTTCTTGTTCTTAACCGGAACTCATAGGAATTCGGAACTGAACCTGATTCTGTTCTTCGCTCCGCATGATATTGTTTCATCATCGCCAGGTCTTCCGGAACGATGAAAACGGTCCAGCTCATTTTCCCTTCCATTTCCTCCTTCGTGTAGCCGGTGAGTCTGGCGAAGTTAGAGTTGGCAAGTAGAATCGTGGTGTCCGCGGCAATGAGAATGGTCGCATTCCCCGTATTTTCAAAAATGGTCCGGTAGCGGTCTTCACCCTTTCCTACGGTTTCGGTGAATTCGCTTTTCTCACACTTCAATTCATGATGGCTTTGTTCCAGTTGGGTTTGGGCAGGCTTTTCGTTCATCTTTTCCCCGCAAGAGTTCCAGACTATTTAAAATCCTCAAGGAATAATAAAGGTCAAAAAACGCGCAAAGTGAACAACCGCCTGGGGAGATTAGATCTCCGCTGCTGCGCGTTCAATCGATTCCATGACCCTTTCGCAGAACGTAGCATAAAACGGAAGACGGGTGAAGAAGATTTATGATCGCTCTTCGGCAACATAGCGCCATGAGTTTTCATTTTTCTTTTATCTGCTCTTTCCGGAAGACAAATCGAAGACAATAGGCCGAATTCCGAGCATTATTGAAATTCATCCGAAACAGAAAGCCATTGTTGTCAGTGGTTTTTCGGAATCGAAAAAGGTGAAGATGGCTCGAGATCCGGGTGCGGGCGCATACGTCAAAAAACCTTCCGTGCTGGAGAGGCTGGGAATGGCGGCAAGGAGTGAATTAGATAAAAGATGATATCGCAGAAGAGAATTGTCGAAGAATGCAAATTCCTTCACCCTCCTGTCCTGAGCATCAGTAGCTTCTTATCAGGACGGAGGCCATGATCTGATATCAGCGCCGTCATCGGCATCACACACCACATATTGTGGCCAATATTTTTTCAACATACAAGATAGCGTTTCCTGAACGCCTCCACAAAAAAGAAAGCTCGCATCTGTCCATTTTTTAACACTTAAATTTAAGTAAAAGAATTGTTTTGCCGATGTACCCTTCAATTACAGCTTTTTTAAACAACCGTAAAAGATATATTCACAAAAAAATACCGCAGGTAGGGGATTGAATTGATGAGGAACCTGACATTGAGTGCCAAGTTGATCAGTGGATTCATGTTAATGGGTATCATGCTTTTGGTTGGCGGTTCTGTAGGATTTTTCGGAATATCACAGGTAAGCAATGATCTTGTTTCTTTTTCGGAAATCAGGCTTCCCGGAATCTATAACCTGGAGGGTGTCCTGGAAGCTCAACAGACGATAGCCGCGGCAGAGCAATCTCTTTTAAACCAGAAATCATTGAGCAAACCGGATGAAAAGGAGCAGCTGTTGCGCAACCTGGATGAAACCTGGGACCGCGCTGAAAAGTCGTGGAAAAATTATGATGCCCTGCCGAGAACAGTGGAAGTTGAAGCCATCTGGAAAAACCTGAAACCCCAGTGGGAAACCTGGCGGAAGAATCACGATGAATTTATTGCGCTGATGAAAGGAGAGAAGCACCGTGAAGCTTCAGCCTTCTTTGCCGGGCCGCTATCAGAATCCTCCAGTAAAACGGAAAAGCTTTTACGGGATTTATCGGATACCAATCTGAAACTGGCGGGGGAAGCCAGGGAAACCGGTAATAAACGGGCATCGCTGATGAAAATAACGGCATTGGGCGGTACCCTGTTCGGGATCATCATCGCCATCGCCTTCGGACTGTTTTTTTCCCGTTCCATCACCATACCGATCAGCCGGGTCATCACTAATCTAACCGAGACCAGCGAACAGTTTGCCGAAGCAGCCAGTCAAATATCTACTTCCAGCAATCATCTTGCCGAAGGAACCTCCGCGCAGGCTTTAACAGTGGAAGAAACGAATACCGTAATGAATAAGCTGATATCAACCAACCGGGATCATGATGAACAAATCCATAAGCTAAGTAAGATAACCCATGAGGCGGATATTGTACGCGAGGAATCATACGAGAATATCAAGGAAGCCGCAAAAACCATGGGAGATATCAAGAAGACCAGCGAGGATACCTCGGCTGTTCTGAAAACCATTGAAACCATCGCCTTTCAGACAAACCTTCTGGCGCTCAATGCATCGGTTGAGGCGGCGCGAGCGGGTGAAGCCGGCGCAGGGTTTGCCGTTGTCGCCGACGAAGTCCGTACCCTTGCCATTAAATCTGCCGAAGCCACAGGGAATACCACAGCGCTGATTAAAACGACTCTCAGCGATATTTATAAAGGCGGCGAACTGGTAGAAGCCAATGCGGCTAAATTTTTGGAATACAACAAAGCCACCGCTGAATTCATCAATGTTATCAATCGGGCAGCCGATCTGTCCAGAGAACAGGCTCAGAAGTTTGAACAAATCAATCAATCAATTGCCGAAATCAACTCCGTGGTTCAGAACAATGCGGCCTACGCGGAAGAAGCCGCCGCAGCGGCAGAAGAGATGACCGCTCAATCCGAATCCATGAAGCAATATATCCGGAAATTAGCGGCCGTCATCGAGGGAACAGAGAAAATTACGGTGTTACCTCCTTCTAACATTCGGGAAAATGCGGAGGCGCCGATGCTTTTGACTCATCAAAGGAAGCAAGCGGTGTTAAACGCGCCCGGCTTGGGCAGGGAGGCGCAATCATGAAGAATATGAAAATAAGCACGAAACTAATCGGTGGATTCATGTTGATGGCACTGATGCTGTTATTCGGCGGCAGCGTCGGGTTGTTCGGCATTTCCCAGGTGGACAACAGGCTGAAGGATGTTTCCGACGTGCATTTCCCCGGCGTTTACAATATTGGCGTCATGAATGAAGCCCAGATGAATATCAAAAGAGTGTATCTGACGCTGTTGACGGCTGAATCGTTTAATAACTCCGGCGAAAAGGAAAAGTTATTACGCAACCTGGATGAAGCCTGGAGTCGCGCCGAGAAGGGCTGGAAAAATTATGATGCCCTGCCGAAAACAGCGGAAGTTGAAGCCATCTGGCGAGACCTGAAACCTCAATGGGAAACCTGGCGGAAGAATCATGGCGAATTTATTACACTGGTGAAGGAAGGAAAGCAAAATGAAGCCTCCGCCCTTTTTGCCGGGCCGCTTTCGGAAGCCTTTGGCAAAACAGGAACGCTATTACGGAATTTGTCGAATATCAATCTGAAACTGGCGGGGGAATCCAGGGAAGCCGGCCACGCAAAAGCGCAATGGATGAAAATTACGGCTTTGGCGGGCACGCTATTCGGGATCATCATCGCCATCACCCTGGGAATATTTTTTTCACGCTCCATTACCATACCGATTAACCGTGTCATCGCTAATCTTACTGAAACCAGCAAACAGTTTGCCGAGGCAGCCAGTCAGATATCTGTTTCCAGTAATCATCTTGCCGAAGGAACCTCTATCCAGGCAGCCGCAGTGGAGGAAGTGTCTGCATTGACGGAAGCCTTCAAAGTATCCAATCAACGCTATGCTGATGATATTCAGACCCTTGTCAAACTTGGAGAACTTTCATTTCCGATTGGCATGGAGGTTTTTAACACGCTCAAACAGACGAAAAAGACCATTAAGCAAATCAAAAAGTCAAGCGAAGATACCGCGATCATCGTCAAGGCCATCGAAAAGATCGCTTTCCAGACCAATCTTCTGGCGATCAATGCCTCGGTTGAGGCAGCCCACGCCGGAGAGACCGGCACGGGATTTGCCGTGGTTTCCGGTGAAGTTCGGAACCTGGGTGCACGTTCCACAGAAGCGGCAAAAAATACAATTGCTCTGATTGATGAGACGGTTACGGTTATCAGCACCGGTAATGATTTCGTAAGTAAAAGTATGAAGAAATTCGGTGATTACGGGACAATGGCCCTGCAGCTTGTTTCATTCACCGGTCCGGCAAACGAAGTAGCCAGGAAACAGGCCGAAGGCGTTGAACAGATAAACACATCCATCCTGGACATCAGAAAGTCGGCTCAGGCCAATGCCGCCAGTTCTCAGGAGGCAGCCTCCGTTGCCCAGGAAACAACCGCCCAGGCCATGTCTATGAAATCTGTTGTGGATGAACTGGCAGCCGTTGTCGGTTATCGAGGCTAGAAACAAGAAACCTCACCGCAAAAACGGTGAGGTTTCTTTTGGAACAGAATATAAAATTCTGACGTAGAACCAGAATCAGAAACAATAATTTTAATTAATGCTACCTTTTGTATAAGGCATTAATCTGATCCTGATATTTTTCAAAGACAACACGCCGTTTGAGTTTCATGGTCTGCGTCAGCATACCGTTCTCCAGCGAGAAGGGCTCGGCAATAAAGATAAATTTTCTCGGAATTTCATAGCTTCCATAGGTATCCTTCAATTGGTTGACTATTTCATTCTCGAGGAACTTCCTGGTCTCATCCTTTTTCAGCAACTCGGCACGGTCCTGGGGAAGGTTATTTTTTGCGGCCCATTTACCCAGAGCGACAAAATCCGGAATGATCAGGGCGACATTAAATTCACGGCCTTCCCCGTAAATCATGGCATTTTCGATATAATGATTCAGCTTGATATCTTCTTCAATGGCTACCGGGAATACATATTTACCGTTTTCGAGTTTGAACTGTTCTTTGAGCCGCCCGGTAATAAACAGGAAGCCATCCGCGTCCAGACGTCCGCGGTCACCCGTCCGGAATCCGCCATCCGCTGTCATAACAGCCTTTGTGGCTTCCGGCTTGTTATGATATCCCATCATCACGTTGGGTCCGTAAATGATAATTTCCCCATCAGTCGCATCCGGCCCGACAACCGACTTATCGATTTTGATGGTACACATGCCCATAAAGGGACCCACGCTGCCCAGCCTGTATTTCGCGGGGCAGTTCATGGTTGCCCCGGGCGAGGTCTCCGTCAAGCCGTAAGCGTCATACAGCGGCACCCCCATATCCCAGAAAAAGCGGGATATTTCCGGATTCATCGCGGCGCTTCCCGTCATGACGCCCTTCAACCTGCCGCCGAGCTTTTCCCTGATTTTCGCAAATACAACGGCATCGGCAATTTTAAATTTCAGATTCACCATAGCACTGGATTTACCCTGTGCCGCCAGCTCATGTTTCTTCTTGCCGCTATCCACACCCATGAAAAATAATGTCTTGGCCAGCCCGCCTTCTTCGTTCATTTTAGTAATGAGTCCATCATAGACCTTGTTGAAGACTCTGGGAACGGCGGTCATAAAGGTCGGTTTAATCAGCTGCAAATCATCGCCGATAGTCGCCGCGCTTTCCGCAAGGCCGATGGACGCGCCCAGCAGGCAGTATACAACAAGCTCCCCGAGTCCGAAAACATGCGCCCAGGGCAGGATGTTCAGACATCTGTCCTCGTGGTTGATGATCGGGAAGCAAACGGTTGTCGCGTGAGCATTGCTGGTAATGTTTGCCTGAGAAAGCAGTACGCCCTTCGGATCGCCGGTTGTGCCGGAGGTGTAAATCAGGATGCAGATGTCTGACTGATTGGGATAAATGCTTTTAACCGGCTTAGTGGCGCCTTTTTTTTCCAGTTCCGCCATGGTATCCGGCCCGTCGCCTTCCATGATGATAACTTTTTGTAACGTGGATATTCCCGAAAGGGCATCTTTTATTTT
>CAYULE010000167.1:0-5833 GCA_964445385.1 uncultured Smithella sp.
CTGAATCATATAAAAATTCGCGATCCTCTTTATGTCGACCGGAAAATCCTTATTCCGGTTGCTGAACCTGAAAAAACCGGTGGAAAGCTTCTGAAAAAATATACAGTCAAAAAAGGCGATACGCTTTTTTCGCTGGCTAAAAAGAGTTCCATCACCATTGATGAATTACGCCAGATGAATAATATGACAGATGCGGATGTGTTATTTATCGGAAAGAAGATCAAGTTACCTTAATAGATGTCGATTGAATGTAAATTGTAAATCATTATATTGACCTTGAACATTTGAAGGAGGTTTTCATGACAGAGGCAACCCAACAAGCGTTATGCGGCCTGCGCGACCTTTCCATGATTAAGTGGTACGTGATCCCTCTTCTGGCGATTGTCTTTTATGTTTATACCCGTGAAATGAAAGAGGCACGGAAGACCGGGGACTGGAACGCCGTTCTGGCCGGGTTGACAATTTTCGGCGTCGATTTTTTCAATGAAACCTGGAACGGATGGGTCCTGCATTTTACCCAGCATTCGGCATTCTGGACAACACCCGGCGACACCGCACTGCGCACGATGGTGGGCTGGAATATTGAAATTATGTTCATGTTTTTACTGGTGGGCATTATTTTTCACAACACCCTCTCAGAAAGTAAAAAAGAGAAAATCCTGGGCATTCCCGAAAAATGGTTTTGGGCCATCGGTTACAGTGTCTTCTGCGTCTTTATCGAGTGTATGTTGAATCTCGGCGGGCACCTGGTCTGGGAGTATCCCTTCTGGTCTTTGTCTTTTAAAGGGGTCTGGCTGATTTTCCTGATCGGTTACTTCCACTTCTTCTGCTTTGCCATTTTAGTGATCAATCTTAAAACGATGAAGGCTAAATTAACGACCGTGGGAATGATTTACGCCGTGCCGGTGATCATGAATATTCTGGCTTTCGGCTTCTTCGGCTGGATGTATTAATTACATCAGGCGGCGATTTATGATGGCAGCGCCTGTCCACTGCATCCAGCGGACAGGCGTATAAGGCTTAAAGATGGTTTACAGTCGGCTGTATTCTTCGAAGAGTTTATTGTATTTTTCGTGAATCATCTT
This sequence comes from uncultured Smithella sp., assembly GCA_964445385.1. Taxonomy (GTDB): domain Bacteria; phylum Desulfobacterota; class Syntrophia; order Syntrophales; family Smithellaceae; genus UBA8904. The sequence goes on from CAYULE010000167.1 coordinate 1,086, forward strand.
CCGGTCGAATTCCCAGAATTCGGCCAGCATCTTTTCCTGCTCCGGAAGGGTAAAGTACTCCTGACAGGGATAAAAAAAATGTTTGTCTTCTTTCTCAATGTGTCTGGGATAAAAACTTCCCAATTCCCGCGCTAAATGGATAATTTCGGCAAGCTTTCCTTCATCACCCGACAAATAGCTTTCTTTGGCGGCAACAATCCGTGCGGTCGTTTTTCTGCCCCATGCATGGTCGTCCAGCAGTTCCTGCATTATGGTTTTAAGATCGGAGGTTAATTCTTTTTTGGCCAGATCCCGAAACAAAATTTCTTCTTCTTTGCCATGATGGGTGCGGTCGGCATACGTGCGAATGAAATCAACGGCCACGTCAATGATCAGAGGATTAATCTTTTTATCCGCTTCCGCTTTATCCATATGATGCATCATGGCCACAAGCATTTTTTCAATCAGACGATGTTCCCACATTAAAGGTCCAATCGGTTTCATCGTGTTATCCTCCTTTCAGGGTTCCGGTTTTCGGGTTGAAGCGATAAGTTCTTCAATCCTTATGATGAATGATGTTCTTTATAACATGTTTCGCGTCAATTAACAAAAAAGACATTGGAGCGTCAGGGGATTTATGACTATTGCAACTTAGTTGCAATTTTGATACACAGGCTCACCATGAAAAAAAATATTTCTGATCCCATGATGAAGGAAACCCTTCAAAAGGCGGGAATTGCCGGAACTCCGCAGCGAATGGCTGTCCTGAAAGTTCTGCAAAATGCCGCCGGGCCGCTCAGCGTTGGCGTTATCCGCGATCAATTGGAAACAAAAACACGCATTAACAAAGTAACCATTTACCGGATTATTTCCCTTTTTAAAAGACAGGGCCTTATCCGCGATGTTTTATCAGTCGGCGGCGCCGTCTATTTTGAAATGGCGACAGCAGATCATCCTGTGCACCCGCATTTCAACTGCAAGAACTGCGGCGCCCTGAATTGCCTCACGCCTCTGACTTTTTCTCAGGCACGCCAGTTCATAGACTCGCCGGACAACTACAGTGTTGATCATATTGAAATTAATATTTCGGGGCTTTGTAATGGTTGCCTTCATGCAACCAAGTTGCAAAATAAAACGGTTAAAAGGGGCAAGGTTCATGTCCGTATATAAGTATATCTGTTGTCTGCTGATCTTGCTCTGCTTGATTGTGTCATGCAAGCAGGCTGAGGAACCCTCCCGAAAAGAGACGGGCCTGAAAGTGATTGCCACCATTTTTCCTCTTTACGATTTTGCCCGGAATATCGGTGGGGATAAAGTTAAGGTGACCATGTTACTGCCGCCCGCGTCGGACGCGCATCACTATGAATTGAAACCTGATGATATCGTCCGGGTCAGTAAAGCGGATGTTTTTCTTTTTACCAGTTTTGAAATGGAACAGTGGGCCTTTAAGATTATCAATGCCACCGCTGAAAAAACGAATATGCTGACGGTCGAAACCGGAAAGGGAGCTTCTTTACTGGCATTGTCTCAATCCCATGAGCATGACGCGGATCATCAATCTGCCCGGCGCGAAAAAGAAGTGGAACATGCGGCTAAATATGATCCGCATATCTGGCTGGACTTTGACAATACGCAGAAAATAGTGGATAACATCGCGACGGCCTTCATCAGCAAAGATCCGAAAAACAGCGATTATTATAAAAAAAATGCTCAGTCCTATAAGATGAAATTGATGGAACTGGATCAAAAATACCGTACGCAGCTGGCACAGTGTAAAACAAGAACCGTTCTGCATGCCGGCCACTGGGCGTTTGCTTACCTGGCGAATAAGTATAATTTGCAATACATGTCAGCAAATAATATGTCAGAGGATGCGGAGCCGTCGCCACAGCAAATGTTGAGGCTGATCGAACAAATCAAAAGACAAAATCTTAAATATATTTATTACGAAGACCTTGCGGCGCCCAGGCTGGCCAGGACCATTGCCGGAGAAAGCGGCGCGGGACTGCTCCAACTTAATAACGGGCACGACATCAGTAAGAAAGATATTGTCAGCGGTGAATCCTTCATTACGCTGATGGAAAGAAATCTGGGGAATCTTAAAAAAGGAATGCAATGTCCGTAATCCTCGTAGATGATTTAACCTTCCGATACAGTGGACTGGATGTGATCAGCCAGATTACCTTTAAGGTGGAGAAGGGGATCTATCTGGGCATCGTGGGCCCCAATGGTTCGGGTAAAAGCACGCTGATTAAAAATATTCTGGGGATTTTGCGGCCGGAGCAGGGCAGGGTGGAGCTATTCGGCAAACCTCTCGGGGTTTTCCGCCATTGGGAAAAAATCGGCTATCTGCCGCAAAGGCTCAGCGCTCTCAACGCACATTTTCCCGGCACGGTTGCGGAAATTGTTCAAATGGGTTTGCCGAAAAAAGATCCGGTCATGATGAGGCGCACATTGGAGATGATGGCGATCGGCCATCTGGCCTCGCGTCTGATCGGCGAGTTATCCTACGGCGAACAGCAGCGGGCCATGCTGGCGCGAACTTTGATGAGAAGGCCGGAATTGCTTATCTTTGATGAACCGACTACGGCGCTGGATCCTGAAACCAGGGAAATATTCTATTCCCTGACCCGGGAAATGAACCGGACGGATGGAACCACCGTTATTCTTGTAACCCATGATATCGGGGTCATCGGTCAATATGCTCAAAATCTTCTTTATCTCGACAAAAAAGTCATTTTTTCTGGAACCTTCAGGGATTTCTGCTCCTCTCCGGACATGACCGGTTTGTTTGGCCCGACCAGCCAGCACATCATCTGCCATCAGCACGATCCAGTCAGGAGCAATGACTAATGGACTTATTGGATATCTTCCATTATGGATTTGTTCAACGGGCCATGATCGCGGGCGTTTTGATTGCCTCTGTGTCAGCGCTTTTGGGCATGTTTCTTGTTTTGCGCCGTTTCTCCTTAATCGGCGACGGTCTGGCCCATACCACTTTCGGCAGCGTTGCCGTTGTGCTCCTGATCGGCATCAGCCCTTTTTATGTCACCCTGGCGGCGCTGCCGCTGGTGATGATTTCCTCCCTGGCCATTTACAGATTAACCTCATCGAAAAAGATTAATGCGGATGCGGCCATTGGTATTGTTTCTTCGCTGGGAATTGCGGCAGGGATCATCCTGGCCAGCCTGTCCGGTGGTTTCAACGTCGATTTATTCAGCTATCTTTTTGGCAACATCCTGACTGTGAATAATACCGAACTGATCCTTTCTTTCATTGTTTTTTTAATTGTCGTGGGCGTGGTCGTTTATTTCTATGACGATCTGTTCGCGGTGACCTTTGATCAGGAACTGGCTCGAAGTATGGGCGTTAATACCCGGCGGATCAATGTGATTCTCTTTCTCCTGACCGCTACTGCCGCCGTGCTGGCCATGAAGGTCGCCGGCATCATGCTGGTTTCAGCCTTGTTGATTTTGCCCGCGCTCACCGCTTTGCAGCTTTCCGTCAGTTTTCGGGCCACCATGATTGCTGCTGTCGGCTTTTCCATCCTGGCGGTTGTCTGTGGGATTATTTTTGCTTTTTTATTGAATTTACCGGCGGGTGCAACGATCGTCCTGTTTAATATCTGTTCTCTTTTTCTTGTTTTCGCGGCTAAAAAACTCTCCATTCTGCGGAGGTGAAACACGATGTCGATGATCAGGAATCTTGCAACGTTTTCCAATCTGCTTTTCGTTTTGGCAATTCTTTCGGGTCTTTATTTGCCGCAGGCTGCGCCTGTAGCCTCTATGCTGATCTTACCAGCTTTAATGATCATGCTGACCGTGACTCTGCTTCGTTTTCCCGGTGGTTTTTTCAAGAAGCCAAAAACGCTCCTTCCCTCCGCGCTTTGGGGCAATCTGATGAACTACCTGGTTTTAGGCAACATGATTATCCTGGGAGGCATCTTTTTAATCCGTGATGAAAAAATCTGGATTGGCCTGGTTCTGGTTGCTGCCGTCCCTCCGGCAGTGGCCATTCTGTCCTTGAGTGAAAAAATCCGAGGGGACAAGATGTTGACCCTGGCCGGTTTTGCCGGCACTTATGTGGGTGCGCTTATTCTGACTCCTCTGATCGGAGCGGCTTTTCTCAAGTATGTCCCCATCCATTACGACAAGCTCATTCTTCTGGCCGTCACACTAATCGGGATGCCGATCCTGCTTTCCCGTATCGCTGTTGACCGAAACTGGGATACAAGGATTGATCGTCATGAGGGAACCATTTCGAGCGCATGTTTTTTTGTTGTATTTTATGCGCTGGCGGCCAATAACGCTACTCTAATCCTGCGGTGGCCCAGAGAAATTATCATCCTTTCTGTTCTGGCTATTGTCACCGTCTTTTCAATCAGTCTGGCTTTGCTGCTAATCGGCAGATTTTACAAAATTCCCCGTCAAACCATTTCATCGCTTCTGCTTTTAGGAACCATGAAAAATTATGGTCTTGCCGGTGGCATTGCTCTGTATCTTTTCAACAATGAAGCTGCCTTACCCGCATTAATTTTCTCTGTTTTTATGTTTCTGCATACCATCTGGCTGAAATTCAGAGCGCAAGCTCATACTTCGTCTCCGGCGTCGGAGCGGACGCCCTCCACTTAAAGTTGACATATGTAATTAGCTGCCTATACTAATCTCTAATAATAACGGAAAGGAGAAATAAAATGGCGATCAGCTTACCGGAATTACCTTACGCAAAAGATGCGCTGGCTCCCTATATCAGCGCGAATACTCTGGAAT
>CAYULE010000168.1:0-5822 GCA_964445385.1 uncultured Smithella sp.
ACCATCATGCTGAAAACATGATTGCGTCTTCGTATCAAGAATGAAAACATATCATCTCCTTCTTTAAATATTTATCGATACATGTTCTGCTATTCTACTTTATTACGCTCCAGGTAATTATGAATTGTTTTTTCGTAATCAATCTTTTTAATTTCTTGGCTTAACAAAGGCAATGGAACGTCTTGCCGGCTTTCACTTTCCATAATAATATCTTCTGTTACTTTCCAGTATTTTCCTACACTGTTGCTTTTGATACTGTTATATCTCTTCATAACCTGTTTCGACAGCTTATAGCCCGCTTCTTCCCTGGAGATAATTTCTTTTCTCAACAGGAAGATTATTCCCTCGTTTATTTCATCATATTTTATGATCGCATGATTTACATAATCTGCCGCAGAAATTATTGAATCGAGACTTGCCTGCTTCTCTCCTGCTCCAAATACGATTGCCATTAATACCCAGGCTGCATGTGGATTTTCGTTTATTCTCATATAATAATCTTCGTTTTCCTGCGCCCAACCGGAAAAATCACCCGGAGCGTCAGCGATCAACTGTGTTGGTCGATTGCGCTATTCTTTACTATTCCAAATTGTACTAAGCAATGATTTTATACTCAGGAATAACTTCAACATTGTTCTTAATCATCTGCCAGACAGGGCAAACCGATTTCTCGGCAAGTTGGATGGCCTTTTGAATGTCAGCATCCTTTGTGTCTTTTGAACTCAGGATGTATTCTATAAATATCTTTTCAAATTTTATAGGTGGCTGTTCACTCCTGATACCTTTAGCCTTCACTTCCAGTCCGGACACGGTTTTACCCATTTTTCTCAGTAAATACACAATAGCGGTAGCGCTGCAGCCGCTAAGACTCATGAGCAGTAATTCAAGACCATTATAACCCTGTCCATCTCCCATGGGAGGCTGATAATCAAAATGGATCGGGCGGTCGGGATTGGACTTGGATATTCCGACAAACTGGACTTTCTGGTTTGATAAATGGACTGTCACTTCCTCTATTTGTTCAGACATCAGGCTACTCCTTTGACAATAAGATTATTCATTTTTTTTGACCAGAATGCGTCGAACACATTAGCAGCACCACCATGTTCTATAATCTTTCCATCGATAATTTTATCAATATTGACTGCCGTAATTTGCAGTTTTTTCTCTGTGGGTTTTATGCCTAACCATTCACCAAGATGAGTCCCCTCCATCATTACTTCAGAAATAACATAATCATGATCGACAAATTGTCTTATCACGCGTAATTTCATGTCAGGATAAGTTTCTCTAACATCAATTAAATGCTGACGCATCCCTTTTGGAATTGAAGTCCCCCCGACTTTTGCGGTGCAGTTTGCAGAAACGTAGTTGTCAACCTCATCATATCGATTAGAAGAAGATGAAATGACTTCATAAAAGTATTTTATTTTTTCCGATGCAGTCATATATTTCCTTTAAAGGAACCATCCGAATCCTTTCACCAACCATGCGCTTTCGTCATCTTGACATTTCGTTTCAGCGGCTGAGTCGCACAGCGTAGCGATCCCCCCTGCCCGTTGTGCGTTCCGAAAAACACGCGGTGGACTCTGATGCCCCGCTTTTCTAGCTCGGTCTGGATATACCGGTTGTCATTGTGCCGGTTATACGACAAAATGTAGTCTCGGGAATTGACGGGAACGCCGTTGACGGCCAGTCGCTTAACATCTTCCAGACGAACTCTGATCAAGTCCCAGTTCTTGATCTCTTTGGGCAAGCCGTCGACGAAGGCTTCTTCGCAGATAATGGCGAGTCCCCTGCGCGGCACGGAAAGCACGCAATCCAAATGCAGCACGCTTTCTACAAGCCGAACGCGTTTCACCTTATATTGATCGCCTAAAATGTTCTTGAGCCACTGGTAGCCGGCCTCATTGGATCCTACGCTGGGATTTTGCGTATTGCCGACAAAAACGGTCTTGCCCAGCACAATGACGTCTCCGCCCTCCAGAAACGGCGTATCCGCGCGGGCGGGTTTAAGAAGCTCCGTGTGCGGCATGGAAAACCATTTGCCCGTCGGATCGGAGCATTTTTCGGACAAGATATTCCGAAATCCGGATATGTCCACCTTGCGAATCGGCGTCCGCAAATTGAATTCGATGACGTTGCTGCCGATCACGGCCATGTTGTCCCGGGGAAAGTCCTGGCTGAACCCGTTTAGCAGCACATCCCCGCCGTAATGTTCCTTGATAAAGTCGACTGTAATCTCCGTCGGACGGTATACCTTGACGCCCAGAGACTTTAAGATGGCGATGAAAGCCTGATTTTCCTCTTCCAGCATCTGCGTCTCGCTTTTCCCCGTTTCGGGATGGATCATCTCCGTCCAGAGCATCCCCGCTGTCTTCCGGGCGTAATCCGCTTCATCTTTCGGCAGTACTTTCAGCGCGTCGGCAAACCATTTCGCTTCCAGTGACGGCGACATACCGTACGGAAGACCGACAATCACCTCCTTCAGATCACCGTATTCGTAATCTACATAAACAGAAGGTTCTCCTGCGTTTGCGGATCGGGCGGAAACCGCCCCACCCCCGAGCGCAAGAACCGCGCATAAAACCACAATCACATTTTTCATAACATCCCTCCGGGTTTGGGGAAAAGAGGGCATCCTTCAGTCTTCGGTCATCGGCCGGCGATCCGGCGACTCCCCTCCCGCGTAATTATTTTACCTCTTCCGTCTGAATGCATAACTCCTGTTTCACACTTTTGCAAATGACATCTTTAAAGAAATCCGGAACAAAACGAAAACAGTCCCCGTTCGCTCATTTCATTCCCCTCTAATCCGAGGATCACCGTTTGAGAACTTAGGCTTCTTGCGGCTCTTAATTACGAGCGTTCCGTCCGCGTGAACATTGTGCCCAAATCCGCATTCCCGCTCTTCCGGGCTTGCTTCTTGAAGACGCACAGTTGATTTTTTAAACTCGAACTTGATCGCGCATGTGCCGTACTCCGAAGAACGAAAAATGCCAGAAGCACCCGTGAGGTGAAATTTCCCCTCAATCCAGCCGGTGTTGTACGAGGGTGCTCCTCTTGATATTTCAAGTTGAAAACGTACCACGTCTCCAGTTTGAAGTGTCATGAGCCGTATGCCCGATTTGGCCAGCCCATGATACTCCCATGTCCCCGTAACGCCATTCGCGGCTGCCGTGCCAACCCAGAACGGAAACAGAAGAACACTAACAAATAGCAGTTTGATTCCCATATACGCCTGCTGCCTCAGTTGCCTGCGAAAAGCTCAGCCGGAGCGAAACGATCGGCTGTATTGATCTTATTATATGATATTTTTAAATACAGATGAAATGAAATCGTTTAATTTTTGGGCAAACGCTTTCCCATCTTTCAAAAATATTTCAGTCCCGTGCGCTCCACCTGAATAAATCAGCAGTTCTTTTGGATAATTAACGAGTTGATACATTTCATGTGTGCCAGCCACACATTCATCAGATTCTGAATTTACAAGCAATTTGGGAATTCTTATTCTGCTTAATTCTTCACTGTTGTAAAAGACCATGCCTTCATGTTCAATAGGTGCCGAAAGTGCTACAACACCAACTATGTGGTCTTTATCGAAAGAATTTGCTGCAACTTTTATTGAAGCAACGCCTCCTCTGCTCGCACCAACAAGAATAATATGTTTAACTCCTGAATTCCTGGCGAAGGAAACAACACTATCAAGCGTCGGTGATTGGTCATCATCGGATTGGAAATAGTTATAAGTAATAAACATACAGCCGGTTGAATTGATTAACTCAATGATCGAAGACCATTCATTTTGATTATTGGAATCCATATTGGAAAATATAACAGCTCTTTCACCTGAACCATATATTCTACCATCTATTGTTACGTGTGAATTAGATTGAACTATTGGGATGCTGACGGCTTGCATTTATGTATTCCTTTATTTATATCACAGATATTTTCACATAACGTGTAGCTCACCGGCCGCTGAAAGCCGTCCGGTGGATCGACTTGATCGGAGATTTTACCTGACCGATTCTCCGGAAAGCATATGGATTGCTTGTTCCAATGCACGGTTAAATTCTTCCGGACGATTCATCATTAAGAAATGATCCGCTTTCTTCAGAACAATAGCCTGGTAAGAAAACATATGCCGCCGGTTTGCTTCATAGTTAATGGGCCAACGATCTCCATTTACGGTTATGACGGGAATGCGGATTTGTTCAAATACCTTTGCCGCTTCACCTGTTATGTATTGTGTCATCATCTCGTTCATCGCGCTTAAGGCAACGACAGGCGGCGCAGCCGACATATCGGAGAGAATCCATTCGCGAAGATTCGGATCTGTTTGGGTTGAAATCATCCCCCCTGCGAACTGCCGACTTCCGGTTTGGAAATTCTTCTCCAAAGGGACAATCCAACGTCCCACCTGCCTCTCATGCCTCTTTTCAATCTATTACACGCGGATTTTTAATCATAACGCGTCCATTAACGATCTCCGTACCAATCGAGCCATTTTTAACGAGCTCGTCGGTAGCTGGAGGAACAACGTGGCCATTTGCTTTGGAAACCGCGATCAATTCCTGATCATCTGTGCACCAATTTTTGTATCTCCTTCGGTAGTCTTCCTGCAGCTTAAAAAGGAGGATACGAGCTTCATATAATTCATTTCCTGTCTTACCACGCTTCACTGAAGTCTGTTTTCCATCTTTCGGCTCGAGTGGGTTGTCCTGCTTCGCGTTGAGGACTTCGGAAGAATCGCTCTTCTCTCTATACTTCAAGACAAATTTTTTGCCGTCCCGAACCAGCACAGTCTTTGAGGATGTCTTGTATTGAGTTGCATCACAAAAAGCGAGCTTTGGTGTAAAGGCCGCTATCATTAATGCGGACTTCTTATCCCTGATACAGAGGATAACCATCTTCTCACCAGCACACAGGTTATTCTTTATCTCCTGGAGGTCATAGCCGAAAAGCCTGCTTTCCCCCGGAACTGCCGCCTCCATCTTTTCGTTAAAACGCTTGACGCCGTCGCCAACGCTATTGCTGAAATTACTGATTTCTCTTTCCGACCAGCCACGCCGGGCAACCAGAATCGCAGTGTACTCTATAAAGTACTGGATGTTTTCGAGAGAGGTCTCGAACTCTTCTTTGGTATCCATCTTCAATGACTTCTCAAAAGCTGTTAACAACCTTTTGTGCTGGAACTTGTAAAACCCTTGAGTAATTAACCCCACGAAAAACAAAAAGAGCAAAACGGAGACTATTATCGTGATTACTTTGTGCCGGGATGCAAACTGCCTCAAGGTGGATTGAGATGCAGGCTTAATGGGCTTAATGATTTCGCCCATCGCAAAAAGTGAATCCAAATCTTTTATAAGAGATTCCAAATCCTTTCCGGTAGGCATGATCTTAGCAAAGATCACTCCACAATTGGCACATTCCTTCGCTGAATCTACCCCTTTTCCCGCTGGTTTAGGATATCCACACATGGGGCAGGACTCCTGGCCTTCCAGTGCAGATGGCGACTCAGCTTGCTTTTTCTTTGGAAAAGCTTGCAGCTTGCGGAACAATTTTCCTCTGGACCGCAATTCCGCAGCAATCGCATTTAAGGCCTGCTTAAGGGTGAATCCCTTACTGATGAATTGGTCGAGCAGGTATTTAATAATCCTGTCCGTATCATTCGAATCGAACCCCATTTGAACCAGAATTTTAACGAGTTCTTCTTTTTCCATGACAAGCCTCCTCAACAAATTGTATTTCGATCAAACAATCAAACAAGGGGACGCTGTTAACTTATTAACTTCAGGCCAGTTTGAACGCGTTGTCTT
>CAYULE010000169.1:0-5784 GCA_964445385.1 uncultured Smithella sp.
ACTGCTCCGTCACAAAGAAGGGTTGGGTAAAAAATCTTTCCAGGCGCCTCGCGCGGAACACGGTCCGTTGATCCTCGCGGGACAGTTCGGAAATACCGAGCATGGCAATGATGTCTTTGAGATCTTCATAGACCGCCAGTGTCTTACGAATTTCCTGAGCGATCTTGTAGTGGCGTTCACCGGCGATATTCGGCATCAGCATCTTGGAACCGGATTGCAGCAAATCGATGGCGGGATACAAACCTTCGCTGGCTCTTTTACGTGACAACGCGATGGTCGCGGATAAATGGCCGAAGGTATGAACCGCGGAGGGATCGGTAAAATCGTCCGCCGGTACGTAAACCGCCTGAATGGAGGTAATCGCGCCCGTTTTAGTGTTACAGATTCGCTCTTCCAGTTCCGCCAGTTCCGTCGCCAGCGTCGGCTGGTAACCCAAACGGGAAGGCAACTGCCCCAGAAGGCCGGAGACCTCCATACCCGCCTGAATGAAGCGGAAAATGTTATCAATCATCAAAAGAACGTCTTGTTTTGCGTCGTCACGAAAATACTCCGCCATTGTGAGCGCCGCGTGTCCCACACGGAAACGGGCGCCAGGCGGTTCGTTCATCTGGCCGAACACCATGACAGTATTCCCCAGAACGCCGCTTTCTTCCATTTCGCGGTAGAGTTCTTCACCTTCGCGGCAGCGCTCGCCGATCCCGCAGAAGATACTCATGCCTTCATGTCCGCTAACCGTATTATGAATCATTTCCGTAATCAAAACGGTCTTACCGACACCCGCTCCGCCGAACAGACCGGCTTTGCCGCCTCGTTCCAGCGGGGCCAGAACATCAATGGCTTTGATGCCGGTTTCAAAGATTTCGGAGACGGTGGATTGATCGCGCAACGGGATGGGCTCGCGGTGGATGGATCGTAATTCGCAGTCTACAACATTGCCCTTCTTGTCGATGGTGTTTCCGAAGACGTTAAACACCCGTCCCATCAGCGCAGTGCCCACGGGAACTTCGAAAGGCTTGCCGGTATCGGTGACAATCTGGCCGCGGGCCAGCCCCTGGGTTGGCGTCAATGCGACGCCCCGAACGGTATTGTTATCCAGTTGCGTAAATACCTCGATAATGTATTCACCCTTTTCGCCTGCCATGAGCACATTACGGATCGCCGGCGCTATTGGAAAGTGGACGTCAACAACGCTGCTGCGGATGGATAAAACCTTTCCTTGATTCATTTGTTCGGCCACGGTTCATTCACCTCGTTTTATTTTTTAGCGGGAGTCTGTCCCATTAATGAAACATATTTTTCCGTTACGACATACGCAATATAGTCAAAAATCAAAAGGGTTCGCGTCTGGCTGTCCAGCGCCTGGTGCTGTTCTGTGATCGTGATGAAGATGGCCTGAAATTCGGCGTAAAGCCAGATATGACGGCGCATCAGTATGATGGCGTAAAGCGCCTCATGCAAAGGAACCCCTTCGTTAAAGCGCTTCTCGGCAAATTTGGACATACAATCATGAATAGCGGGATAAGGATTTTTCAGCGCATAGACACCGCTTAACCTGCGGTAAAAATCAGCTGCCTGGGGAATAAGATAATCTGTATTCAAGTAATGGTAGAAAGGAGTTTTAGCATTTTTGATTACATCATTCGCCCAGTTCCTGGCAATGGCTTCAGAATTGTTTGCCATCAGATCGAGTAGTTTTAATGATGCCAGCATATGCTTTCCCCTGTTCTTCAATGACGACCGGTTAGAACCGTTCACCCTTCCTGTGGTGAATACTGCATTACTGCTGTTCAATGATACTTCTTACTCTTGGCTGAATTATAAAGCAACAGACGTGCCAGTCGTTTTCATATTACATAACTCGATGATTTAATTGATTTTAGCAAATATTTGAAATGGCTTACCGCAAAAATAGACGACCTCGATGTCCTTCGTGCAGCAATGCTCTGGATGAGCAATACCCGGCAGACACAGATAGGGGCGCATCTGGAAGACGACGTCCTTTTTGTCATGGGTATGCGACCGAAATGTCATTAAAGGGTTGGGGTATTCCCATGAATTGACGGCAATACATTTTCCTCCATTGACATCAATGAGGATCATACGTATACTAAGATTGAGACAATTAAGGTGCTGCAATGCTCAGGTTGAATTGTGTATCTTGAATTTCGATGAAGGTTACATTATTTCACTTGGAGGTTAAACGAAAAGCATTGCGAGATATTGGCAGGGATCATGAACTGCTAAAAAAAAGCATTTTAATGAGCTGACTACAGCTTATAAACAAAGAAGCATTGCAGCACTCCTTAATTTTGCCTCAAGCTCTTTGAAAAATATGCAGAAACAATCGAGATTCTGCGATGTACGTATTGAGTCTATTCTACTGGATGTAAACAATAAAGAAAACACAGGGTCTTCGTGGTGATGATCACCCGAACAAGACCAAGTATTCAAATGAAGGACTCCAGATTAAAAGACAAGACGGCATAGGCGGATCTCGTTAGCCCCTCGTAAGAGATATATTCTTCGAGGGGTTTTTATTTTTTGATTTTGAGCAGAAACTTGTCATGAACTTTTGATAAAACAAGCAAAGACACCATCGCTCCTGTCATTGCAAATAGCATATCCCAATGTGCGTCCCAGACATCTCCCTGGGTACCTAGAAAAGCTTCCGCGGAAGATCCTTTAATCAGGACCGTCCACCATTCAATGAATTCATAAAAGGCGCTGATCGACAGACAAATACACACGACAATAAAGAATAACCACTTCCCGGGTCGCAGCGGTGACGTTCGGATCAGAATTTCCCTGGCTAAGATGGCCGGGATAAACCCCTGTGCGAAATGCCCGATTCTATCGTAATGGTTGCGGCTGAAATGAAACCAGTCCTGCATCCAGAATCCCAGAGGTACCTGCGCATAGGTGTAAATACCGCCGACCGCAAGAATAACAAAATGAATTATGATGAGCACGTAAAGCAGGTTTGTAAGGCGAAACCGTCGATAGGTAAAAAACAGAATGGGAAAACCGACTAATATCGGAAATACTTCCAAAACCCAGGTTTCCCTGTCCCTGGCAAGAATGCACGAAATCACTAAAATAGAGATTGTAATAATACTCAATAATATTGGATATTTATTGCTATTCATTTCAGGATCATTCTCCACATAAGAATTTATTTTCATACATTTTCTCATTTATTTTAAAGGCAATAATTTGTGTTATAATAAGAGCAACTGCATATCGCCACCGAAACAATATCTCATTAATTCTGCTGCCGGTGGATCAATATGGAGCGTTATATAGTAAATATGAACATTTAGGTCAAGCCAATTCAAATACTTTGCCACTTTAAACTTGACAAATAAATGTGACTATGATTTACGCACTACCTTATTACTTTAAGGGGTTTAAATATGAAAAAGACTTTGACCAACAAATCAAATACCAAGCGCAAGAGATCTCATGGATTTCTCGTTCGTATGGCATCTAAAACCGGCAGGCAGGTATTGAGCCGCAGAAGAGCCAAAGGCAGAAAGAGCTTAACCGTATAATTCCGCTATTTTAAAGTCTCTCAGGGATATTGGGTTTCCATACATGAAAGCGCAATCTTACCGAAGAGCGGAAAAGGTCACGAATAGAAGCAACTATCGGAATATTTACGAACAGGGGGTCTGGAGAAGTTCGCGATTCTTTACGATGATAACATGCGGCAACTCGAACGGAGTCAAACGCCTGGGAATAACCGTCACGAAAAAAGCGGGCAACGCTGTTTTTCGCAATCGAACAAAACGACTGATCCGGGAATTCTTCCGCCGCAACAAAAACTTGTTTCCCGCGGAACATGACGTTGTGGTCATGGCCAAAAAAAACATACCGCCTCTTACCTATCAGGAAACAGAGAAAGAATTGACCGAACTCTTCACTCGGAAGGCCGGCAGATAAAGCATGCTCAGAAAAACTTTGGTAAACTTCTTTGTTTTCATTATTCGTTTATACCAAGCCTGTATTTCACCATTCTTTTTTGCGCCATCCTGCCGTTTTCACCCGTCCTGTTCGCAATATGCTATTGATGCGATTAAATTACATGGACCGGCAAAAGGGTCATATTTGGCAGCAAAAAGAATTCTGCGCTGTAATCCCCTGCATCCCGGCGGTTACGACCCCGTCAAGTAAACAATGAAATTGGAGGTATCCTCATGGATAAAAGGACCATTCTAGCTGTCGTCCTGTCACTGGCCGTTCTTTTGGTTTATCAGTTCTTTTTTGTCAAACCGCCCGTACCCCAGAAAACTGCGGTACCGCAACAATCGGTTAATCAAACTGCAAAAGAAAAGACATCGGCACCGGCATCGACTCCGGCGTCAACATCCGCGCTTGCCAAACCTGCTGACCGGGCAGTAGCCGTCAAACCGGAAGTGCCGGCCCGAGATATTAAAGTGGAAACGCCGAACTATACGGCCGTTTTCTCCACGCGCGGCGCTGCCTTGAAATCTCTGAAACTTAAGGCTTACTATCAGGATTGCTACGTATGTACGGATGATATCTGGCCGAAGGTAAAAGGTATTTTTACCGGCGCCAAGGAAACTGCCAAACCGAAAACAAAAGAATTTGTTGAACTGGTTGACGTTCGCGATGGCATGCCTTATCCGCTGGCTGTAACCTTCCCCGACTCCGGTAACGCTGTTGCCGCGGACGCGGTATTTGATACCGCCACGAGCAAACTGGATTTGATCAATACCAAAGAAAAGCAGCAACTTGTTTTCTCAAAATCTTATCATGACATCAAAATCGAAAAGATTTTCACATTTGATCCGGCCGGCTACGTTATCGGTCTGGAAGTCAAGGTGCACAATCTGACCTCGTCACCGATAACACAGATTCCAAGGCTTAACTGGTATCAGTATGTCGATCCTCAAAAAGTTGAGGACAGTTACGGACATGACGGCCCTGTCGTCTCTGTCGGAGGAAGCATTGAACGACAGGAAGTTAAAAAATTAGACGCTGAAAGCATCCTGGGCCCGAATGTATTATGGGGCGCGTTTGAAAGCAAATATTTCATTGCATCATTCATCCCGGAAAATCCGTCTCTGACTAACGTCGTGATGACCCGCGACGCAAACCATATGGTTAGCGTCGGCATGAAAGGCCGCAAAGAAGTCATCCCCGGCGGTCAGAACAGTGCATTTTCTTACTCGCTTTATCTCGGGCCCAAACAAAACGATCTCCTGAAGGCACAGGGTGTCGGCCTGGAAAGTGCCATCGATTTCGGCTGGTTTAAATGGCTGGCTATTCCCTCATTATGGATCCTCAACTTCCTGTATGGTTTCGTTCTGAACTACGGCATTGCGATTATTATACTGACCACCATCATTAAAATTATCTTCTGGCCGCTCGGCAACCTGAGCTACAAATCCATGAATGAAATGAAAAAGCTTCAGCCGAAAATCGAAGCTTTGAAAGAGAAATACAAAAATGATCAATCTAAAATCGGGCAGGAAACCATGGCGCTCTACCGGGAGCATAAGGTCAACCCGTTTTCCGGCTGCCTGCCGATGCTGATCCAGATTCCCGTGTTTTTCGGTTTATATAAGGCATTGATGTATTCCATCGAATTGCGCCACTCGCCTTTTTTCTTCTGGATTCAGGATTTGTCGGCCCCGGATCCCTATTACATCACCCCGATTATTATGGGCGCCACGCAATTCATTTCACAGAAAATGACCCCCGCCATGGGCGACCCGATGCAGCAGAAAATCATGCTGCTCATGCCGGTTATCTTTACCT
>CAYULE010000170.1:0-2506 GCA_964445385.1 uncultured Smithella sp.
CCGCGCAGATTGATGACCCCTTTGACATAATCCGGTAGTTGAGGCATGGACCGGATAGGCTGCATACGGATAATTTCCCGGACATCGAGCACGGGCACCCCATAGCGTTCTTCAGCCATTTTGAAAATGATGTATTTCCCTTCACGGCTGGATTCGACAAGAACGCTTTCCTTCAATCCGAATTTCGGCGCAGGTTGGGGCTTGCACGGCGCGGTCTCTTCTTCCGCAGAAACCTCAACGACCGCATCTCTTTGAACCGTTTTCGTTTCTGCGGCGGTGTCCGCTTTGCAGGCTTCGTTGGCGAAACGCAGATCAACAAATTTTTCCAGATCAATGATGCCGCCGATATTCATGTTGTCCTTCATGAACCGTTGGATCACATCCAGATCCTCCATGACCGGATATAAATTGTTGGTTGTAATCCCATTGGGTTCTGTCAGCACTCTGAGCAGAAGCGACGGGTCCAGGCCGAGTTTCTTCTCCGGATCCAGAAAAGACGCGGCGATTTCCGCGGACTGCTGCGGATAGTTGACAATGAATTTCCCGGAATCAGCCAAAAGATTGGTGAACTCATGAACCGCATCCGTATTGCGTTTGATAAAATCTTCGCGGAATACGACCACACAGCAAGGATGCTGATCCCAGATTTCGCTGGAAATCAACTGTTTTTCGGCAATACCGGAAGCGATGGCCTTCGATCCGATGGGCTCCGCCACCATGAATCCACAGGCGTTCGGCGTTTCCGCGAGAAAAGCCGGCATATTGACCGGCGCGGCAACCTCAAATACCATATTGACCGCGCCCGCGCCCACAACTCCCGGCTTCAACCCCATTTCCGAGAAGTATTTAAAAGCCAGCATGTTGTGAATGGACATCCGGTGCGGAATAAAAAATACTTTATGTTTAAAAAATTGCTGATACGGTTTGCGATATTCCACGGCCTTGTTTCGTACCATGATGCTGCCATTACGATGCGCGAAAAGCACCAGGCGCAGGGGAACACCGTAATTGAACAGATCCATGGCGATCGGCGCAAGGATAAAGGCTGCGTCCACCTGCCCCCGCTCCAACGCATCCTGAACAAGGTTCCAGCTCATCATGCACTGGGTTTGCAGTGAAAAAGAATGCGGTTTGATCTGCTGGGTTTCAATTCTGTGTCTGAGCACGCCCAGCGCCAGATGGTCTGTGATCTGTATGTGCGCAACCTTTAAAACGGTTCGGCCGTCGGCGGCTGTCAGGATGGCGGGTTGCTCGGGCTGTTGGGGAGCTTCTCTTTCCACGCCGAAAATATCTTCAATCTTGTTTTTGAGTTCGTCGGGCGAAAACGGTTTGGCAACGACACCGGACGCGCCGGCTTCCATCGCCTGCTTAACATAGATCTTATCTCCCTGTCCGGTGGCCATCAGAAACGCAGTGTCTTTATATTTGGGGTCCTGCCGCATCCAGGCCAGAAGCTCCAGGCCTGATTTGTTTGGCATATTCCAATCGGAAATCACCAGTTGAACATCGTTTTCCGCCACAAGTTTCTCCATGGCCTGAACGCCGTCGACCGCTTCAATAATGTTTTCATACCCGAGTTGCTGGAGGATTTTAACCTCCATTTTGCGCATGGTGGTTCCGTCTTCGGCAAGAATGATTTTCATTTTTTGATCCATCTTCATAAGTTCATTCTCTTTCTTTGCTTTATGGTTAATATTATTAGTTTTTTGCGAAAAATCCGGCAACGTACAGGACGCATACTGAATTTATCGACAGATGCGGGAATAACTTTAGAAAATCGGCCTGAATTTTGGATTATCTTATATGGTGAGTTATTTCGCCAATCAGCGTTTTCATCTGATCATCAAACAGCGCGAAGCTTTACATGGTGCATATTTCCACACTGCATTTTAATCGGCCTGTTATGCATCAAAAGAAGAATACCCAAAATCAACGATAATCCTTGACAAACCGGCTGCTATCAGAAAGAAAGCAATCCCTGTGATGATAATAACAGATAAAGGATTTAAAAATTACCAATGATCTACCTCGCACCACTCCAGGGGATGACTGACCGGATTTATCGTAACCTGTTCCCTGTTTATTTCAAGGGCGTTGACATGGCCATTGCGCCTTTTATCCCCTCCGTGAAGAAGATCAAATCGGAAAGCAACGTTCTGCGCGAATTTCACCCTGATAAAAATACGGGGATTCCCTCCATTCCGCAGATCATGAGCTCTAACCCGGATGACTTCGCAAAGCTTGCCAATGCGCTATACGATATGGGATACAGCACGGTTAACTGGAATCTCGGCTGCCCGTTCCCCATGGTGGTAAGGAAGGGCAGAGGCGCGGGAATGCTTTGTTATCCCGACCGGATCGAATCTTTTCTCGAAAACACAATCGCTGCGTTAAAGCCGAAACTATCGATCAAACTCAGGATCGGGTATAAATATCCTGACGACACCCTGCAACTCATGCCTGTTTTCAACCGTTTTCCACTTGAGGAACTGATTATTCATCCGCG
>CAYULE010000170.1:2606-5682 GCA_964445385.1 uncultured Smithella sp.
TACATGGGAAACTTCTTTGAAGACGGACAAAAAATACGAAAAAGAATCAATAAAACACATCACCGGGATAATTACATTGATGTTGTCAATAAAGTCTTTGACGAACTTATCGCTTTTTCTAATTGCCCAGAATTTCCCTGATTTTGCGGGAAAGTTCATCCTGGTTATAGGGCTTCTGCAGAAAAGCCAACACCCCCTGGCTCATGATCTGCTTCACCTCGTCATTCAAGGTATAGCCACTGGAGAGGATGACTTTGACTTTTGGATGGACCGCTTTAAGCTGTTTAAATGTTTCTTCACCTCCCATAACGGGCATAATCATGTCCATGATGACCAGATCGATCCGGCCATGATTCTCTTTGTAAATATCAATGGCTTTTTTACCGCTGTCGGCAATGAGAACCTGATAGCCCAGCCCGGACAACATTTGACTGGTTACATCCGTGATAACATTTTCATCATCAACAACAAGAATTGTTTCATGACCGGTTCTGATTTCAGAAACAACCGGTTCTGCATGGATCAGTTTTTTATCCGATACGGGAAGGTAGATATTGAATGATGTTCCATGACCTTTTTCGCTATAAACATGGATAATTCCTTTATGCCCTTTGATGATGCCATACACGGAGGCCAGGCCGAGCCCCGTCCCGCGCCCCATGGTCTTGGTCGTAAAGAAGGGTTCAAATATTCGCTGCTGAATTTCCTTATCCATTCCCACTCCCGTATCACTGACGGTCACCTTCACATAAAGCCCCGGACTGATATTATAGGGTTTGACATCGGATTCATTCAGGGTAACATTTTGTGTCTCCACGTAAAGAGAGCCCCCGCCGGGCATGGCCTGCCAGGCATTCACAAAGAGATTGAGAAATACCTGTTCCATCTGCCCCCCATCGGCTTCCACCAGCCACAGCGGTTCTTCATATTTTTCAAACAGGCGGATTTCCTTTTTTGTTCTGCCAAACAGGTTGATCGTCTTTTCAATTAAAGAATTCAGGTCGGTCGTTTTAATCTCGTACTGGCCCTTGTGGGCATATCCCAGCAATTGCTTGGTCAGGTTGGCGCCACTTTGTACCTGGCTTTCAATAGCCTTCAGTTTTTCATAATAGGGGTGGGTTGGATCGGTATTGCAGAGCATCAATGATGTATATCCCTGGATACCCATCAGCAGATTATTGAAATCGTGAGCAATGCCACCGGACAGAGTCCCCAGAGATTCCATTTTTTGCGCCTGATTAAACTGCGCGATCATTTTTTCCTGTTCTGCTTTCATCTTTTTTTGTTCAGTGACGTCCCGGTTGATGCCGCGGGCGCCAATGATGGTTCCCGATGCATCCCGGATAACGGACGCCGACACTTCCAGAACCCTGATGCTTCCATCCTTGCGGATGATCTCCTGATCGTGAACCTTTATGGGTTTGCCTGTGCGGAACAACTCCCGGTAGATTGCGCGTACTCTCTTTCCTTCTTCGGGTGTCGTATAATCTCTGGAGGTTATCTTTGTCTGCTCTTCCGCGGAGTATCCGAATTGATCCAGGGTCGCCTGGTTGCAAAAGGTACAACGCCCATTGAGGTCGATCTCCCAGCATCCATCCTCAATATTATCGATGAAGGTGCGGTAACTTTCCCGCTCCGCCTCCATTTTTCTTTTCTCGGTAATGTCGCGTGAAATTCCCCTGATTCCGACAGGCTTACCGGCACTATCTTTCTTAAGCGATGCCGACAGTTCCAGATAACGAACCTGACCATCACTGGGAATAACTTCATGTTCAATGGTCGCCACCGGGAGCCCCGTTCGATACATGTTATTTAGCACTTGACTGATTCGGCCGTTTTCTTCGGGAGTTGTATATTGTTTATAGTTTACATTTTTTAAATCGTCCTCTGAAAATCCAAGCTTCCGGAGAACGGCGCTGTTGATAAAAGTAAGATTTCCTTCAAGATCGCTCTCCCAGCAGATATCATAAACATTCTCAACAAAATTTTTATATCTTTCCAGTCGCTCCACGTTTTTTCTCTTCACAGTAACATCCCGGGAAATCCCCCGGAAACCGGTCGGCTGTCCCTGGGGATCTCTGATCAGCGATATGGATAATTCCAGGGTAATCAAGCTGCCATCTTTATGAACGACTTCATAGTCCAGCAGCAATAGCGGTTTTCCAGTCCGGTAAAGGGTGTTGAATTCAGAATAAATTTTATTAACTTCATTCGGATTAATATAGGCTTTAAAATTCATGCCCAGAGCTTCTTCCAGCGTATATCCAAACCGGTTGAGCATGGCTCGATTGACAAAAGTAAAATTACCGGCAAGATTGGTCTCAAAGCAGAAATCTTCAATATTTTCTACAAAATTTCCGTATCGCTCCTGTTGCGCTTCTATGGCCTTTTGCTCCGTGACGTCCCGGCCGATCCCCCGAAAGCCCAACGGCCGGCCTTCTTGATCTCTCATTAATGATACGGAGGCTTCAATGTTCCTGATACTCCCATCTTTATGCCGAATTAAATAGTCAACAATCTTCCGGGGTGTCCCCGTCTGGTAGATTTCATGATAAACATCTGCAATCCTGTCCGATTCTTCACGGGTCGGAAATAATTGCCAGCGTTTCATTTGCGAGTATTCTTCCCGGGTATACCCGCTGATTCTATAGATCGCGTCATTGCCGAATGTGAAATTACCGGAAAGATCCATTTCGAGACAGGCATCCTCGACATTTTCCACAAACTCCCGATACCGCTTTTCAGACAATTCCAGTTGCCGCACACGTTTTTTGAGGTTGGATAATTCTTCCGCATACCGTGTCTCAGTGTCCCTCATATCCCTCATCCTTCTTCCCTCTATTCCCAATATATATTTATCTACATGGAAAATAAGTCTGACATATTCCGTAGATACCATAATAGTTCGTTCATGACAAGAGACTTTGGAATCCTTTAACGATCAACATGGCCGGGTCTGTCAACCATGGCCGTTCACCGGTATCTCCACGATGTCATCCAACAAATTTCTCCCTGTCAACAGTTTCGATGCAGCGTTTCAGAGCCTCTTAACCTCTTCTACATTCTCTGACAATAT
>CAYULE010000171.1:0-1458 GCA_964445385.1 uncultured Smithella sp.
AAAATCATGCCGTGTCTGGATATGAAAAACGGACGGGTGGTGAAAGGTGTTCATTTTGTCGATATCAAAGAAGCGGGAGATCCGGTGGAGAACGCCGCGTTTTATCAGGCCGAAGGCGCTGATGAACTGGCCATGCTGGATATTGCAGCCACGCTGGAAAACCGCAAAACGCGCCTGGAATGGGTCCAGAAAGTTTCCGCCGTATTGAGCATTCCCCTGACGGTCGGCGGCGGCATCTCCTCGATTGAGGATATCGAAATGGTGCTGGGCGCCGGAGCGTCCAAGGTATCCATGAACAGCGCTGCGGTAAAAAATCCCGAACTGGTTCGTGAGGCGGCTAAAAAATACGGGTCGGAAAAAATCACTGTGGCCATTGACGCGAAAAGAAACGCGGCGATGCCTTCCGGATTTGAGCTGGTTGTTTCCGGCGGCACACTGCCCATCGCCAAAGACGCGATAGACTGGGCGAAAACCTGTCAGGAACTGGGCGCAGGCGTGATTCTGCCTACCAGCATGGATGGAGACGGCACCAAGGCGGGTTACGATATTCCCTTTACCAAAGCGATTGCTTCTGTTGTTACGCTGCCGGTGGTGGCCTCCGGCGGCGCGGGCAAACTGGAAGATTTTTACGAAGCAGTGGTCAAGGGAGGCGCCAGCGTTCTACTCGCCGCTTCAGTCTTTCATTTCCGGATGCTAAAAATTAAGGACGTAAAAGACTATTTACGGGAAAAAGGGCTGATGGTTGCCTGAGGATCAGCAGCGGCCGGTCTTCAATTCCAAACATGATTTGCGCTGTCACCGGAAAATATTCTGAGCGAGATAGATTAATAGTTGATCGCTCATAGCGTCCAAGGAAAATATTATGAGCAGAATAGGGGATCTCTTTTTCATAAGAAAACACCATGTTTGCCCCCGGTGGTTGTGCTTTACCTTTGATAACTGGATTCGCCGGCGGTTGCAAAATCCCGATAAGATCATCAAACCCTATGTCAGGGAAGGCGACACTGTGGTGGATATTGGTCCCGGCATAGGGTTTTTTACCATTCCAATGGCCCGCCTGGTGGGTGACAGCGGTCAGGTCATCGCGGTGGACATTCAGGAAGAAATGCTGACAGCGATATCAAAGAGAGCCAGCGACGCGGGTATGGCGCACCGGATTCGTTCTTGTCTGGCCAGTCCGATTTCTCTGAATGTAACGGCCCGGGCCGATTTTATTCTGGCTTTCTGGATGGCACACGAGGTGCCGGATCAGGAGGGATTCTTTGCGCAATTGCACGCTGTCTTAAAAGAAGAAGGCAAGTTTCTTTTAGCGGAACCGAAACTTCATGTTTCTAAAACACAATTCGATGCCGCGATCAGTATGGCGCAAAAGATTGGGTTTAAGGTGCTGGACAGGCCGGATATCCCTTTAAGCCTCGCCGCATTATTTGCGAAACTCTAATTCCGGTATTCCGGAAT
>CAYULE010000171.1:1558-5617 GCA_964445385.1 uncultured Smithella sp.
TAGTTGAGCTATCCCGCAAAGCGGAGGGCGAATGCCCGTGGTTTGCGAAATTTATTATAAAAAAATTCAAAAAACGCTTAATGATCTGCTGTAGCCTGCCGATATAAAATGAGGTTTCCGACTTCCTTCTATAAAGGATGGATACATGCTTAGAAATTACATTAATTATTTCATTCCCAAATCTATTTATCAGGATGCGGACGAATATCGCCGCGCATTCCAATTCACTGCATTTACGCAACTATCGTTAATCTTCTTTCTTCCGAATGTGATCAAGTGGTACAAGATGGGATTCTCGGGATTGGCGATCAGTATTGTTTGCGTAATGATCTGTGTGACGATGATCGCGCCATTCATTCTAAAATATACCGGATCGCTCAAGTTCATGGGTAATTTTGTTATTGCGGCGCTTGTCTGGCATTTCTCCGTTCTGCCTACCGTCACTGGCGGCATTCTGTCTTCCTCGCTGGCCTGGAATATCGTCATCCCGGTTTTTGTGGCCACTTTTCTGGGTTTTGGCAGTTTCATCTTCTGGTCGATATTCATGTTCATAGAAATCATGGTTTTTATGATCATTCACGTATTCGGCTATTCACTTCCAACCATTACGCTCACATCCTCACAACTGATACAAACGCAGATAGCCAATATCCTGGGCCCATTCCTGACGATGGTGGTTGCGCTGATTTTTGGCGACCGTGGGTTAAAAGGCGCACTGGCGGCACAAAAGGCGGCGACAGAAGCCAGCATGAAGGCGGAGATGGAGCAAGCAACGCTACGGGAAAAATCAGACGCGTTGGCCGAAAAGCTGGAATCCGTTTTTGTTCAGGTCAGCGAGCATGCGGAACACCTGACGGAAGATGTCATGAAAAAAATGGCGGTTCTGACCCGGAGTGCTACGCAGAACGCCGTTAACGCCAATGATCTGATTACACAGTCGGGAGATGTTGTAGCGCAAACGAATATGTCAATGAAGGCGCTGACATCGCAAATGGCTGATATTACGCGAACCAGTGAGGAAACGTCCAAAATCGTCAAAACCATTGACGAGATTGCGTTTCAGACCAATCTGCTGGCGCTCAACGCGGCGGTAGAGGCGGCACGGGCGGGAGAAGCCGGCGCGGGATTCGCTGTGGTCGCCGATGAAGTCAGAAATCTGGCCATGCGTTCGGCCGAGGCCGCCAAAAATACATCGGGACTGATTGAAGACATTATTACTCGCATCCGACAGGGATCGGATCTTGTGACGCAAACCAATGAGCGCTTTACAAAAGTATCTGAAAGTGTCACGCAGACGATCACCCTGGTGGACGGCATAGCAAAATCCTCTGCCACGCAAAGCCGGGGGATTGATGAAATCAATAAGATTGCAGCGGATATTCACAGTCTCGTTTCGGAAAAAGCCGAAGGATAAGGGGGCATGGACGCCAGGTAATGGGTTAAAAAAGAAAAGATTGACTCAGGGGCTCTATCCCATTGCCTCTATCCCCGTTTTTTGTTCCAGCATATTATATTGCTTCTCGCGGAAAATTTTAAGGCAGGCTTCAGATGCCTTTGCGTCATAAAGAATTCCGCTGTTTTTGGCGATTTCCTCCAGCGCCGGCTCGATTCCAAAGGCGGGACGGTAGGGACGGTTCGAGGAAATAGCTTCCACGACATCGGCAATCGAGATAATTTTTGATTCCAGTAAAATTTCTTCTCCTTTTAATCCCTTTGGATAACCTGATCCATCGATGCGTTCGTGATGCTCCAGAACGATTCGGGCAATCGGCCAGGGAAATTCGATGTCTTTCAAAATATTGTAACCCGCTTCCGAATGTGTCCTGATTAATTCTAATTCCAGTTTGGTCAACCGGGTCGGTTTGGTGAGAATTTCAGAAGGGACGGATATCTTGCCCAGGTCATGAATCATCCCGGCCAGGCGAATGCCGTCAATCTGATCACGGGAGAGCTTCATTTCCGTGGCGATGGCGCGCGCCAGATCGGCGACACGGCGCTGATGTCCGGCTGTGTATGGGTCTCTGGCTTCGACGGTCGCGGACATGGCACGGATGGTCGCGCCCAGGGATTTGCGCAGACTGTCGATGCTGTCCTGACGCTCCTGTTCCAGTTTCTTTTTTGGGGTGATGTCCTGAATAGTACCAATCATACTGGTCGTGTTGCCGTCTTCATCAAATGTCAATTCACCCAGACCGTAAACCCAGCGAATCATGGTGTCGCTTTGCCTGATAATCCGATATTCTTTTTCAAAAAGATTTTTTTCCTTAACCACATGTTCCAGAAGATAGCGGTGCATTTCTTCCCGGTCTTCGGGATAGATAATGTCGAGCCAGCCTTGGACGTTTTTGGAATAGCCATTGCCGATGCCGAAAATCTTATCGAGGATGGGAGAACTGACCCACTGGCTGGTTTTAATATTCAGATCAAAGGAACCAAGCTGAGCGACTTCCTGCGACTTGCGCAGAAAGTATTCATTTTGCCTGAGCGCATCCTCGGCGCGTTTGTGTTCGGTAACGTCGCGAATCACTCCCCTGAAACCGATGGCTTGAGTTTCTTTGTTCTTCAGGAGAGAAAATGAGGCCTGGACGATTCTCGTCGTTCCGTCTTTGCGGATAATCTCAAAATCAAGCTGGCTGCCGGGTTGCCCCGTCTTATAAACCTGATTATGCGCCGCATAAAGCTTTGCCGCTGTTTCCTTGTCCATGTATTGCCGGTTATTCATTCCCAATAATTCATCTTTGGAATAGCCCCAGATCCGGCAGATGGAATCATTGCAAAAGGTTACATTACCGGCCAGGTCTATTTCGTAATAACCGTCTTCGATACTTTCCAAAATGGTCCGGTATTTTTCCTCGCTTTGACGCAGGGCTTCTTCCACGGCTTTCCGCTCGGTGATATCGCGCACAATGCCCATAAACCCGATGGGTTTGCCTGAATCATCTTTTCTCAAAGTGACAGAGGTTTCGAAAAATTTTTTAATCCCGTTCGGGGTATCAATCGGATATACGTATCCTTTGACGCTCTGACCGGTTGTGTAAACTTTGTTGTAAACTTCGGAAAGTTCTTTTGATGTTTCTTCACTCGTATAGTTCAGAGGGCTCAAACCTGTTAATTCCTGCCGGCTAAAGCCGGAAATTCGGCATAAAGAGTCATTGAAGAAAGTCAAGTTACCCGCCAGGTCCGCTTCGTAATAACCATCCTCAATGTTATCCAGAATATTCCGATACTTTTCTTCGCTTTGACGCAGAGCGTCTACCGTACCCTGGAAGTCGGCAGGTGTTCTATTGCCTCTTTTGCCCGGTGGTGTTTTGGTCTTCATTCATCCTCTCCGCTTTGTAATCTCTTGATCGTTACAAAGAAAGATCCGTATCCTGAAACGTCCTGATCTTCAGTTCATAATATAATGAGTATGGGTTTAAAGTATTCAATGGCGTATATTTTCACGCACAAATGACTTAAAGTCAAGGCAATATGGAGAATATCCTTATGCATCGCCTGATCGGGTATTATCTTGAAAACGGGACCGCTTCCTTATATGATACAGGTAAAGTTGACGTCAGACTGCCAAACTGACAGAATAATGTTTGATGATGAGGTGACCGGTATGGTGTTGAAAAAAAAGTGTGGGTGGGTATTGATCAGCATCATTTTATGGATGCCTTTTGAGGTCGTTGCCGTCGAGTACGATTCCGGTGTGAAGGCAAAGATTATTCTCCAGACAGAAACGATGAGTAACGGCGATCCAATTGATTATCAGGATACGGATCATCCCAGGGTAACCGTCATGACGGTGGATATTGCGCCGGGTGCCCAGACAGGTTGGCATCGTCATCCCATGGCGGTATACGCTTATGTTATGTCAGGACGACTCACCGTAAAAATAGAGGGTGGAAAAACATCTGTGTTTAAAAAAGGGGAAGCGATTGTTGAGGTTGTCAAGCTCAAACACAACGGCATTAATCAAGGGAAGATTCCAGTTAAACTTGTTGTCTTTTATCTTGGCGGGAAAGATATTCCCAACGTGATCAAAGCCGAACCACCCCTGGTCGTGAATCCTAA
>CAYULE010000172.1:0-5614 GCA_964445385.1 uncultured Smithella sp.
GCGTAACCTGATCCGATAATGATTGCATCCACCATAACAACCTCCGCCGTGATGAAGGTGATTAGTGTGTTATTTTTAGCACTTTTTTTGCGTGGAAGAAAGCGCTGTTCTTATTCCAAAAATCAGTATCACAGGTTTGATAATTTTTTTGTTGACAAAAAACACTGATTCATATATTTAGTTCACACGTACTAATTATGGAGTCTGGATATGCAATACACATTAGTGGAGCTTATTGAGATATTAACAAAATTAATTGGCGACTGGGAATTGCAGTTTATTCAGCAGTACACCGAAGAGGGTTTCACTGTGCGCCAACTTGAGTATATCGATGTGATTGACAAACTCGGTAACCCTAATCTGGGAGAGATCGCCAGGGCGCTGAAGTTAAGCAAACCGTCTGTTACGGCCATTGTAGAAAAACTGGTCGGCAAAGGTTACATTCAGAAATTTCAATCAGACGAGGACAGACGCTCTTTTCATGTCCATCTGTCCGCCAAGGGAAGAAAACTTGTTGAAATGCATAACGAAACACACAACAGGATAGCGGATCTGTTTAAAAGCAACTTGGACGGCAAGGATTTAAAAGCATTAGTGGCGCTTTTAAATAAAGTGGTTTCAAAAGTGTAATTTTTTTAACTTTATAGTTAGTTTATGCTAACTAATTAACGGAGGCCCTATGAGTTACTTTGATTATTTTCAGATCATCACCCTGATTATCTTTCTTTCCATTTTTTTCGGCAGATCCCTCTGGCTTGCACGAAAAGGCACCGTCATTTTCAGACTGGGCAGCGGAAAAAAAGGACTCACCGCGTTTCTGGAAAAAAGCTTCTTCATATTTTTTCCATTGTGGCTGCTTGAGATATTTATTCATTCCCTGCACCTCGATCTCCAATTCCTGCCATCGGCGTTGATTAATCCGATTATCAACCATTCCATCATTCCGATTGCCGGGGCATTTTTGATATTTGTCAGTATTCTTGTTTTCAGTCTGGCCCTGATATCCTTTAAGTCGTCATGGCGTGTGGGCATTGATACGGTAGCGCCCGGCAGATTGATCACCACGGGCATTTTCTCGTGGTCGAGAAATCCGATATTCCTGTCCATGGATCTGTATTTCCTGGGCACTTTTCTTATCTACAGTAACCTGTTTTTCCTGTTGTGCTTTGTGTGTATCGCCCTCGGCTTTCATCTGCAGATACGCCAGGAAGAAGCTTTTTTGATGGGGAAGTATGGCGATTCTTATCGCAGATACACGACACAGGTTCGTCGGTATATTTAACATAAGGAGGTGAGGAAATGAGATTAAGCACCATAGAATTCAATGCAATGAATAACCCATTGCGCAGATTTGTTCAGAAACATCTGGAGTTCCGCAATTTCCGGTCCCTGGGGCTTGTTGACCGAAACAAGAATATCCTGGAAATCGGCTGCGGTTCCGGTTACGGCGCCGTATTGCTTTCGACCCTGCAACCGAAGTCTTATATCGGTGTCGATTTGATGCCGGAGCAAATCAGCCTGACCGATCAATGGCACCTGTCCGGATATGTATTTAAAACGATGGACGCTGCGGATATGAATGAAATTCCTTCTCAAAGCCGGGATATTATCGTAATATTTGGAATCCTCCATCACATCCCCGAGTGGCGCAAAGTTGTCAGCGAGTGCCGGAGGATTCTAAAGACCGGCGGCAAGTTGTTTATTGAGGAACCCGACGGAAGCATCATTGCCAATTTCGACAGACTTTTTCACTGGGGACATCCTGACTCGGGCTTCAGCCTGGATGAATTTGAAAAAGAGTTGTTACGTAACGGGTTTGGTATCATCCGGAAAAGAAAAATATTGGGCTTCGGCACCTATCACGCGCAAACCATTCAGTCCAAAAGGGAGAGTCAACATGGGCAAGCAGGATAAATTTCTGGGTTGGAGTAAGCCGGGAAAAGCCCTGATCACCGGGGCGTCGGCGGGACTGGGCTTTTCTTTTGCCAAACAACTCGCGCAAAGAGGATTTGATCTGGTATTGCTGGCCCGCCGCAGGGATCGGCTGCAAAGTGTGGCGGCAAAGCTGAAAGCTGATTACAACATCCAATGCGAAATTATCCCAGCTGATCTTTCTGAAATTAATGACATCAGAAGAGCAGCTGATTTCATTAAACAGAGCGATCCTCTGGATGTTTTGATTAACAACGCCGGATTTGCCACCATCGGTAACTTTATCGATGTACCGCTCGAAAAAACAATGCGGATGTTTCATCTGCATATGGAAGCATCCGTTTTGCTCACGCATGCCGCACTTCAGGGAATGCTGAAAAGAAAACGGGGCGCGATCATTAATGTATCATCCGTAGCCGCCTTTACCCTGACGCCGGGCAATGTAATGTATGACGCGACCAAGGCTTTTCTCAAAACTTTTTCGGAAAATATTCAGCTTGAAGTTAGAGATGACGGTATCAGAATTCAGGCATTGTGTCCGGGTTTTACACATACAGAATTTCATGAAGTGGGTGATTTTTCGAATTTTGACAGGAGCATCGTTCCGGATGCCTTATGGATGAGTGCGGATGAAGTTACCACGTTATCGCTCGCCGCAATCGAAAATGATCAATCCGTCGTCTTTGTCCCGGGCTGGAAAAACCGCTTCTCCACATGGATCGTTCAACACAGTTCGTTTGTTCGTAAAGCCTTACAAAATAGAGTTCAAGCGAGATCTGTGCGGATAAAATAAATTGAAGAAGACAACATGATGATTTAGAAATATTTTATCCCTTTGTCATCTATGCGGCAATCTCAATCCATCAGGAGGATCAATGAGGTTTACTGAGGAACAGGCAAAACAAATCACAGGGCTTTCCCGCAGCGAAGCCGCAGAGAAGCTGAAGACCGAGGGGTACAACGAACTTCCGTCCTCCAAAAAACGTAACATCCTGGCCATTGCTTTTGAGGTGGTTAAAGAGCCAATGTTTCTTCTGCTCGTGGCGTGCGGGAGCATCTATCTCTTCCTCGGTGAACCCCAGGACGCCCTGTTGCTGTTGGGTTTCGTGTTCATCATGATCGGAATCACCATCTATCAGGAGGGCAAGACCGAGAAAGCCCTCGACGCCCTGCGTGATCTTTCCAGCCCCCGCGCCCTGGTCATCCGGGACGGAGAGCGCATCCGCATCCCCGGACGCGATGTTGTAAGCGGAGACATGGTCTGTCTGTCCGAAGGGGATCGCATCCCCGCCGACGGAGTAGTCGTCTGGGCGCGGAATCTCACGGTAGATGAATCGCTGCTGACGGGAGAGTCGATCGCCGTCAGAAAAACCGCTGCCGCAGAAGACCCTGCCTGTACGAAAATGGAAAAGCCCGGCGGTGAAGACATCCCCTGCGTGTATTCGGGCACCATGGTTGTTCAGGGCCAGGGGATTGCCTGTATTAAGGCCGCGGGCAGCCACACGGAAATCGGCAATATCGGCCGGGCACTGGAGACCGTGGTTCAGGAGGACACGCTGCTTCAAAAGGAGACGGCGCGTATTGTCAAGGCAGTCTTCCTCATTGCCCTTGTTCTCTTCGGCCTTGTGGTCCTGGTCTACGGGCTCACACGCGGAATCTGGATGGACGGTGTTCTGTCCGGCATCACTTTAGCTATGGCGATGCTGCCGGAGGAATTCCCCGTCGTGCTGACCATCTTCCTCGCTCTGGGGGCCTGGCGGATATCACAAAAACAGGTATTAACGCGCAAGATGGCTGCCGTGGAAACCCTGGGGGCCGCAACGGTCCTCTGCACCGACAAGACCGTCCCACTGACGCAGAATCTCATGGCCCTCCGCATGCTGTATGCCGGCGATGAATTCCATACCATCCGTGAAGAAAACCCGATCCCGCTGCCCGAGACGTTTCACGAACTGGTTGAATTTGGTATCCTGGCCAGCAAGAAGGATCCCTTTGATCCCATGGAAAAGGCTCTGTTAAAACTGGGTGTGGATAAGCTCTCCCAGACGGAACACCTCCATGCCAACTGGAGCCTGGTACATGAATATCCGCTTTCAAAAGAGTTGTTGGCCCTGTCGCATGTCTGGAAATCACCGGATGGAAAAGATTTTGTCATATCGGCTAAAGGGGCGCCCGAAGCCATCATTGATTTATGCCACCTTGATGAAAACCGCAGAAAGGCACTGGCTGAGAAAATTGAACACATGGCCGGTCAAGGGCTGCGTGTGCTTGGCGTGGCCAAAGCCTACTTTCGTGAAGAGAATCCATTGCCTTCCATCCAACATGATTTCCTCTTTCACTTCATCGGCCTAATCGCCTTGGAAGATCCCATCCGCCCGACTGTACCGGATGCTATCCGCATGTGTTATTCCGCCGGCATCAAGGTGGTGATGATCACCGGTGACTACCCCATAACGGCTCAAACCATTGCGCAACAGATCGGCCTTAAAAGTCCGAATAACGTCATCACGGGTAAAGAACTGGAACAGATGGACGCACTCACGCTCAGCAAGCGAATAAAAGAGGTCAATGTCTTTGCGCGCGTCGTTCCGGAACAAAAACTCATTCTGGTCAACGCGCTGAAAGCAGCAGGCCAGATCG
This sequence comes from uncultured Smithella sp., assembly GCA_964445385.1. Taxonomy (GTDB): domain Bacteria; phylum Desulfobacterota; class Syntrophia; order Syntrophales; family Smithellaceae; genus UBA8904. The sequence continues at coordinate 4,573 of CAYULE010000172.1, forward strand.
TCGCCATGACCGGTGACGGCGTAAACGACGCCCCTGCCCTGAAATCCGCTCATATCGGTATCGCCATGGGCGAGCGCGGTACGGATGTCGCCCGCGAAGCCTCCGACCTGGTGCTGCTTAATGACGACTTCTCTTCGATTGTTGCCGCGGTCAGAATGGGACGCAAGATATTCGATAATCTGAAAAAGGCCATGGCCTACATTGTCAGCGTCCATATCCCGATTGCCGGCATGTCGCTGCTGCCGGTTTTCCTGGGATGGAAAGAGATGATCCTGCTTCCCGTCCACATCGTGTTTTTGGAGTTGATTATCGATCCCGCCTGTTCCGTGGTGTTCGAGGCCGAGGCGGAAGAATCAGGAATCATGCAGCGCAAACCGCGTGATCCCGGGGAACGCCTGTTCGGCAAGCGCACGCTGGCCATCAGTGCCGCGCAGGGGATCGTTGCCCTGATCGTGGTGGCCCTGGTTTATCAAGCCGCTCTCTACCTGGGCCAGGCCCCAGACGAAGCCCGTGCCATTGCCTTTGTCACCTTGATCATTTCCAATCTGTGCCTCATTCTGACCAACCGGAGCTGGTCACGAAGCATCTTTGCGTCTTTTAAGTCACCCAACCCCGCGCTGGCGTGGGTTCTAGGCGGAGCGCTCATCTTTCTGGGGCTTGTGATCTTTGTGCCTTTCCTGCAGGGGATTTTCCACTTCGCCCCCATGCACGCCATAGATTTTTGTCTGGCTCTCATTGCAGGAATCGTAAGCATCACCTGGTTTGAAATCATGAAAATCTTTATGCGCAAGGAGCATATTGATCTGCTGGAGGACAAAACATAGAAAGGGGAATACAGTTAATTGTATTTTTAACTGATACTCTCTTTTGGAATGCCACAAAAAGCTGGGAATGCATAAAATTTTTTTAATTGCTGGATTTGAGAATGTCAAATATGCAAAAATATAGGGATTGGAAAACTGATCTGTATGACAGGGAGGATCATCGTGAAGATTAAAATTATCGCGACATGCTTTATCATCATTGCAGTAATCGCCGTTTA
>CAYULE010000173.1:0-5607 GCA_964445385.1 uncultured Smithella sp.
AGTCTAATAGCCTTCTTTTCACACTGCGGCAACGCGGCGGGATATTTTTTTCAGTTTACTGATCTGTTGACGGAGCAGCACGGTATCAATGTTATACACGACCGCCAGGGTATTGTGAAAACTTTTACGGAAAACCGGCTTACCGGCAGCAATGCCCTCTTGTTCACCCCATAATCTCGGCGATTTCCGCTTCGCATTCTTCCACGATTAATCTGAGTCTGCCCAGACGTTCGTTCCGTTCCGTCATAATGAAAAGAAAATAACGTTTTTCGGGTTTGAGACGGATAAAATAATAATAGTCGTCCCTGGCAATAAGGATGTCCTCAGAGGATGGGAGTTCATCGATAAACTTTGCGGCCTTCACTTTGGCTTGAACAATACTGGTCAGATAAGCGGCGACCGCATACGGATCGATTGCGGAACTCTTGCCGAGCGCCACAACCGGAATCCCGTCTTCGATTAAAACAACCGCCGATGCAGTAAAATCAGGCAATTGGTCAGCGATGGACTGAAGAATGGTCTTTAACTTCAACATAGACAAACCTCTTTCTTTTTTTATTAGGAGGAAGAAAAAACCGCAGCCTCATCAAGTCCCTTCTTGCAAAACCGTCTGAAAATTCCGGTAAATCAATTGCTGAGTCTCCTCGGAATAATTGATGTAAAAGATCTGACATGTTTCATTTCCTTCGACTCCCTTTATAATGTATTTTCCACTTTGCCGGACTCTGAAAAAAGGTTTCGGAAAGTGGGGGAAATATTCCAGTTTCCCGAGTTTCTCGAGGCTCCGGATAAAATCCGCCTCGATTCGACCATCGAAAAGTACTTCTCTGATGACGACCCCATCCAGACATTCTTCAACTACTTTGGTTTCCAGCACTTTCATGGTTTTCCTGTTATGGTTTGTAACGCACGAATAAATGTTTCCACTTCGCTATGGTGGTTAGACGCGGAAAAGCTAACCCGTATTGCGCCTCCGGGAAAAGTGCCCATGTCCTTATGGATCAGAGGAGCGCAATGAAGACCCGTTCGAACCCGGGTGTCGAAGGCGTCTCTTAAGATGTATCCGACGTCCTCAGCATGCCAATTATCTACGTTAAAACAAACGATCCCACAATGATTTTTTTCCGGTCGCTCCGAGTAAACGGTTACATCATCGAATTTTTCAAGTTCCTCCACCAGATGGCGTGTCAGGTCCATTTTCTTCTTCTGAAAGGACATCACCCCCCGGGCAAGAATAAAATCGATGGAATAAGCGAGGCCCGCGATTCCGGGCTCGTTCATGGTTCCCGCTTCGTATTTGATTGGCCAGGCGTCAGGCATATACTCTGAGTCGCTTCGAATACCGGTCCCACCGGATTTCCAAACGCGAAGATCGAGTTGTTCACCTACGATCAGCCCTCCAACTCCCTTAGGCCCCAAGAGCGCTTTATGACCGGTGAAGGCGACGGCAGCCAAAGGCATGGATGAAAAATCGAAATCGATTGCCCCGGCGGATTGGGAAGCATCGATGATCAGTGGAATTTCACGGGATTCGCAAATCCTGTAAATATGATCGATGTCCAGCTCGGCGCCGGTCACATTGGATATGTGGTTGACAACGACAAGGTGTGTATCTTGTCTCAAAGCCTTTTCGAATTGCCTCATTTCCAAATCACCGGGAGAAAGGCATGGCACCATGTCCACCTTGATGACTCCCGCCGATCGAAGATAGTAAAGCGGTCGTAAAACGGCGTTATGCTCCATGGTTGTCGTGACAACGTGGCAGTCACGCGCAACCAGACCGTTAACAGCAATATTCAATGCCTCCGTAGCCCCCGAGCAAAAGATGACCCGGGTCGGATCGGCAAAATGAAATAACTCCGCTATTTTTTCACGGCAGATCGTTATCGATGTTTTTTGCGTTACATTTTCTCTGTAAGGGTTGGACGGCGGTTCGACGAGACATTTTCCCATCGCCGCCGCCAGTCCTTCCGGTTTTGGATAGCTTGTCGCCGCGTTATTGAAGTAGATCATAAACCCGTTTTTTTCTCTGCGAAATCTAATGCAATGTTACCGGGTACCCTAATGATACACAAAGACACTTCACCATCATGTCATTCTCGACGATGCGGGACCGAGAGAGTTATGGATTTTCCTGACTCTGAATCCCTGTTGTGTTGCATCCTGACAGAGGAACGAAGACCAGCGTTCTCCGCATATCATAAAAAAACGGCGGCCCGCATCGATTCCCCTTGTTATCGCCTTCAGCCTTCCCCAAGAAGACGCCTTTTTGACACAGGCAGGCAAAGGGCCACGATGCGTGCTCCATATCGGCCGGCTGTTTGAAAAAAGCAGAACGACGAATTAAAAGAATTTCTCCAAAACAGGTATGATTTTTTTTACCTGCAATCTAATCATCCCGAGCGTTTTGTTGTCCGGCGCCAGCAAAACCAAAAGCGATTCCCCGACGGGAATGCAAATGATCATGGCGTCGGGCGCCTCGAACGTAAGGGAATTGAAAGTTTGAATCTTCAACTCGTCCGACATTTTATCTGAGCCGAGGATAACCGTGGCCACCGACGCTCCGATGCTGTCCAAATCCGTTTTTCCAAAAGAGCCCGCCGCTTCGATGACGAAACCATCTTTTCCGACGATGAGGATTGCCTTGATTCCAGGCACCTCCAGCATTTCTTGAAGTACCTGCGTTGTAGTTCTTGTGTCTGCCATTGATTTCTCCTTTTCATTGCTGCTTGGAATTTTTTAAGTAAATTGCGTTATAAAAATCCGATTCACCGGAGTCCTTTTATTTGGTAACGACAAACTCGCCGAAAGGATCGCCGACCTCTGTTCCCTTTGTCTGTTCGCACTTGAACGTCTTCATCCCGTCGGGATAAGGTTTGCCGTAGGCAAGATCGAAAAACGCCGAACTGACCCCCCGGATCATATAGCCGCACATATACCCGGACGCGATATCAGCTTCGTAGTAATCCTGAGCCCTGATGACCATCCTCTCGCCTTCTTTAATCTGAACAATTCCGGATTTGGCCCATCCCCACGCGGTAAAAACTGCGTAAGCGCCGCGAAGAACATCCTTGGCTCCCTCGGTTATCATGGGTTCCACCACGGACTTGAACTCTTCGGAAGTAATGATACCATATCCGGTATTGTATCCGCATTCCAGCGCGCAATTCACTAATCCGTCTTCCAAAGCCTGTCGCCTCTCAGCAGGAACCGCCTCCATCATTCGCTTTGTAAACGTGTTCCAAAAAGCCACCGGGAGAACATTCACTAATACGTTGAAGCCCGGAATCATTCCCTCTTCGTCACCTTGCACCTGCATTTCCACCAGTTGTTTTACAACCACGTCTCGCTGAACAGTCATCGCTAGTGTCCTTTCTATTTAGGTTTTACGGTAAATATACTTGTTGTATTGCCCATCACCATGCTCGACGCCTCTGTAACCTCGTAGCTTCGCGGTGATTTGCCGGCCGCCGCCGCGAACATGGCAGCGATATAACCTCTCGTCCAATGATTCACGGGTGCGTCATGGTTTCCCCATTTTTTCATCCACCCTTGATCCACATGGGAGCGGGTCAACGTCACTTCGCCCTGATACTTGTCCCCGGAAACCTTCATCAGCCCCATCCCCATCACGGAATAGTATTGCCTGCCAACATCAAGTTTATCTTCGAATGAAGCAACGTTATTTTTCATACAATAATCGTCGATCATGGGACGAATGGAATCCTCCGCAGATTCGCATAAAACCCGAACGCCTCCGATATCGTCGAACTCTATTGCAAGTTTGCTGAGCAACGACATGTAATGGTGGCAATGCATGACCGTCACGAAACCGTTCGTGGAATGCCTGTAGGTTTTCTCATCGAAAGTGAACTCCGTTTTTAGCGCCATTATTCAAACTCCTTTCATCGTTAAGTTAATATGCGGCTTATGTTGAAGCATTTGTTTCGCTGCGTTGATTTCTAATTTCTTTTTCCAGGCCAGGCATTTGCTTCTTGATTCGCATCCTGATCATTCCCAGTTTTCGGGCGTCCCTGGCCAAGATGACAAGCAGATGGTCGTTGATCGGAGTGCCAACGATGACTGCATCATCAGACTCGAGCATCAGAGACTGAAATCCGTATATGCCGAGTTGTCGTCCCATTTTCGCTATACCGTTCCACATCGTGGCCGACGAGGCGCCGGTTTTCTCCATGTCGATGTGGCAGGCTTGTGCTGAGGATTGGACGACGGTCCCATCGTTTCCGACCACCAAGACGGCCTCTACTCCCGGTATGTTGAGAAACCCTGCCAACACCTCGGACTCCAGTACCGGACTCTGGATTATTTTGACTTCTACTTGCTTTTCTTCATTTAAAACCGACAGAGCATTATCAGGCTCGATAACATACTCTTCCTGATCGTCGTCCGGTGAGATAGCCTCCAAAATGAGTTCATCCACAATGTCCTGCTCATCGATGGACGACATTTCATCAATGGGAGAAATGGACACCGCCTCCAAATCATTAACTTCGTTGTCTTGGACCAGTTTCTTGCTTATGGCTCTTTCTTCTCTGTGCCGCACAGCCTCAACGATGAGGCCCATCAGTTCAGCTGCGATCCTTCTCTTGATCCTTTTTGCAGGAAGGCGCTTAAATCTAATTTCAACTTTCTCCCAGCCGATAATCTCGACGGCCGCCTCTTGCCCCCGCATGTCCTCCCATATCGCGTCCCAAGGCCTGCCCTTGTTGAAATATAAGCAACCTGGACTTTTCCCAGGCACCTTGGCCTCGATCAGGCATGTCTTTCCCTCCAAACTGATATATTGGATGAAACTCGTCAAGGATACTCCCGCGATTAAACCCTTGTCCGATACCTGTTGCAACCTGGTGAAAATGGCATCCTGTAAATCGTCGAATTTCAGTGGTTTACTTAGAAAGATGGGACTGCCGAGACTTTTTAACTTTTCCTTCGTCTCAGGATTCGAGGAACCGCTCATCACAATGATCGGGATGGAAGGAAAATTCTTGTCCATGAAGGAAAATAGTTCAACGCCATCCGTTTCCGGCAGCATGAGTTCGGCGGCAACTAAATCCACCGGATTCATCTTCAAAACGCGGACAGCATCCCTTCCATTTCGAGCGGTATACAATTTCAGATTGTTGGAGAATTTTAGAAAGTATTGTTTGAGGGCATCCAACAGGGTGTCGTCCTCATCGGCAATAAGAATGCTGTACATTGGCAATCTCCGTATTCAACACTCGAGCACAATTGATGATCAGCTTCAGGATGTGCAGCCGTCGCCATGTCGGCTTCGTGGATAAACACTTAAGTGGCCATTCGCGAAAAAAGCCATATTTTCCGAAAACTTGAGAGGTCTTTATATCCGTTTAAAAACCTTTTATTTTCAAATTTTGCGACATTTTTCTTTTTACTGCGTTGCACTACATCCATACTTCGGGTATGCCCGTATCATACAACTGATCTTTTATCAACGGTCTAAAGCTGACTGGACTTGACTGCTGCATTTGGGGTCAAGTTGAACTAGCGCCGGCTTAATGGAAGCTTCTAAAAGCATACGGAGTCCTATATGGATTGCATGATGGGATGAAAAAGCAGGAAAAAAAA
>CAYULE010000174.1:0-5584 GCA_964445385.1 uncultured Smithella sp.
AGCGGGACCAACCTCTTCCCTCATTTGATATTCCGAAATCCCGATGGAGACGGTAACCTTAAAATCAGGACCGATGTCCGGAAAATTCATTTTTTCGATTTGAGTCCGCACACGTTCCGCGCAGATCCGCGCCCCTTTGATATCCGTTTGCGTCATGATGATCAGAAATTCCTCGCCGCCATAACGTCCGCAAATCTCCGTGTTGCGGAGTGAATTTTTCATCGTGGCGGCAACAGCCTGCAATACTGCATCACCGGCCTGATGTCCATAAAGATCGTTTACGTTCTTGAAGTGGTCAATATCCAGCATGGCCAGACAGAAAGCGCCGCCGCCGCGCACAGATCGATTTTTTTCGTGATCGAGGAGTTCCATGACATGGCGACGATTGTAAAGGCCGGTCAGGCCATCCCGGATCGCCATTTCCTGGATCGTCTCGATGTATTTTTCCTGCTTCTTTTTGCTGATGGTCAGATTCTGTCGCAGAGAGCTAATGTACCCGCCGATAAAGGAAAAAGCGGCCAGGACAATTGCAAATACAATAAACTGGAGATATTCCATTTGGAAATTGATGCCGTCAGGACGGTAGAGATGAAGCAAAACAATATCAATCCCGTAAGTCAGCAGGGTAAAAAGACTGATATATATCAAACTGCGGGTATTAAGACGGAAGATACCAAATAAAAGGATTAGAACGTAAACCAGAAGAAACACACCACGGGACTCATTGGCAAAAAACATTCCATACGTGGTTAGAATGATGGCGGCGGACATCTGGATAATGGTCAGGCTGGGATCGGCCATTTTCAGATTCAGCCCCGTGCGGAAGAATATATACAAGGCAATGTTGAAGATGGGGATGAAAATCAGGAAGCCGGCAATAGCCTTCCACTCCATGAAGCCGGACAAATAGGAGATATACCCGAGAAACGCGCAAAAGACATAGACGGTAAATGCCATTAAAAAACGTCGGATACGCAGCGCCTGTTTTGGATCGTCCCCGAGAATAATGGATAAATTGAAAATGGTTCCCTTGATCATCATTAAAGTATATGAAGATAAATTTTGTGTGTCAATGAAATAATTCCTGTAAAAAATGAAATAATGCAGGCATTTGCAGTCATTCGTGAATAATTATTTGGCTTGCTGTTATTTCAATTTTCCATTTTGGATAGTCATACTGATCAATTTGTATCCCAGGTTTGTTTTTAGAAATTCGAAATGGTCCTGGCTTACATCGTTTCCGGTTTTATGATTAATAACGACACTCATCACCGGGTATTGCCACTCTTTTGCTTCACCGCAATTATTAAAGTAAGCGCCAAATTCGACCGCATCATAAATAAACAAATTCAGTCCGTCCATAGAAATGAAAAAGTCAGCTTTTTCCTTCTTCAGTTCGGCTAACCTGCTCTTCATGAGTTCATAATTTCTATCGATAAATACCTTGCTGACTTCAGATCTCCAACCTTTTTGTTCTTCCCAAAAGTAAATTTTCCTGTACGAATTTTCTATTAACCTCTCCACGGAAAAGGAAGAAAGGATTGCAGAATTTAGCCATGCCTGAAATTCCTTTTTGTAGTCAATAAAGGAATAATACCTGCCATCAACACCCCGGAAGCTTTGCCGGTTGGCATTTGGGATATATTCTTTTTCAATTTTTAAAGAGAAGAAGTCCAGGCTTGAGTTATTTTGAAAGGGATCAATGATGATTTGATGATGAGTATCGATCAGAAATTCTTTCCCGCCTGTCCAGCCGGAATGGTCGCATCCGGCATCTTTGTTTCCAGCCGGATATTTTTTCCGCGCACCTTTCAAGGCTGCGACTAATCCATTCCTGACACGCGTTAAATCATCGTATTGCGCGGGTATCACAATTTCACCTTTGCCGTTATACATACCCACTTTATCCGTTTTTTTATCCCTGAATCTGATAAACCCTTCACTTTCACAATCCGGGGTGTTGTCAGCGATATAGACATTCTCCCGTCCCACAACTTTACCGGATTTTGTAAGATAGAATGCCGCCTGCCCGTTATTTTCTTCCATAACAGCAATTATTTTTTCAAATTTCTTTGCCGTGGTGAAGTTTGTATATCTGGGTTTAATTCTTGTGTGACCGTTTTGGTCTTTGAAGCCGATCAGCGTTGAATCCTCATTCCAAAATGCCGTCCACACACTATCTTCCTGAGCAGATGCCGCACACGCGATGAGTATTAAAATGGTTGCTAATATTATTTTCTTCATCTTTTATAGACCGTTATGTGCTGTAGACCAGCGCGTGGCAAGGCATACGCGGTCAAGCGGCGGGGTAAAGCAAATGCTTTCCATCTGCCGCAATGCATGGCTACCGATATTTGGCAAAGTAAATATCAATGTAGTCGGTCACCGTGTGTTCTTTGTCCGGTTGTGTCATTTTCTGCATGCGCCAGTATTGACGTTTCCCCCACGCCTTCAAAAGGAACTTACCGTTTCGTTCGTGCTGAAGACCATCATTGATATAGTTGATTCTGGTGACGATCTTTCCTTCAAACTCCAGCTCTCTCGGGCTTATGACTTTGATCGTTCCCTTAATCGTCATATAGTTGAGATTGCCTTCGTAATTTTCTTCCTGGTAGCCCTCTAAAAGGATCTTGCCGTCTTTTTTAAAAATCTTTGCCTTCCCTACTCCCTGATGATTCTGAAGCCATTGCAGGGTAAGAACATGGTTTCCCGGCACCAGTTGCTCCACCTCGCCTGCATTAGTAGTAATGCTGAAGAATATGAAGAAAGAAATGAAAAAACCAATGGCCGGATATTTGAGTTGTTTCACGGGCGCACTCCTTATAGCAGCTGATAATGTTCGCAGTCACTCAATGCCGGCTGCCAGCGTGGCAGGCGAAGGGAGATCATTGATATGTTTGCCGTAATAAGCATAGGCAATGATCTTCATCGGGTTTACCACAAACGCAGCGGGCATCTGTGTTTCCTGCCCTTCAAATTTTCCATGCCGGAAACCCTGGCTGATTGCTTTGATGGCAGCAAGCAAGCCTGCCGGATGCAGATATTTCAAGATACCGCCGGATTCTACGGCATACTTCCGGAAGATAGCCCCTTGGGGATCGCAGACGATGAAAAAAGGCCAGTCTCCCTCCTGAGCTGCAGCAGCAACAGTAGCGGGCGGGCTTTGCAGGAAAACAAAAATGTTTGCCTGCTTCTCAGTAAACAATCCAATCTCTCGTTTCAGATACGCCATCTCCATCTGACAAACCGGACAACCCTGGTAGCGCAGGAAAACCAAAACGGCGGGTTTGTCTCCCGCTGTTTCATAAAAGTTTTGCCGGGGTGACCATGGGGTCTGAAAGTCAAAGTCCTGTGCTTTGTCCCCGATCTTTAATTTTAGGTGACTCATGCCGTTTGCTCCTTATTTCATGTATGAGACTTTGCATCCAAAAAACGCAGCCATCGACATCATGAGATATGGTGATGCCGTTAACTGATTACCTTATTCCTTTTTCGGTATGTTTTGTGAAACCATTTGAGACAGCCAGGCATTGAATAAGTTGCCGCTGGCTGCGCCCTCCCCGCCCCCCACCAGTACCTGGGGGACAATCTGAATCTTGCCGGCCGCTATCTCCTGAACGAGTTTGATAATGGCTACATTCTGCTGGCCAAGGGCCTCTGTCTGAGCAATGTAAGCGGCGGCAACACCGTCGCCTTCCGTCTTGCTTTTGTAAGAATTGCCATCAGCCACCAGCATGGTCGATTCCTTTGTCCCTTGAGCCATTAATATTGTGGATTCTCTGGTCCCCTGAGCTTCCAGAATCACCGAGCGCCTTTTCCCGTCGGCTTCCTTAACCATGGCCTCGGCCCTGTCATTATTAATATCAATGGATAATTTCGCATCAATAACATCCTTCTGTTTATCCGCCCGCGACGATTTCTCCATGACCGCAATACGTTTTTCCTGAGCCATCGCCTCCTGGTCGTACTGGGCCTGCTGCTGATTGGCAATTTCCTTCTTGGTTTGCGTGTCCAGCAGATCTTTGGGGATATCGATATAAGCGATGAGTAAGTTCTGGGCCTCTACATTGTATTCAGAAAATCTTTCTTTGGCGTGTGCCAGCGCTTCGGTCTGCAAATCCGTCCGGCTCTGGAAAAAGTCAATCGCCTTCTTCTCACCGGCTTTATTCCGGAAAGAGGAATCAATCAGCGGATGAACGATTTGATCAATCAGATTGGCCACCGACCCGAATCTCGCAATGATGTAGGCCGCGTTGCCCGGTTGAATCCGAATCACCATGCGAACGTTGACTTCCAGTTGGAAGCCGTCTTTGGAAGTGACCTTCAAGGGATCAAAACTATACAGGACCGCCGCTGCCTTAGTCTCCACTGATTTAACACCCTTGACCTCCGTCCCGATTCTTCCCTCGGTTGCCCAATCGATGGTGACGGCGGACGTAGGCACTTGATAGGCGGAGAACGCAATTGAATTCAAATTGTATTTCCCCGGCGCGATCGGCTCTCTCCAGATGCCGCGTGTGTATTTATTGGTGATCAATATTTTCTCAACATCTTCATGTATCGGACCACTGAGTCTTCCTTCGCCGGTCGATTGATCGGGTCTCTCGGGCGCCCTCTCCAGCTCCAGCCCCACGTTGGACCTGATGACGGCCACATATCCGGGAAGAACTTCGGCCACACTTTCAATTTTTATATCAAATAAATTAGGATTGATGAAATAGATGCCCGGCTGAAGGGTATCGAGCTGCGGTCCACGGTAGCCTTTACTGTCGATAAAGAGCTGCCCGTTTTGATAAGCTTTGTGGTCCGCTTCGGAACCGTCATGATTGAGAGCCTTCGGAGCAATCACATAACCGGTCGGCAGGGGAATACCATCTTTAGCAACCGCGATACCAACGGTGTTCTCCGCTATTTTTACCGCTGGAGCCTTGGTAATCCGAAACAGGATAGAATTAATCCGGTAGGTGCCCGGACGGAGAATGCCAACCTGCGGCCCCTTTTTTCCATGGTTGGCTAAGAACATCTCTGCATCCTGAAATTGATTGCTTTCGACTTCATCAGCCAATACTCTGCCTTTCGGCAGTGGTTCGCCATCAATCGATTCGACAATACCGATACTGGCAATATCCACCGTCACAACCGGGACTTTGGTAAATGACCAGATAACGGGTATCCTCCAGTAGAGTCCCGGCATCAAGGTCTGTGCCTGAACCCCGACTTCCCCGTGACGCGCGATGATTTGCCCTTCCGGCATCTTTTTGCCAAACATATTTTTTGTAAGAATGCCGACCTGATTGGCCCCGATCAAACAAAAACCTTTAAGGATAATCAGCAGAACAATAATCACCATCACTACAACTAAGACACTGCCGCCTATTATTTCCATCATGATCGTTTTCTCCTTATTTTTATTCCCACGGTCCTTCGGGGTTAGATTACCTGCAATAGACGAAGTTCTTCTAAGAAACTTCAATGCCAGCAATAGTTTCACTGGTGGCATGTACTTAGTTCCCCTCTTTTCTAAAGAGGGGGTAGGGGAGATTTTATTCGAGGTTGCACCGCAAAAATCCCCCTCAGTCCCCCT
>CAYULE010000175.1:0-1127 GCA_964445385.1 uncultured Smithella sp.
CCGCCCAGAATCGTTGCTCCCGCCGGCACAGGATCATTCACCACGACCCACGTCTGATCCGCCTGTGCTTCCAGATCCAGGCGCACGCGCAAAACATCACCTTTCGTCCAGCGGTTTGAATATTTTTGCGAGACGGGAGCAATGGTTTTCTTAATTTGATAGCCGCTGGAAAAAGGTTTTTTAAGCGGGATCGCGGCCAGGCTGGAAACGGTCAGCCAGGGTTTGCCACTGCCCTGATGAGTTACACTGATTGGCGATTTTTGCTGAGGCCAGGCAAAAAGCTCTGATTTTCCCCTCGCGGTGGTCTGCCAGTTAAGCGTTTTTGTTTGCTGCCCAAGCGTGGTAACGGTTTGGCCGCCCACCGGCACAGCTTCAAAGGTTCGGGAGAATTTCTCCATGGCCAGAATTCCCCAGGCGTTGGCCAGGGTCAAGTCCCAATGTCCTCTTTTTTGTCTGGAGAGCGCACCCTGAGCGAGCCTGGGCATATCCTCCTTCCAGGAGGGTTCGTTCATCAGAGTGATGAGCGCGCGGACCGCGTTGACATCCACGGATACCATCAGCCACCAGAGGCGATCCGATCTCTCCGTGGAGAAACCCATCGTCGTGCCCTGGAAATTCAGGCGCGAACGCAAAATCTGTTCAGCCTCTTTGATACGCGCCGCGTGATTGGGAATGTCACGGACATTGCGCAGAATATTGCGCCAGTCAATCACGGCCGAGGTTGGCCATAAATTCGGCTCAATACTGATGGAGCCCAGCATGGCGGCGGAAGCCTTCCCATCACGTGACAGCGCTTCAATAGCCGCCAGTTTCCGGATGCCCGTATCCGCCGCGGAAAAAGACGATGAACACGCATATTTTCCTTCAATGAATTTCTTCAGGCCGTTTTGCATTTTCTGTTTGGCGCTCTCCGGAATCGGCCATCCCGCTTCATGCGCAATGGACAGAATATAGGAAGTCAGTGTTGGAGAACCGCATAAAGCGTTCATCGGGAAAAATCGCACCAGCCCCGCGTTGTCCAGATGCGCGGGCAGTTTCGCCATGTTTTCCTTCCAGAGGTTCTCGTCGCGCAGTGCCACGGCTACCGAAATTTTTTGTTCCATGCAGGTATAGGGATACCGCTTCAT
>CAYULE010000175.1:1227-5509 GCA_964445385.1 uncultured Smithella sp.
GGGCAGTCCGTCAACCGCCGCCGACATCTGAATATTCATGGTCCGCCCGGTGGTATTGCGAACGGTAAACGGGGCAAAGTACGAATCCCCCTGCCGGACAAAAGGCGACAGACCGGAAAGCAGCATGAGATCCTGTGTGGAGCGGATCGAGGTATAACCCGTGCCGAAATAGCCGGCGCCGCCCGTGGCCACGGCCACAATACGGAAACTGGTCAGGGAATCATTGAGCGGCACTTCGAGGGATGCTTCGCCCCGGGCATCCAGAGTGACGCGTCCCTTCCACAGCAGCATCGGATCGAACATTTCACGCGTGGGTTCGTGGCCGGAGGCCAGCCCCCCGCCGCCGCCCGGCGCCAGGGCCTTGAGCCCGAAGTGACGTTTGCCCACAACCTGCATTTGAGCGGTTGCGGTTTTTACGCTGGTGCCGCGCCGTCCCATCATGGCCGCCAGCAGTTCCCAACTGCGGTTGGGCATCAGTTCCAGAAGGCCTTCATCGACCACGGCCACGGCGACTTCGCTGCCCGGAGGCGGCGTCTGGCCGGTGGCAGTCATCGCTTTGATCTTAACTTTTACTTTCTTGCGGACCTTATAAACCTTCGCGTCCGTGGTGACGGATAATTTCAATTCATGATGCTTCCAGCCCACATTGATTTCGGCAATGCCGAGTTTATAAGCCGGTTTGCCCAAATCAACCTTGCTGGTGGGTTGTATGTCCGCCGCGCGTCCGCGTACGACAAGCGCGGAGACAAATACATTCGGGGCGTAAAAATTTTTCACGGGTACGTGAATGACCGGATTTTTACCGGAAATGGATTTGACCCAGGCCTCCAGAATCCCTTCGCGTTCCACGGAGATCAATGCGGTGGCTTCGCGAAAAGGCATCCGTACCTGGAAGACGGCTTTATCACCCGGTTCGTATCGTTTTTTCTCCGCGATCAGATCGATCCGGTCATTATCGCTGACGTCAAACCACCATTCGTCTTTATCCGCCACCCAGATATCCCGGTTGGCGACGGTTTTGCGCCCTGCTTCATCGGCGCTTTCGGCCTGTAAAATGACATTGCCCGAAACCGGAGATTTGGCTTCACAAAGCGCCAGGCCGCGCGCGCCGGTTTCGCCTGCGCAGATCACGCCGATCTTTTTGGTTTCGGTGGTATGTTCATAAGCGTAAAAGCCGCCGATCAGTCTTTTGCGATGTGAATAATTCTTGCGTTCCAGCAGCTCCACTTTGACCTTTGCCCCCTTAACGGGCGCGCCTGCATGATCGACCACCGCCACCTGAAATTTCAGAGATTCTTTGGAGGATGCCCAGGAATCCGGTTTGATGCCGATCAGATATCGTGAATGCCACAGCGCAATGCGCGAAGAGATCGTTGAAATTTCTCCATTAGGATCGGCAAATTCCATTTCGAGGGCGAGTTCACGGGGAATATCCGCCTGCGGCGGCAGCTTGTCGATGTTAACGCGCAGCGATCCCGCCTTATCCAAAACCAGATTTTGCATCGGCAGTTTTACCGTTTTAGCGCCGCCGGTCTCTTCTCCACCTTCGTCGGCCTGATATTCGCCGCGCCTGGTGATGCCTTCCGAAACAGCGCCATTGGCGAAATTGAAATCATCATAACCTTCAAAAGAAGAGATAAATTTGGGCCGCACTTCCCCGCGCATTTTGATTGGCAGATGACCCGCGCTGCCGCCGGCCAGATACTGCACGGCAACGTCCAGCGGGACTTCATGCGGTCTGATCAGGGGTTTAGCCGGAGGCTGGATCACACCACGCATCAGCGGAATCCGGTATTCCTCCACGCGAAAACTGCCTGACGAATAGTCTTTCAAAGCAATACTGTAACGGCCCAGTTTTGCTTCTTTGGGAATGGCCCAGGTGGTTTCGGCAATACCTTTAGCGTCCCATTTCAGGGGGAATTCATATCTTTGACCGCTCCCGGAATGGGTGATCGTAGCTTTGGCGGGCAGTTTAGTCTTGGAGGGGAAACGGAATCCCTGGGAGGTATGCTCGCGCAGCACGTGCTTCATATGCACCGTATCGCCCGCGCGCAGGAGTGTCCGGTCGAAAACGGTATGGACGATGAGCGGCGCGTAATAAGATTCCTCAAGAAGCTGGAAACGCCAGGGCTCAATCCCCTGATTCCAGCTTGAATGCACAAAGGTCATATCGTTGCCGCTTTGCGCCGTGATGAACAGGCCGCCCTGGAATCCGGACAGTTTATCGCTTTCATCAAAGCGATAACTATAGTCTTCATCTTCCTTCAAAGAGCAGTGGGGCAGTTCATTGTCGCCGGGCAATTTCCTGTTAATTGCGGCGATGCCGTCCGCGTTGGTTTTACCGCGCCAGACAATTTTATCCCGGCAATCCCTGATCGTGATGTCCGCTGCGTTTACCGGTTGCGCCTTGTCCAGCGTGGTGACCCACACCAGCGAGGATTCCCGTCCCTGTTTAAAATGGGCCGCGAGGTTTGTTACAAGCGCCGTGGTCTGAACATACATGGGCTGTTGTTTGCCCAGCAATGCTTGGCCCAGGGCGCGGCTTTCGAGTTCGACGACATAAAAACCGGGACCGCCGAGAGGGATGCCGATCACTTCAAATGCCTTACTGCCGTGGGGTGTGGGCAATGAAAAACTTTTACTTTTGGCGCCGGTTGCGAAAATCGATTTTGTCCGTGATACTGTGGCGGCTTTCCGAAGCCACGCCTGAATATCCTTGCCGTGTTCTCCCTTCACATTCAGCATTTTCCCCGCCACTTCTGTATCCTTCCCGATTTTCAGTGAAGAAAGCTTGAGCGAGGGTTCAAGATTGCGCACCGTGACGGGAAGCAGCGCGCCGGTTTTCGATTCCAGGATTCCGAAGCGTCCGGAAAACTTTGCCAGCGGCGGAAAAGCGCCGGTGCGGACAGACAGTGGATATTGCTTCGCGTTGACCAATCTCCGTCCGGCGTCATCTTTGAGGCCTGCCGGCAATTCGACCGTGAAGAATGTATTTTCAGGAAACGGTCCTTCAAACCGGACGGATCGGACATCCGTTTCATTTTGATCCACAATCCCTGTCCAGATCCTCTTACTCGGTGTGACGATCGGTCGTTTATCCGCGGGTGATGTTGACGTTTTTTGTGTGGATACCCGCAAAATTACTTTTTTGGCCTGCTCTTTGGCCAGCGGGGCCGAAAAGTGAACGGTCATCGGCAGCAGGGGGATGCAGCCCGCCTGCGGATTTTCGCGCGAGCAGGAAAATTCCGCGACAAATTCTTTGCGTACATCATAGTTAAAAATCTGATCCTGAGAGGTGGCAATGCCCGTTTTGGATTTTACACCTTTTCCCCAGATCAGTCTGACTTTGGTATTGTTGGGAAAGCGCTGTTTGCTCTGGATTAACACAATGGGCGGTTCATCCGCCTCCTGACCGGTGCGGGCCCGGGGTTGTCTGTCGCGCGTCCTTTTATAACCATTTTCCGCCAGAATTTTTTCTCTTATGGACCCTTCTACCAATCGGACGCCAATCGCGCTGGAAATGCCTTCCACGGAAAAGGTTACATTTTCCAGGATAGAATTTATATCCGGCCGGGCGTCCAGCGTCAGAATAAAAATCTGCTCCTCATCGATAGTGAAGCCATCATAAGGCGTGACCCGGACAATGGCGGGACCGCCCGTGGAAAAAGTAAAAACCTTCTGGCCCGCGAGCGTCGCGCCGGCAAGATTTTTAAGCCCCGGCTTTAATGTAAAGTTGCAAGACACACCGGCGGGAAGATTCGCGCTAAAATCATAAATCCAGTTTTTGCCGTCCGCCCAGCGGCTCGAACCTGCGGCAGGGCAATTGATATCAAAGGGATCGCTCAGACTGCGGGGATCGCCAAACGGCACCATCTGCGTGGAAAAGCGAACGCTGACCTGGCGGATTTTTTTAACCGTTCCCTGGGGGCTGAAGACTTCCACCGAGGGCGGTTCATTGGCGAATCCTGAAAGATTTAAAAAGAAAAACAAAAAAAGAATTGCCACGGCGGATAATGTACGTTTCATTGCGTCTCTCCTTTGAAAGAAGGTTAAGGATCGAGTGACAGGGTGTTTCCGGCCGTAAATAATACGTGATTCCGCTGTGACCGTCAATATCTAATAAATGTTTATCCCAATTCCAAATCAACGTAATATCAAAGAAAAAGCGGTTGGAAAAATCTCCAACCGCTTTAATGTTACGAACAAGGTTATGCTGGACAATGTGACACCGTCTGTTAACGGGGGCGGCACTTATTCAACGTGGTATGTTCTTTATCACCAT
>CAYULE010000176.1:0-2027 GCA_964445385.1 uncultured Smithella sp.
CCCATCAAGCCATCGTGGCGAAAATGGCGCGGATTTGTTTCTTATCGGTTTTGCCGACGCTGGTCTTGGGAATCTCATCCGTAATGATATATTGATCGGGAATGGCATAGCGGGGAATCTTTCCCTGTTCGGCACATTCTTTCATGTGGCTTTTCAGCACTTCCGGCGTAATGCCGTCGCCGCGGAACTGCGGCGTCAGAACGACCAGCAGCATGGGACGTTCTCCCCATTTGGGATCGGGAATACCGATCGCCGCCGCTTCCTGAACTGCTCCGTGGAGGCTGATGGCGTTTTCCAGATCAAGCGATGAGACCCATTCGCCGCCGGTTTTAATAACATCCTTGAGCCGGTCGGTAATCTGGATATAACCGTCGGGATCCATATACCCCACATCGCCCGTGTGCAGCCAGCCGCCGCGCCAGAGTTCTTCCGTCTTTTCCGGGTCCTTGTAATACCCTTTGGTAAACCAGGGAGCGCGAACAACAATTTCACCGGTGGTCTGGCCGTCATTCGGCAGGAAACTGCCGCTGGGATCAACAATCCGCACATCGACCAATGTGACGGGCATTCCCGTCTTGATGGCGATATCGCTTTTCTGCTCATTATTATAGTGTTTCATGGATGGTTTCAGATTGGACACGCTGATGACCGGGCAGGTCTCGGACATGCCGTAGCCCGTCATGATCTGAATGCCCAGTTCGATACCCGCCATGGCCAGCCCCTTGGAAAGACGGGCGCCGCCAATGATGACTTTCCATGCGGAGAGGTCGATCTTCTTGGCAATGGGGCTTGCCACCAGCATCTGGAGGATGGTGGGCACACAGTGCGAATAAGTAACCTTTTCCTGGAGGATAAGTTTGATCAGCATTTCCGGCTCGTATTTACCCGGATAGACCTGTTTGACACCCATCATGGTAGCAATAAAGGGGAAGCCCCAGGCATGGACATGAAACATCGGTGTAATGGGCATATAGACATCCGACGTGGAGAATCTCAGCGGACTGTCGTGGCCGCTTACGCCAATGCAAACGCTCATGGCATGCAGAACAATCTGGCGATGCGTGAAGTACACGCCTTTGGGAAGACCTGTTGTGCCCGTTGTATAGAATGTAGTCGCCTTGGTGTTTTCATCAAGATCGGGAAATTCAAAATCGGCCGATGCGGAGGCCAGAATCGCCTCGTATTCTCCATCGTAATCCAGGTTCGTCGCGGGCAGTTCATCGCTGTCTGAAAGCAGAATGACTTTTTTTACAGATTTGAGTTTGCCGCGGATGGAACTGAGCAGAGGCAGAAAATCGGTATTGATAAGAACGACATTGGCTTCAGCGTGATTCATCGTGTATTCGATCTGATCGGGTGACAACCTCCAGTTCACCGTAAACAGCACGGCCCCCATCATGGGAATGGCAAAGAAACTTTCCAGATAGCGATGGGAGTCATAGTCGAAGACAGCCACCGTATCCCCTTGCTTGACGCCGATCCTGGTCAGGGCGCTCCCCAACCGGTTGATCCGTTCAAACAGATCATTGTAAGTATAGCGCATCTTGTTTCGGTAAACGATTTCCTGATTTCCCGCGGTCTGTCTCGGTCCACAGAGCAGTTCTTTGATGGTAAGTTGAAACCCGTACTGATTTCCGTTCAAAGATTTTCCCTTCATGTCGCCCTCCTTAAAGTTGGAATTTTCCCTTGTCAACATGATCGGATAAAGCAGGGGAAAGCACAATCCGCAGGAAGCTGTTTTGTCTGTCCTTGATGAGATTAAAAAAATGTAAGTCGATGACCTACTGAAATGAAAGGTGAGATGATCAGGAAATCTTTTTTGTTTTGCTTTCCTTCTCCACCCAGTTGAGGGCGTAACGCAGGAGTTCCGTGCTGTTCTTGAGTTTGAGCTTTTCTTTAATCCGCTCCCGATAGGTGCCGATGGTCTTGACGCTCAGGTGGAGACGAACACCGATTTCACTGATACTGAGTCCTTCGCC
Organism: uncultured Smithella sp.; assembly: GCA_964445385.1. Lineage (GTDB taxonomy): Bacteria > Desulfobacterota > Syntrophia > Syntrophales > Smithellaceae > UBA8904. The sequence continues at coordinate 1,980 of CAYULE010000176.1, forward strand.
GATATGCTGGAAAACTTCAATCTCCCGGTCCGTCAGGGCCTGGAGCGG
>CAYULE010000176.1:2127-5506 GCA_964445385.1 uncultured Smithella sp.
CGGATCTCCTTGATGAGATCGATACCACTCATGTCCTTCAGGGTAATATCCACGATGATCATCGCCGGTTTCAACTCCGCGACGGCCTTCATGGCGCCCTGATAATCCTCCGCTTCTCCGCAAACGCAAAGATCCTCTTCCTGATTGATAAGCTGCGCGAGGCCCTGCCTGAAGATAGGATGGTCATCAACAATGAGTATTCTGTGTTTATCTGCGCGGGTTGTTTTGGCTCCGGCCATCAGCGTCATTCCTTAATCAAGTTGAAAGTACAGGTTACCAGCGTGCCCCCGCTCGGATCCGATTCGATCCGCAGGGATGCTTCGATCATACGGGCACGGTAGTGCATGATCCGCAAACCGATGCCGCTGGCCTTGGTGGTGTCCTTGATCCCGACACCATTGTCGAGAATCGACAGAGAGATGGTGCCATTGCTGTTCAAAAGCTCTATCACAATTTTGGAAGATTTGCCGTGTTCAATAGCATTGTGAATGGATTCCTTAGCAATGTAATAGAGGTGCGTGGCCAGGGAATTATCATGAATGGGGATATGCCGGGGGCAATGGAAAACGCAGTTGATATTGAAGATGCCTGATGTCGATGACGCAAGTTCTTCCAGGGAGGCTTCAAGACCCAGTGAGGTGAGATGGACGGGGCAAAGCCCGCGGGCCAGGCTCCGGGTCTTTTCAATCGCGCCTTTAACCAGACGATTAATTTCACGGGCATAGCGGGCGTTTTCGATGGAAAGCGGCAGGAGCTTGTCGTGCAGCACTTTGGTCATGACATCGATACCGATCAGGTGCTGGCCGAGATCGTCGTGAAGTTCATAGCCGATCTTCTGGCGCTCCCTCTCCGAAATGTCGAGGACTTCCTTCTCCAGTTGCTTGATGGCCGTAATATCCGTGATGACCCCGAATCCCCCCATGAAGCGGCCCTGGGAATCATAGACAGGGCGCGGTGATACAAGCGTATAGACCGGGTTGCCTTCCCGGTCCATCCAGGTTACTTCATAGGATTGGGGAGCGTCTTTATTATCGACGTTCTTTATCCAGGTCTCCAGATCCCGCTTACTGATAAAATCCAGGCTCGGTCTGCCGACAATCTGCTCCCGCGGGAGTTGGAGAATCTTGCAGACTTTATCGTTAACATAGGTGATGATACCGGCGCGATCCTGAATCCCCAGACCTTCGTTCATACTCTCCACGAGCTGGCGGAACCTCTCTTCGCTGTCGCGCAATGCCTTTTCCGTCTTGACCCTTTCCGTGATGTTCACCATGGAGGCAATGCTCTGCGTCGTTTTCGGAATCATGGCAATGGTCATGAATACGTAGAGCAATTTGCCGTCCTTGTGCCGAATCTTAAATTCATAATTCCTGGGCGCCGCCATGGGGTCCTCGCGTCTGGTTTTATGGTACAAAAAAAGACGATCGACGTCGTCTTCAGCCACATACATGGTCCATGTATGGCCGAGAATTTCCTCGCGGGAGTAGCCCGTGAAATTCGTAAAATCGTTGTTCATCATGGAGATGGTGGTGTCTTGTTCGATAACGATGGTTGCCGTACCGGAATTCTCAAACAGGGTTTGATAGAAACGTTCAGAATGGGTCAGTTCCTCTTCAATCTGCTCATACTTCCCGGCTTGTGATCGGAGGCTCTTGATTTCTTGATCCGCCGCTTGCAGCTCCTCAATAAGCTGAAGCCTGGTTTTGTATCCTTTGCTCAAGTTCACCCTCCAGTGACGTGTTTGTTGAATTGTAGCCGAGAACGGAATGCTTGTCCATGAGATAGTGCAGGGCCGCGTTCAAGGTCGTATGATATTAAGTTGACAGGCACCAGCGGTATTGATAATAAAGATCATCCTTTACAGGAGTAGCCTATCATGAAATGGACTGGGAAAAAAGTCGGCCTGGCCCTGGGTGGCGGCGGTGTCCGCGGTTTCTCGCATATCGGCGTCCTCCATGTTCTGGAACAGGAAGCCATCGAGATTGATCTGATTGTGGGCACCAGCGCCGGTGCGTTGATTGGAGGCGCTTATGCGTGTGGTCACTCCCCCCGGGATATCCGGGATAAAATAGATGCGTATCTTCGCAGCCCTGAATTCGACGACTCGGCGCTCAAATCGGTCGGCCTGTCATTTTCACCGATACCCAAAGACTTTTTTACGAAAGCACAAAACTTCGTCAGAAACCGCTACTACTTTATTCGAGCCTTCTTCCGGCCATCCTTTTTACCCTATGAAGACTTTCATTCCCTGATCAATTATTTTCTTCCCGACATCAACATCCGCGATACCCTCATTCCTTTTCATGTTGTATCCACGGATCTGATCACCGGCGAACAGATCGTGCTTTCCGAAGGCTCACTCCGCCAGGCCGTGCTGGCCAGTTGCTCCGTTCCGGGAGCAGCCGAGCCGGTTCGGAACGGTCAGTGGCTTTTAGCCGATGGCGGTATTACCAGTCTCGTCCCTGTCCATGCAGCGCGTCGTGCCGGAGCGGACGTGGTTATCGCCGTCATGGTTGATCGCGACTTACCGCATATAGAAAACATTGAAACGGCGCCGGAAGTTTTATATCGGGCGGGAGAAATTACAGCCAACAAACTGGAAGAAACTGAACTTGCGGACGCGGATGTCATCATCCGGCCCCGGGTTGGCGATCTTCACTGGTCGGATTTCAGCCGGGCCATTGATCTGATCAAAACCGGCGAGGAGGCTGCCCGTGAATCTCTGGAGAAAATCAATGATTCTCTTCCTCTGTCCCGGCGCTTCGCTCGCTTTGCCCGAAGCTTTCTTAAAACGGAAAAAACGTAAGGATGAAACAACACGGTAATATCCCCTTTTCAAAAGGTGGATAACCACCCAAACGATAGAATGGCGGAACCTTATCCCGCCATCAACTATCGATCTGATATTTCTATCATCACCTTTACGCTGCGTTCGCTGATATCGGCGGGCGCGCCTTTATCATCCACCTGCCCTGTCTTTTTTAATTTGGAGAGAATATCTTTCCAATGTTTGCCGGAAACCTCCGCCCGGATAACCACTCCGCCATCTACCGGTTGCTTCATCACCTTTTTTGCATCGGATTGAACCAGGATCTTTTCGACATCCGCCAAAGCAGCATTCAGATCGTCGACCCGAACAAAGATTTTGATCTGCCGCGGCATTGCTAAAGACGGCGCCATCGACTGTGGTGCGGGAGGCGCGGCCATTTTGTAATATCCCTTCTTTTTTGCCATAACGGACAAAGAGCGATCCCCCTCTTTTTTCTCCTGATCCGCCATCTGCGCTTTTGTCGATTTTGCCTCAGTTCCTTTGATTTGAGGCTTTTCGTAGACATCATCCTTACTTCCCGCGAATCCTTTTTCGATTACGTCATCCGCC
>CAYULE010000177.1:0-1920 GCA_964445385.1 uncultured Smithella sp.
GGAACTGTTCAGCAACAAAGGCCGGCAAGGTGGCCCAGAAAGTGGCGCCCACCGCGTGATAAAGAACGCCCAGCCACAAAAATAGCGTCATATCGGTGGTCATTCCCAGCCAGACATAAAACATTACGGCGGAGAGGATGCCGCTGACGACCATGACATTGCGTTTGCCGAGTTTATCGCCGATCCGTCCTCCGAATATAAATCCGATGACATTGCCAATGTTGAACATGACGAGATAAAGGATGACGCCTTTCAGCTTCAAGCCCCTTTCCTGCAACAGCAGAGTTGGCAGCCAGGTATTGACGGCCCAGTAAGTCATCAGGGCACATAAGCAGATAGTAGTGGTCAGCGAAGTAATTTTAATGTTTGCAGGTTTGAAAAGGTCTGTCAGTTTTACCGCGGCAACCGGATTTTTCGTGTCAATGCCCAGCTTCTTTTTGGCCTGAGCTCTGAGCCAGACGGGGGATTCAGGGATAAACAACCAGATATAACCGGCCAGGAATATGCCGACCGTGCCGGCAAAGAAAAGAGCCCGCCATCCGAAGAGCGGCACCAGCGCGGCCTGCAGGCCGAGGGCAATGAAATAACCGGCGGGCCAGCCGATCATCATCCATGCGCTGGCTTTTCCCCTTTTTTCGGCAGGGAAAAATTCCGCAAGCATCGTGGTTCCCAGTGCCCATTCCGCGCCCAGTCCGAGCCCGGCGACAAATCTCAGGATGGCCAGTTGGGTGTGATTCTGCGCCAGTCCCGCAAGCGCCGTTGTGATGGAGAAAAAGGCAATGCACCACATCAAGGCTTTTTTTCTGCCGAATTTATCGGCGATCGGCCCGAAAATAAACCCGCCAAAACAGGCGCCAATCAACAGGGCTGTGACGACCGTGCCAGCCTGCATCATATTCAGTCCCCATTCCTTCATGATCAAGGGCAAGGCCAGGGCTGTGATCACCATATCAACGGCGTCGAAAGTATATCCCGCGAACGCCACTGAAGCGACTTTTCCGGTATGATTTGCCGGATCAACAACTTCTATGCCATTGACTACTTCTACTGTTTCCGCATTTTCCATAAAAACCCCTCCTCAAGATGATTCTTATTAATATCTTTCCGCTTAGCTTCTACGTCATAAATGAAAACGTGAAATAAAAGACCGAAACGACCCATTGCGATAAAGCGTGTCCTAAGCCTCCTTTCGTGAATAATCAGCCGTATTATTTGGCAGCTGGTGGCCGGTCTGAAAGGCCGGATTAACAGGGCCACAAAGATATTTGTGTTTGTGCATAATTCTCATGGGCACGAACGCATCAGTGCAGACTTTGCCATGATGTCGTAATTTGTTTTTCGTAATTTACCCTTCATCTGTTTCGCGGGGGGTACGAAGCAGGAAAAGGGAAACGGGGGCATATGTCGGAGGCAGTAACCCCATGTTATCAGATGGCGCACCTCTTTAAAAAGCCGATCAGCTGTGTTGATATTCCGGGCTTGCCGGATCAGACCGGTTGCGGGTGTTTCGCTATACGTATCCTTTTGATTGAAAGGATATCGCATTAAATGTGCCAGGAGATTAACCGCGATATGAAATTGTATCTAATTGAAATTAATAAGAATTAATTTGATGATTTGTTGCCGTGCTTTTCGATGTCAGCAGGATGTCCCATTATGAGAATTATTGATGTCATTGTGGGAATTATATAGTTTCTGTATGTCATTCTGATACGCCCTTGTTTTACATACAGCCGAAAGATAAGAGGAAGGATGTAAATAATGAGTCTTCAAAGGTGATGGCTCATAATTGAGCTCCAGGAGAACCTGGATAAAGTTTTATTCGGTCGGCGGCCGGCTCGGCGACGTTGCCGGTCGCTCCGTTTGTTATTAACGTTCAGGGTTCGATTTCAGGTAAAAAAATTAATTGATCTTTTCTTC
>CAYULE010000177.1:2020-5451 GCA_964445385.1 uncultured Smithella sp.
CTTTTCTTCGCTTGTCATGAGGGCCACATCCGGCGCCAGTGCGGTGACGCGTACTTCAAGAGGTTCCAAATGCTGACGCTCTCGCGTTGAGAAACATTTTGTTATTAATTCCACCCATGCACTTCGCGAAGCATAATAATCCGTGCCGGCGATTGCCGACAAAAACCCATCCTTGCTGTAATGCCCGGACCATTCATCGGCGTTCTTCTGGCTTATTGTCAGGACCAGTTGATTGAAATGATCTTTTACTTCTTTCTTAATGACTTCTTGGTCCGCATCGGTGAAGGTTTTTTGTTGCTGCTGACAGGCGCCAAGAAGAAGGATCAGGAAGACGACAAAGGTGATTCGATAAAACGATTTCATGACAGACTCCTTTCTCTGATTAATAAATGATTTTCTTGCCGATAATATCCTGTAAAGCCGCTCTCAGCTCATCTCGCGACCATTCCGCCGGCCGGATATTGAAAGCCCCGCCAGTGGTTCTTCTCACTCGCATATCCGTTAGCACCTCGCCGGTCTTTACAGAAAGCATCCTGATACGAAAATCAGCTTCATTGGAACCACCCCAAAGGACGGGCAAAGAAAAGCTAAAATACAGGTAGGGTGTCAATTCTTCAACGCGTAACAGAATGATGGTATCAACGCCTTCAACCGAGAATTGTTTCAGTAATGCCGTTTCTGGCTTACTTGACCAACTGGAAAATTTTCTAATGCCGCCAGGTGTGGAAAGGTCCCCACAGGGGAAATTCTGAAAAGCATTTTTGATTTCTTCCAGGGCCATTGATTCTCTTTTGGCCGGTTCTTTCTGGTCATTCCTCCATGCTGTTTCAGGTAGAACAACGACATGCCCGAGGCCATCATTTTTCCCGTCGCAAAGGATCGGCTTTCCGGCCGCCCGGTAAATCTTCATCGATGTACTTGCGCAACCTGCAATCAATGACGTCAGCAACATTATTAAAATGAGATTTCTGACCTTCATATAAAACATGACCCGTGTTTCAGGAATAATCTGTTGCCTGCGTATCCGTTTGTTTACTTCTTGACTGACGAGACAATGAGGTGCGTCGTGGACACGCGCACCAGCACATTATGGTTATCATCTCTAACCGTGGTTTCAACGACTTTCATTTTTCGTCCGGAATGTACCACCAGAGATTCCGCCGTTGCGGCACCCGTGTCTGTATTACGCAACAGATTGGCATTCAGCTGCACAGAGAACGGAAATGCCCCGTCTTTTTTTCCACAGGCTGCCGTGGCTGTTATATCAGCAAGCGAAATCAGGGATCCGGCGGCAAATACCCCCGTTAATTGGCTGGTGTTAGGGCAAAAGGGCATGGTCATGACCGCACGGCCTTCGCTGATTTCAACCGGTGTGATTCCGAAAGCAATGAAGATGTCTCCGCCCTTTTCCTCAAAGGGGCGCCGAAATTCCGCGACGGCTTTTTCGTCAAACTTTGGCATGGTGAAATTCCTCGTGAAGTTTAGTGTATGGCATTTTATCCATAGTCTTATCAGGTACAGGCATATATTGTTTCTCCGGTATTTTTTCAAATATTATTCCTGTAAACAGGATAATTATTGCCTAATACGGTCAATCATTATCCATCTGAAATCGCATCGTCAAATAGCGGTTGATGAGATATTCAACTTAACGGGAATGATATACTGTTGTTGCTGGTGCAGCCCGCAAATCAAAGGGCTGCGCCGGCTACAAATCGAGCTTATTTTGCGGTATAGCCGCGGCCGTCGAGGCAGGAGGCCATGGCCCTTTGATAATCCGCCCGCTTTTGAAAGATCTCATCCGTAGGAACACCTGAGGGAATTCTGGTCGGGTCATAGTTGGTCTGTTTCACTGACCACGTATGGCATTCATAACGATCATCGGCCTGTTTCTCTTCGCTCTGGCCTTTTCGCGGATAGATAAACATTTTACTTTCCGTTATCTCGCCTTCAATTTCTTTTGCAGGGGGTTCAACAACGACATACCCTCCCGGTGTGGGTGTGTAATATGTTTCGTTTGCGTAATAGTAAGGTATTCCATGCATCCAGATTGTGGCATAGGCAAGGGGTAAAAATGGAACAAATAACCCGACAGGAGGGGCAATCACAGCGTATCCTCCGTGGTGCGGTCTGTACCAGGCTCCGTGAGAAAAATAATAACGGGAGTGATGATGCATGACGACTCTGTGATTTTCGGGCAGAGATCGAAAGGACTGACCGCGTGCCGGATACGAATGGTTGTGCTGATAGCGGGAATCAACAAAGGTCTTTTGCTGAACAGCCTGCGCTTTACCATGCCCCTGTGCCTGTGCCTGCTCAGTCAGATAAAACAGGCCTACACCCGAAAGCATCATCAATGACAGGACAATGGCAAAATATCTTTTTGCTTTGGGATGTGACATGGCCATGACTCCTTGCTGAGACTGATTTAACTTACTTCACGGTATAACCGCGGCCTTCAAGACAGGCCGACATCGCCCGGCGGAAATACAGGGCATTTTTCTCCCGGTGAAGATCGCGTCCCTGATTGCGGTTACGGTAAGCTTCTTCCATCTGTCTGGCTGCTTCCTGACGGGAAATATCAGAGACCGCTCCGGCGATGGCGCCGCCGGCTGCTCCGATTAAAGCTCCCTGCGCGGCATGACGTGGCCCGGCGATCAGCGCGCCCATCACTGCTCCGGCAATGGACATGATGATGGTATCCTGACCGGGCGGCGGCATAGGAACCACCCGGACGCGTTGTTCGGGAACGATGGAGGACACGCTGGGATCAAAACCGGTCTGATCGACCGCCCAGTTATAACAATCATAATGGTCGCGCGACTGTTGGCTGGTGGATTGGCCGTTGTTGGGATAAAAATATATTTGCGTAATAGCTCTAATATTTTCATCCGGTGACGGTTGATAAACGACCTGTCTCGGCGTGGCGTAATAACATGAAGTCAATAACAACACGGCCGAGAGAAGCAATAACTTTGTGCAATGCTTAACTGAATAACCTGTATTATTATATATTTTAATCATGATTTGTTTTCTCCATTCTATGGATTATCCTGACAAACTTTTTCTGAATTATAGCACTTTTTTACTAAAAGGAATTAAAAATAAACCCGGAAGGGAGTGGTCTTGTGTCGGGCAAATTGAAATTGGAGAATGAAAAATCTTCGTCTCATTTAAAATCAATGAACGATTTTTTATGATGGTTTTGTTATCAGCAAATACGTAATATGTTTTTTATCGGCTTATTGGCAGGCGACAGACAAAGTTCTCCGCGACATCACGAAAACTTTGCAGACCGGCATATACCGGTCTGCTTGCAAATCGTTCCATTCCTGCCGCCTTGTGTGCCCTCGCGTGATCATGGAACATCAGGGGTGTGACTCTGTGTCCGGCCCGTTCTACTTTTTTTCCAGGACAATCAACGCATCCAC
>CAYULE010000178.1:0-5434 GCA_964445385.1 uncultured Smithella sp.
CAAAGGCAGCAGCGCGCCGCTGGCGGCATTTGTTATGGTGCCGATGATCTTCCCTTTTGCCGGCAGAACGATATCTACGGTGACGTTATCGCAGGCCGTGCGGTCATACGGGTCGGTGGCAACGGCGGAAATGGTGTTCTTCCCCGCCCCGAAAGTCAGGGTTGCGGAAAAGTATTTCCGCTGACGCTTGCGGCAACTCCGTTTACCGTCACATGAGAACTGTTTTCCACTGTGCCGGAAACATTGACGGTATCGGATAATATTCGAGCGTTATCCCGGGGCGATGTGATTTTCACCCTGGGCAGAGTTGGGGAAATGGGCAGCTGAATGATGGTTAACGCGTCTTTTTCATCGTCGGCGACAACGGCGGTATTTCTAAGGTTGTTGACGGCAACGCTTTTGGGATGACGGGGCAGAGCATAGGTTTTTATTATTTTATTTGTATTGAGATCTAAAAGAAGAAGTTTGTGGTCTTTATCGCACAGCACCACGGCCCGGTTATCGACGGTATTAAAAGACACGTCCAGCGGAAACCGTTGAACCGGGATCACGGTGTTTCGTCTGGTTAATAAATCGATTTCCATTACCATGTGATGGTGGTAGCTGGTGATTAACGCCGTGTTGGTTTCCGGATTCATATCAATGGCCTGGGGTTTGCTGCCAAGATGAATTATATCCGTGACGGCATAGTTGTTCAGGTCAATAATGATGAGATTCCGGCTAATCTTGTTGAGGATCAGCACCCGGTTGCGCGCCGGGTCCATGGCGATATCCCCGATACCGGGCCCGATATGAATCCTTGCCGCAACCTGCCGTGCGGCAAGATCGATGAAATATACGTGATGATCGACGGTGCCGGCGGCGACCGCGATATGTCTTGCGGAATGGATGGCGATATTGCCGGTATACGTGCCCACAGGAATGTCCGCGGTCACCCGATGGTTATTCAAATCCACCAGGGTTATCGATGGTTTACCCAGATGGGTAACCGCCGCGATATTCAATTCCGTATCGATAGCCACGCCTTTGGGGTGTTTCCCGACATTCACCCGGGCGATGACCAATGCGGCATTCAGATCGACGATGGAGATGGAATGGGACTGCCAGTGTGTGACCACGGCCTGGTTGGTCAGAGGATTAACGGCCAGCATGCGCGGATCGTCTTCCAGCGTAATTGTCGTTGGATCTTCACCGGTGCAGCCGTTTTCCGGAAAGAGAAAAAGGCACAGTAAGACTAAAACAAACATTCTTATCAGAAAGATTCTTCTCCCTGTCCCGGCGGCAGTTAAAGACATAGATCACCTCGGTAAATATTTATGTGTCTGGCGTTGACGAAGTTGCTCATGCAGGACAATGGCCGTTTCTGCATGAGCAACGGATGGGGTTACATGATTTATTCCGGTTCGGTAAACGTCGGCTCGGACGGCTCATTCACGCTGTAGTCGCGTTCCCAGCCTTCGTTTTCCAGCTTGATGGTCTGGATGGCAACGGCATTGGCGTTGGCGTCGAGGTCCGGCATGGCCTGAAATTCCGAAACCCAGCAGCGGTATACCTTGTAGGCGATAGCGAGCTGGCCTGCTTCATTATAGACTTCGACGATGATGTCTTTACGGAAGTCCTTGAGCGATACCTCCGCGCCCAGGCCCGATCCGTAATTCCAGACCTTGTTGGCCCACTGTTCAAAATCCTTGTCATGGGTGACGCCGCGCTCCAGTGTGATGGCCTCAAATTTGGTGCGGCCCGGAGATTTGCGCGATGAACTGGGATCGCCGCCTTCTCTGTGCTCCACGACTTCCGTCGTTTTTTTCATGGCGCCCACTTTACTGATGCCGGCGACATAGCGGCCGTCCCACTTCACGCGGAATTTGAAATTTTTATAGGGATCGAAACGTTGTGTATTAACGGTGAATTTAGCCATGGATTCTTCCTCCTAACTCTGAATCTGTCCAGCCATCTGCTGGAGTTTGATGATGACGAATTCCGCGGGCTTGAGCGGCGCAAAACCCACAACGATATTGACGATGCCGGAATTGATGTCGTTTTGCGTCGTCGTTTCCTTGTCGCATTTGACAAAATAGGCGTCCTTGGGGCTTATGCCCTGAAAAGCGCCCTGGCGGAAAAGATTGTTCATAAACGCGCCCACGTTGAGGCGAATCTGGGACCAGAGCGGTTCATCATTGGGTTCAAAGACGACCCACTGGGTGCCGCGATAGAGGCTTTCTTCAATGAACAGAGCCAGACGGCGGATGGGAACGTACTTCCATTCGGAAGCCATTTCATCGGCGCCGAGTAGGGTTCGTGCGCCCCAGGCCACCGCTCCGTAAACCGGCAGCACGCGGATGCAGTTGACGCCCAGCGGATTGAGTGTTCCATTTTCGAGATCCGTCAGCAGATAGTCCACGGCCTGTACGCCGGAAAGCGTCGCGTCGGTTCCGGCCGGGGCCTTCCAGACGCCGCGTGCGCTGTCTGTCCGGGCATAGAGTCCGGCAATGGTTCCGCAGGGCGGCTGCAAGATCTGTTTGCCATTTTGCAGCGGATCGGCAATCTTGAGCCACGGATAATAAACGGCGGCGTAATCCGTTTTCGGCAGCGCCGTGCCCCGGGCGGCGTCACACATGTCGGCGGGTTCTTTTTGGTTGACTGGCGCATCGACAATCATGAAGGCGCGCCGCTCCTGGCAGTATGAACCCGCATCCATGAGGATGCCTGTGTCTGTCACGCCGGGAAGGCAAAGGAGGTTGAAAAGGTCAACGGCCTCCAGAGCATAAATGCCTTTGCGTTTGGAGCGGTCGGCGATGAATAGATCATAAGGCGCGGCGTCATCTTGGTAAGACGATTCGTTGCCGCCGGTAAGCATGAAATTGACCGGCAGAACGGCCGTGGTGCCGGCAAGCAGTTTCAGATCGGCGGCGATATCATTGGGTGGCGCGGCATCCACAACAACGGAAGATCCGATACCCCTTGTTCCGGAAGAAAGAATGAGTTTGTCCGCCGCGGCGGTGCAGGTAAATCCTTTATAACCGGCAATCGATGGTTTGAGCGCGCGAACCTTGCTTTGGATGCGCCCGGCAATATCGGTAAGCTGCGCGGCGATGGTTGCGCCCGCGGCTGCAACTGGATCAAGTACAACAGTATCGGGACCATAGCCGTCGACACTGATTTTAAGGCTGGTTTTGGCGGCGGAAGGAACGGTCAGGAGCGCGGCAAAAGCGGCGCTGGTCAGTTCTGCGCGCAGCGGAACTTCAGCGGGACGTATGGCGGCGGCAGCGTCGGTTTCCACACCGCCGTTTAAGGTTCCCAATTTTAGATTAAGAGAAATGTCGTTTCTTTCGCCGGGCAGGACGCGAACCGTGGAATCTTCTCCTGTCACCCCGGAGGTGATGACCAGTTGCTTGTCCGCATTAACCGTGACGGTCAGATTGTTTAGTGCCGGTGTGGACGGCAGTGCTGTTTTCAGGCGTGTTTCAATAGCCGCGCGCAGGGTTTCCAGCCGGGCGGTTGTGTTGGCGCCGGCCACATTGGCCGGCGTCAGAACGACGTTTACCGGCGCAAGACCGTTGACCGCGACGCGGAAAGTATTGTGAAGATCATCACGAAGAATGGCAACATCAAGAAGAACACTGCCTGCATCCACCAGTTTACCGCTGACGCTTGTTCCCGCGCCCAGGCCTGTCAGGTCGGCAATATTTCTAACGGAAACCAGTTTGGATACGCCGTTGATTTTGTCGATGGCGTAGGACGAATCCCTGCTGTTCATGGAAAGATTTGTAAACCTTTCCGTGATGGCATCAGCCGGAGCGTCGGCGGGAGTATAAAGGAGTGTAAGATTAAAGGTGCTGGCAGGATTGCTAGTGGCATAATCCACGCGAACTTCAATATGGTTGCCCGCGTTTCCTTCATCCAGGGCCGTGATTTCCAGAACGTCTCCACTGCCGTTTTTGGCCAGGTTTTTTTGCGCCACGAACGCGTCTTTGGCCACGCGGACGATCCATGCGTCGCTGCCGCCGTTTAAATAAAACTGGCGGACGGCGTAACTCATTTTCGATCCGGTATCCAGTCCGCCGAAGTCGCGTTCATAATCCACGTAACTGAGAATACGCTTCGCCTTGTTGATGGGACCTCGTTTCGCGCTGCCCACAAAAGCGGTTACCGATGTGCTCACACCGGTAATGGTGCGCACACCGCTGGGCACCTCTTCAATATACACTCCTGGATATGTTGGTGTTACTGGCATCTCAAATCTCCTTTCTTAGGAACTTTGGAATTTATTTTATGGATTTCCTGATTCATCAGGCTGACTAAACGTTGAACAACTATTATTGAAACGGCTGGAAAACTTCCGGTGAGGAATAGTCTGTCTTCTTTTGCGGCACAGTGAAAATGACAAGATTATAATTTTGAGAGATATTTTTTTTCTACTTCAATTCTGGCTTGATAGGTGATGGCATTGAGGAGCAGCAGAACCCGGTCACGGGGTTTTGTTTCCTGAAAAATTCCCGTGAATCCCTTCAAGGGGCCTTCCTGGATCATAACTTTGTCGCCGGTATGGAATTCCTCAGACTGCATATAGATATACCCGTTTTGTAATCTGGATTGAATCTGCTCGATGATTTGATCTCCGACGACATAAGGCCGGCCTGCCGGGTCGCTGATGATGCGCTTGACGCCGCGCGTGTAAGTGATCAAGTGAGAATATTGGGACGGTGTAAATCGCGAGAAGACATAGCAGGGAAAGAGCTGTTCCGTCTTTTCCTGAAGTCTGCCCCGCCGGAAACCGCTTCGCTTTAATTTAGGATGAAATACATCAATATCCGGCAGGGTCAGAAGTTGACTGCTGACGGATTCTTCCATTTTAGGTTTTGTGTAAATGCAGTACCAATTCTTCATGATTTTTTAACAGGCTACCGCCGTTAGCTGTCATCCGGACAACTTTGGTTGCATTAAATTAATTAACCGCAGAATATGCATTCTTTAAAAAATAACACTTCGCAGTCTTTGGAGCTCTAATGTGATCGATAAGGTAAATTAGCTGTGATTGGGGGGTAACATAGCGCTTAAAATAATTCATTGCAATACTTTTTTGCATTACTTTTCGATGAGGCACTGCGGTCTTGAGTTGCCGGCGGAGGGTATTAAAAATTTGTAATTATTAATGTATTGTATGGTTGTCCGTTGTTTTTTTTCAATGACCGGACCCCGCCTGGATACGGAAAAAACACACATAGCGCCTGTTTATTTTTTTTCGGGAAAGACGGTAATGACTTTTTATGGAAACCGGCAACTGTGCCGTGAAGAAGAGCCATAGGGCAGGCAAAAGTGACAACCCGTTAAACGGATTGCGGCCTGGCGCCGAAAATGGCCCGGCCGACGCGGATGATCGTAGCCCCTTCTTCTATGGCTACTTCAAAATCATCCGTCATGCCCATGGAAAGTT
>CAYULE010000179.1:0-3361 GCA_964445385.1 uncultured Smithella sp.
CGGGGTGATCTGACCATTGCCTGCGGCACCGGCGGTAACTCTCCGGCGCTTGCGCGCCGTCTGCGCGAAGAACTGGAAACTGTTTATGGCGAAGAATACGCAACACTGCTCAATATTTTAGGCCAGTTGCGGGTAGACATGGAGAAAAATGCCGGGATGGGCAAGCTTTGGTTTGATCAGTTAATGGCAGCGGGGCTGTTGGACGTGATCCGGCAAAAGGACGCGGGCGCGGTGAAGAAAATCGTTCGCGACATCACCGGCCTGGAGGTGGAGATTGACTAGTCTGGAAATCATCTTGTTCACGCTGGCGCTGACAGGTTGCGGACTGGCTACCGCAGGCTACCTGCTTTCGCTCCTGGTAAAAAAAATTGTACTGGCCAAAGCATCCACCTGGATTCTGGCGGCCGGTTTTTTCTTTCTGACGCTGAATCTTCTTGTGGCGGCTTTCCATTCTTCGGGTTGGACCAGTTTCGGGTCGCGGCATTTCCTGTCGATTTACGCCTGGGTGTTTGCCGGTCTTTATCTGGGACTGCAATTTAAAACAAAAACACGGTTGCTGGGCGCTTTTATCGCGCCGTTTATTCTGTTGTTTCTGATTGCCGCAGCCGGTCAGGAATCGGGTAAAAATCTTGTCCCGACCCAGTGGCAGGGATGGCTTACGACTTTACATCTGGTGCTGGCGATTGCCGGCGAAGCCCTTTTTGTTCTGGCTTCCGCTGCCGGGGCAATGTTTATGATCCAGAACAGTCTGCTCAAACATAAAAAACCGGGCAAGATGGGCCGCCTTTTGCCGTCCCTTGGCGACCTGGACCGGATCAACCATCTGGGTTTGTTGTGGGGATTTCCCCTTTTGACGCTCGGCATGATCGGGGGCGCCATTTACGCCGCTTTTGTCTGGGGCGGCCTGTGGCCTGCCGATCCTAAAGTGATCTGGTCTTTTGCTGTTTGGATTGCTTACGGCTTTCTACTGCATCAGCGTCTGGCCATCGGCTGGAAAGGGTCCCGGATGGCGGCATTATCCTGCGCGGCCTTCCTGTTATTTTCATTGTCGGCCCTGGTGATCAGATTTTGTTTTACAACCGTACATAACTTTATTTAAAAAGATGATTCTATTAGTTGGATTAAACCATAAAACAGCGCCGCTTGCGGTGCGCGAAAGACTCTTTGCCGGATGCCAGGGGGAGGTGAATCTCCTGGACGATCTTTTGGCGATTGATGGTGTGCGGGAGATCCTGCACCTGGCTACGTGCAATCGCGTGGAACTGGTTGCTTCCGTTGATGAAACACCTTTGCCGGCCAACGCGCTCAAGTCTTTTCTGGCGCAATTCGGCGGTCTGACGGATGAAGAAGCCGCGTCCTGTCTGTATGACTATCGCGATGAAGAAGCGATAAAACATTTATTCCGCGTCACCTCCAGCCTTGATTCGCTGGTGATGGGCGAGGCGCAGATCCTGGGGCAGGTGAAAGAGGCCTATCGTCAGGCGCTCGCGCAAAACGCCACCGGTGTCGCGCTCAACCGTTTGATGCACCGGGCGTTTCGCACAGCCAAACGCGTGCGCACGGAAACAGGCATTGCCGCCAATCCGGTGTCGGTGAGCTTTGCCGCGGTCGAACTGGCCAAAAAAATATTCGGAACACTCACCGGTAAAAAAATTCTGATTATCGGCGCGGGCGAGATGGCGGAATTGACCTGCACGCATCTGATCGGTAACGGCGCGGAAGAAATCACCGTCGCCAACCGGACGGTTCTACAGGCCGCGGCGCTTGCGGAAAAGTTTCATGGCAAAGCCGTGGGCCTCGACGCTCTTGACGAAGCGCTTTGCGATGTTGATATTGTCATCAGTTCCACCGGGGCGCCGTCATACGTTGTGACCGCGGAGAGGGTTCGTTATTGTTTGCGCAAACGCAAAAACCGTCTCTTGTTTTTAATTGATATTGCCGTGCCGCGCGACATTGACCCAGAGGCGGATGCCGTCGCAAACGTCTATTTGTATAATATCGACCATCTGCAGGACATTGTCGATGAAAACATTCAAAACCGGCGGCGCGAGGCGCTCAAAGCAGAGGAGATCGTTGCCGAAGAAGTGGCGCATTATTTAAACTGGCTTAAGGAACTGGAAGCGGTGCCGACGATCGTGTCGCTTCGGACAAAGGCCGAGAGTATCGTGCGGATGGAGATGGTGAAAGCCGACTATTGGATGTCAAAGCTTGAAAACTCAGACCGCGAAAAAGTCGAAGCGCTGGTGAATGGCATCGTCAATAAGATTCTGCACGCGCCGGTAGCGGTGATGAAGGAAGAAAGCGCCGAGTTCAGCTCGCAGGATATTGTGGCGGCGGCGAGGCAACTTTTCAGGTTGGATGATTAACAAGGAGTTGTATGAATATTAAAATTGGAACACGCGGCAGCAAACTGGCGCTGGCGCAAACGAATTCTGTCGTGGAAAGTTTAAAAAAAGTCGCGCCGGAACTAACGGCGGAAATCTGTGTGATCAAAACCAGCGGCGACATCATGCAGGATGTGTCGCTGCTGCAAATCGGCGGACAGGGGGCGTTTGTCAAGGAAATTGAAGAAGCGCTGCTTTCGGGTAGTGTTGATCTGGCTGTCCACAGCATGAAGGATGTGCCCGGTGAAACGCCGGAAGGCCTGACCTTTGCGGCCATTTTGTCGCGCGAGGATGTGCGCGATGTTCTGGTGTCGCGCGGCAGAATCAAGATGGAATTTATGCCCAAAGGCGCGATGATCGGCACGGGGTCTTTGCGGCGCGGCGCCCAGATTAAAGCGATACTGCCGGATATCAACATTGTCCCGTTGCGCGGCAATATCGACACACGCTTGAAAAAGATTGAAACGGAAAATCTGACCGGTGTGATTCTGGCGGCGGCGGGAATGAAGCGTTTGGGATATGTTGAAGCCATCACGCAGTTTCTGCCGGTCGAACTGATGCTTCCGGCGGTGGGACAGGGCGCGCTGGGTTTGCAGGTGCGCAAAACGGACAGAGATCTGGCCGGGATATTATCTAAACTCAATCATACGGCGACGGCACTGGCCGTAACGGCGGAGCGGTCCTATCTGCGGGCGCTGGGTGGCGGTTGCCGTTTGCCGATTGCCGCTTACGGCCTCATCGAAGGGCAGCGGTTGACGCTCGAAGGTCTGGTCGCCGCGCCGAACGGAACAAGCGTCATCCGGGATAAAGTCTGGGGCGCTCTGGACGAGGCGGAAGATATGGGCAGGAGACTCGCCGACATGATCATGGAAAAAGGTGGCAAAAAGCTTTTAAATCTGGTGTGCTGATAAATTAACAGATGGTGCTTTTTGCCTGTAATACCCAATCGTGTGCTCGTACTGTGTTGTCATTCCCGC
>CAYULE010000179.1:3461-5433 GCA_964445385.1 uncultured Smithella sp.
GCGAAGGCGGGAATCCAGCGCTTTTTATTATGTTGGATTTTGCTTATGCAGCAATGTTGTGTTTATATTCTGGCAAGCAAAAAGAATGGAACGATTAATTGAACGAAAGAATCCTGACTGGAGCGATTTGTATAATGATGTTCTATCAAAATAATTTACTCCATAATAAAACCATGAATTTCTGGATTCCCGCCTCCGCGGGAATGACTGGATTGTTTGTTTATGAATAAAAAAATCGATACAGGAAAAGTTTATATTATCGGCGCGGGACCGGGAGATGCGGGACTGATCACAATCAAAGCCGTTGAATGTTTACGCTTGGCCGATGTCGTCGTTTACGACAACCTGGTCAATGAAGAACTGTTGAAATACGCGCCGGCGCATGCCCGTTTTATTTACGCGGGCAAAAAGGGCGGTGATCATACACTCTCGCAGGACAGGATCAATAAGCTCTTGGCCAAAGAAGCCCTGGAAGGCCATACCGTCGCGCGCCTCAAGGGCGGTGATCCCTTTATCTTTGGACGCGGCGGCGAGGAAGCCGAAGTGCTGGTTGAACAGGGTGTGCCGTTTGAGGTGATTCCCGGCGTGACGTCGGCCATCGCGGTGCCGGCCTATGCGGGCATCCCGCTGACGCACCGGGGGCTGACCTCCACGGTGGCTTTTATTACCGGTCATGAAGATCCGACCAAGGACAAAAGCGACATTGACTGGCAGGCACTGGTGGGTATCGGCACGCTGGTCTTTCTGATGGGTGTGAAAAATATCGGGCAGATTACTGAAGCACTTATTTCACGCGGGAAGTTGCCCGACACGCCGGCGGCGCTGATTCGTCGCGGCACGACACCACGGCAGAAAATAATCACAGGCACGCTGGCGACGATTGTCGAAATCGCGCAGGCCAATCATTTTAAACCGCCGGCCATTTTGGTTGTGGGGCCGGTTGTCGAATTACGCGATACGCTACGCTGGTTTGATACCAAACCGCTGTTTGGCAAAGGTGTGGTCATCACCCGTCCGGAAAGACAGGCGGATGATCTGGCCCGGCTGCTTGCGGCCCAAGGCGCCTCTCCCATTGCTTTCCCGACCATCGCGATTGAACCTCCTGCGGATTGGAGCGAACTTGATCACGCGCTTGATGAATTGGAGCACTATCACTGGCTCATTTTCACCAGCGCCAACGGCGTGTATTTCTTTTTTGAGCGCCTGTACCAGCAGGGGAGGGACGTTCGCGATCTTAAGGGAATAAAAATTTGCTGCATCGGCCCGGCCACAGCCGGACAGCTGGGAGCCCGGGGTGTTAAGGTCGATCTGGTCCCTGATGAATTCATCGCCGAAGGCATTTTGAAGTCTTTTGCCACGATGGATTTGTCAGGAAAGAAAATTTTGATTCCACGGGCGGCGAAGGCCCGCGAAATTCTGCCGGAAGGCCTGAAGAAGCAGGGTGCTGACGTTACCGTTGCCACAACGTACCGGACGGTTAATTCCGGCCGGAAAAAAGAAGAGCTGATAACCATGATCAACGCGGGCGATGTGGATGTGATCACGTTCACCAGTTCGTCCACGGTGAACAACTTTGTCGAAATCATGGGCGCCGATTATATCTTGCCACCCGACATCAAAATAGCCTGTATCGGCCCGGTGACGGCGGCCACCGCCAAAAAAGCAGGATTTCCAATTGATATTTCGCAGGAAGAATACACCATGGAGGGACTGGTGCAGTCCCTGATCAATCATGAGCAGGAAAAATCGTCCCGAACGGACAGGTAAGGAAAAAGTATGATCGGTATTTCCAAACTATACTGCGGAGCGGTGGAACCCTCGGATGTGCTGCGCTACAATCGGCACTCCGGGAAACTGCCGTCGCATCTGCTGCAATTTTCGTCGGATAAGAAACCGGTGGTGGTCTGGAACATGACGCGCCGCTGTAATCTGAAGTGCATTCACTGCTATTCCAATTCCGCCAACATCGACT
>CAYULE010000180.1:0-5409 GCA_964445385.1 uncultured Smithella sp.
GGTTGACACGGATGGAGTCGTCCAGTTTCGACATAATGTCTACAACCGGGCTCCGGCCCTTTTGTAATTTACATTAAACGATAATGTTCAGGCATTCTAAGGATTCGTAAATCCAATTTCCCGGGCGTAGGTAAACTGACGCCGCCAGGGAATTCCGGGATGAACCTTCTCAAAGATATTCGTTCCCGTCATCTTCAGGGATTCGGCATCAACTTCCACGGGATGATAGCCGCCAATAAAGCCGTAATCCGGAGCGATGACGGCATTATCACCCGGCAGGCAATCACATTCCTCGACAATATTGAGCAGGGCATTGATGACGATGGTCTTGCCCTGAATCTTCTTCCAGACGGCGGCCGCTGTCTCCACCAGCTTTTCCTGAAAAACCGTCATGTCTGAATTCCAGAAAATCTCGAGAGCCAATTCCGGACACATGGCAATGCACTGGGCGCAGCCGATACACTTATTCAGATCATAGTCGGGATAATCGGGTTCAGAGATTGTGGCTGCCCCGACAGGGCAGATATCGGCGCAGAGTCCGCAGCGGGTGCATTTGTACTGATCCAGAACAGGATGATAATCGGCGTGCATTCGCTGTTTCTGCGCACGGGATGCAAATCCCATGGAGATATTCTTGATGGCGCCGCCAAACAGCGAAACCATATGTCCCTTGAAATGGGAAAAGATGACAAAGCCGCCGGCCTTATCAAAGATAGATCCGACCTGGGCTGTTTCAAAGTGTTTGTAGCCCGCGGGAATGGAAACGACATCTCTTCCATCCATGCCGTCGGCGATAATGACGGGACATCCGAGAAAATCGTCTGCATAACCGTGCTCGGAGGCTGTTGTCAGTGAATCCGTTGCGGTGCGTCGGCCGCCGGAATAGAGGACTGTTGTATCAAAAATAAAGGGCTTTGCTCCCTGCGCGATCAGCCAGCCGGCGATTTCTTTTGCGTAGTCCGGAGGCAGATAGCCTTTATTGCCCCGTTCACCCCAGTGGAGCTTGATCCCGACGCTTTCGCCGGAATTAAACGGAGACCGGAACTGTTGCAAAAGATTTCGCAGAGATTCAATATAGGGTTTTTCCCTGCCCGACACAGTTTCAAAGAATAAATCAGCCATGATATTTCATCCTATCCTCAAATAAATATCTGCTTTTTGTCGTATCGCAGTGCCTGCTGCTTTTTATTTTATTCTTCTCCTTAAATGACCGATCCATCCCGTCTACTTTAATAAATTAATTATAAAACTTTTTCCCACTGATTGCATCAAAGAAAAAATTGTGACAACTTTTCAGATCATGAAGCTAAGCAGCTGACGGAAAGAACATGGCATATTGAATGTAAACGTCTGTGAGGACTAATTTTGACTAAAAAATATTTCCCCGAACGTAAAAAGAATGATAGAAAAAAACGTTAATTGATTTTGGGGGACAAAATATGGATGAGCGATTGATTCCTTCTAATGATCCGCCGGCAGTCAGAACTGAACCGGCCTGGTGGTTTATCTTTACGGCACATAAGTTGATGCTGATGGAAAAGGATACATCGGTCTCCATTCCTTCGATCGTCGATCCGGAAGCTCTCGGGCTCCTGCCGATCAGGAAAAGATACCTGGGAACTTTAGCCGGACGTCACTGCTATTGTGCCGAGGTTGCGGAAAATGATCCCATCCCGCCCAAAATGGGCCTTTATGGATTGCGCAATATCTACGGGCGTCTTTCCGATTCGTTGTTTGCCATTGCCATGAAGGCCGTGCATATGATGGAGTGGGAAGGATCGAACCGCTACTGTGGCCGCTGCGGCAAGGAGATGGCGCCAGCCCCAAGCATGAACGCTCTTGAATGTTCCGTATGTGGCAATGTGATTTTCCCCCGCATCTCACCCGCTGTTATTGTCCTGGTTGAAAAAGATGGCCAGATTCTACTGGCGCGGGGAGAAAGATTCACCTCTGATTTTTACAGCGTCCTGGCCGGCTTTGTGGAGCCGGGTGAAAGTTTGGAGGATACGGTTCATCGGGAAATCGAGGAAGAGGTCGGTATTAAAGTTAGAAATGTGCAATATTTCGAAAGCCAGCCCTGGCCGTTTCCGGACTCTCTGATGATTGGTTTTACCGCCGAGTATTTGAGTGGTGAGATCAGGATCGACAAAACAGAGATCCTCGAAGCCGGTTGGTTCGACCCGAAAGAATTGCCGGCCATTCCCGGAAAAATCAGCATTGCCCGGCGACTCATCGACTGGTTCGTCGAGACTCGAAGTCAAGACAATACAACGGCCCAACTCAACGTGGAAAAAAATCCGCTCCATGAGTAGAAGGAAGCAGGCAGGCTTCCCTCAAAAAGTCAGGATGCTCCATCCTCATGATCATCATTACCGGTTAAGAGGCATTGGAGTTTTTGTGGAAGGTTTTTTTGAATGTGTCCGGATCTATAGTTGATCTGGGGAATATGAGATGATATAAATGTTCCATATGATCTCACAGCCGGTGCAACCGGTGTAATATTTCCCCCGGATTGGGCGGTCGGGAAGGTTTTTCAGCCTATTGTTCAGGAATTTTATTTTTGCGCATATGCGTTAGACTACTTGTTAAGGAGTGATGATGAAAAAAGTGAACATCGTGAAAATCGTTGGTATTATTGTTGCGGCATTATTTATCATCACATGTCTTTTCAGTAATATTTATTTAGCAGAGAGTAAAGTTGTCGGGAAAAAGAAAGTTACCGGTAAAGAGATCAAAAAAAGTAAAGTCGGGAAAAGGCCCGGGGGAATAAAGAAAAGCAGTGGAAAAAAACGAACGCCGGTGATTGCGGATAGTATTGAAAAAAGAGAAACCGCTCTGAAGTTATGCCTCCTTAGGGCCGGAATCAGCGAGGATGATATCAATGGTATTTTCTCCGATGAGCGGCTCGAATTGTATCACAATATTTATGCAAAACCCGTATTGAAAGAGGGCGAGACCAAGAAAAAGAGACTCAGCTACTTTGATGAAGAGTTCGGCCTGCTCAAACCCGAGTCCATTGAAGCGGGGAAAAAAATAATTTTGGACAACAAAGAACTCTTTGAGAAGATCGAAAATCTTTATAATGTCCCCGCCAATTATATTGTGGCCATTATCAGGATAGAAACGGATTTCAATACACATCTCGGAAAATACAGTGTATTTAACGCTCTGTATACAATGTCCATGCTCAGTAAAAGGGCGAAACGTGTGCAAATGGCCAATCGGGAACTTGTCGCCTGGGTAAAGATGTGCAGGCGAAATGGCATGGATCCATTCGAAACGAAAGGTTCCTGGGCCGGTGCCTTTGGCATCCCTCAATTCATGCCTTCCTCGTATGTTATCTTTGCCGTGGATGATAATAACGACGGGAAAGTTGATCTGTATGACTATCCTGATGCCTTTGCCAGTATCGCCAACTACCTTCATCGTATGGGCTGGGAAACCGGCAATGAGAGGAAAATGCGCCGGGCCATCTATTCTTACAACCATGAAGGCGCCTACGTCAATGCTGTCTTTGCCTATGCAGAGAAGATATGAAAATCCTGTTAATTGTTATATTCAGTCAGGAATTCTTTCTGAAGTCACTCATTGACGGATTGTGAAAAGTATGTAAAATTACAACAAATAATGACGGACCTTCTTTGACAGTAACAGAATGTAAACGACTGGAAGATGTTTTTGACGATGGGGAAAGGAATAAACCATGGGAGACAAGGGCGGTAAGAAAGACAAGGAAAAGGGTCAGAAACAGAACGCCGAAAAACAGAAACAAAAGTCCAGGGATAAGGTTGATAAACAGCCCAAAAGAAAGCCTTGATAGAAGATTAAAGTATGGAAACTGAAGCGATGCTTAATCGTTTTATCAACCAAGGATATCTTTTGAGATTCGCCATTTATCGGGAGCTGCGGAATAGGATGTATCGGCATCCTGATCAAGGATGAAATTATTATACCGGTCGGAAATCCATTTTTTCATTTTGATGTCGGATAATGCCCGTTCGTCCTTGCTCTTGGTAAGATAATCGTCAATGACTTCCTCTTTGATGGTGATCTCAATCTTTCTGGAACGCTTGCTTCGCAGGTGCGGGTCGTTTGCGAGCTTCCAGTCAACTTGAATTAAATGACCGCCACCGGAGAGGCTCGAAGCAAACCAGGCATTTGTCGGGAATAGCGGTTTTATAATCCGCAGCCAATAATCCAGCAGATCTTCAGTCATGATTAACGATCTTCATCCTTTTTGACCATCCATGCTTATCTGTTTTTACATTTCTGCATGCTGCATTATATTCCAGCGTGAAAACAACTTTTCCCTGGTATTGTTCATCCTGATCAATGCGATATCCTGTTATTGAACCCCCAAAAAATGATGGTTCCATCTGCTTTTTGTGAAAATAAATTTCACCTCCGACCAGTTCCTTGGCCTTGCTTTCATCGATATTCCACCAACCGCTTTCCCATCTGTTGTCCGGTAACTTTACAAATTTATTCAACGGTTCAATCATGTGGATGTTCATTTTATTCCTGCCTTTCCATTAATCATTTTGTACAATCAAATTCACTTTAACTATTTTCCGTCAAAAAACAAAAAGCCCTGCTTCATTGTAATGGGCAGGGCTTTAATAACGACTGCGGTTTTCCTGTACTGCAAAGAAATTCACGGTTTCCGTAGGTGTCTATTACATAGTCTAATTACAAAGTATACCTATTGCGGGGGAAGTCAAGACAATTTATCTTATCTCACCGGTATTTATTGTCGGTTATATACAGGGTAGTGAATAAAATATCCTTTGACTTTGAGCAAATAAGTCAGTAGAGTGCTTGAACATGTATATTACCTGATGCTGATTTTAGTAAGCAGGATGCATGAAAGTTGGGTTTTGACAATGTGAAGTGCAAAGGTTGGCCACCCTGCTCTTTAGAGTCCTGGTGGCCTTTTTAATTCTGTCATATTTATAATTCAACTTCTGGTAAATTTTAGAAAGGAGGATATAACTATGGCGGAAGGCAAAGTAAAATGGTTCAATGAAGGCAAAGGCTTCGGGTTCATCGAAAATTCTGAAGGCGGCGATGTATTTGTTCACTTCAGTGCGATTCAGGCCAGCGGTTTTAAAACACTGCAGGAAGGCGCGAGCGTTAGTTTTGACATCGAACAGGGTTCCAAAGGCCCGTCGGCAACCAACGTGAAAGTACTGTAATCACATCTTGTTGACAAAAAAGGCACTCCATCAACTCAGTTTCCTGGAGTGCCTTTTTATTTACAACCGTTTCAATAGCCCCTGAACGAAAGGCAAACAGGTATTAACCTATGGGAAAATCCATGTACAACTTTGGGAAAAACGCGAAAGAAAAAGCAAGACAGCTGAAACAGACAGAAAAGACAGCAAAGCGCCTGGCAGCCAAGAAGCAGAA
>CAYULE010000181.1:0-5400 GCA_964445385.1 uncultured Smithella sp.
TTGTACGTAGTGATATTAGGATTGGAGTTTGAACCGTGGGCATCCTGAAAACTACGGTAACCGGACAGATACATCCATTCACGATGGCAACTTTAAAGGACAATATCATAAAAATCAATAAATATTTACATAACACCAACCGTATAGGAGCTCATCGCGTATCCGGCAAAATCATATTTATTTTTCGCAACTTGTCATATACACAGACAGGCATCTAACAGGATACTTCTTACGATCATCTTATTAAAAAGACCCTGCAAAGCATCCACTATTGCATCTGCCCAAGGGAGATACAATCATTCAGAAAAAATTATCGCTTTTGAGGGACTATCTCAATCCAATAATCATCCGGATCATTAATGAAATAAATCCCCATCGCTTTATTTTCAAAGCAAATACAGCCCATTTTCTCGTGAAGAGCATGCGCGGCGGAAAAATCGTCCACCTTGAAAGCCAGATGAAATTCATTGTCGCCGAGATTGTATGGCTCTTTGCGATCCGCAAGCCACGTTAGCTCCAATTGATGAGGCGTCTTGCCGTCGCCCAGAAAGGCCAGAATAAAACTGCCGTCCGGCGCCTCGTAACGGCGCACTTCAATCAGTTGCAGCGCTTCTTTGTAAAAGTCCAGACTCTTTTCCAGATTCAGCACATTAAAATTGTTATGCGCAAAATTGAATTGCATGATGTCACTCTCTTTCTGGGGCTGATCATTTCGCATTAAGCTTGTTCAGACCGAAGGCTTTACTCATTATTTTGTCAAACTGGTTTGCCGGAAGGGCCGCCACAATCGGCAAACGAGTGGATTCCTTGCCCAGACGAATGATTTTAGGAATCGTTTTAAGAAACAGTTTATCAATCAGTTCCTTTGAAAATGCTTCTGCTGTTGTCGGATTTTTCTGAGAAGACATTGCCCGCGCCTCAACGTAACGGGTCAGCGGCGCGTAAACGGACTCTTCTCCAAGCTTGATGCTATTTGCGGCAACTTCGCCAAATCTGGTTTTAATCGCGCCCGGTTGTACGGTGACAACAGAAATACCGAAGGGCGCCAGCTCAACACGCAGAGACACGGAAAGCAGGTTGACCGCAGCTTTCGTCGCACAATACGCGCCGGCGAAAGGGGTGGCGCAAATGCCTGACACACTTGCAATGTTGACGATCAGGCCGGAGTGCCGTTTAATCATGTGCGGGGCAACCGCCTTAGTCAGTGCAACAAGACCGATGACATTGGTTTCAAACTCGTGCCTCAAATCGTCTATGGATAAATCAATCATCGGCCCGATCAGCGCGTAACCCGCATTATTGACAAGGACGTCTATCCTGCCGGCTTTGGCAACAACCTCCGCCACACAGTCATCAATGGATTGCTGATTCGTCACATCCAGCGAGGCGATTTCCATTCCTTCTTTTTTAAGATGCTCAATCACCTCTGGTTTGCGCGCTGTGGCAAACACCTTGCACCCGCGCGACGCAAACTCGCGGGCCAGCGATAATCCGATTCCCGAAGAACAACCTGAAATCAAAACAATTGAATTTTTATCCATCATTCCTTCTCTCAAGTTAGATTGATGTGTCGGTTATAAGCATTCCTTCAAAATGGCTTCAGCCAGTTGGGGCGTTACATCCCTTTTCTCGCCCAGCTTAACCATGCCATGCGCCTTCAACTGCTGGACAACAGCCGGAATAATATCCGCGCTGATATTGTACGCGCAAAGGCGGGTCGCCACCTGCATGCTTTCAAAAAAATCGCGTGTTTTTTTAATGGCGGCGTCGATGCGCGTATCATCATCCCCGGCTACAATGCCCCACACACGTTCGGCATACTGCAGGAGCTTTTCTTTCTTATCCTTCGAGCGCATCTTCATCATGACCGGTAAGACCACAGCCAGGGTTTTGGCGTGATCCAATCCCGTAAGCGCCGTCAATTCATGACCAATCATATGGGTTGACCAGTCCTGAGGAACGCCTGCGCTGATGAGCCCGTTAAGACCGAGCGTGGCGCACCACATCAGATTGGCGCGCACATCGTAATTCTCAGGTTGGGCCAGTGCTTTCGGTCCATCCTCAATCAGCGTTAACAGCAACCCTTCGGCGAAACGATCCTGTAATTTTCCATTGACAGGATACGTCAGGTATTGTTCGATAACGTGGACAAACGTATCGACGACGCCATTGCCGATTTGGCCGGGGGGCAGGGTAAAGGTCTTTGTGGGATCGAGCACGGAAAACCTGGGAAACAGCATGGGGTGTGAAAAAGGGAGTTTAGCATTCAATGCGCGATGCGTGACAACGGCTCCGTTGTTCATTTCCGAACCGGCAGCCGGAAGCGTTAAAACCGTCCCGAAAGGCAGGGCGCGCATGACGGTTGTACCATAATTTTTCACGATCTCCCAGGGCTCGCCCTCATAAAGGGTTGCGGCGGCGATAAATTTTGTGCCGTCGATCACGGAACCGCCGCCAACGGCGAGTAAAAAATCAATTTTGTTTTTGCGGACAATCTCCACGCATCGCATTAATGTCTCATAAGTCGGGTTGGGCTCTATGCCGCCAAATTCCGTCAGATCATAACCCCGCAATGCTTCTTTAACCTCATCGAGTACCCCGTTTCGCTGGATGCTTCCCCCGCCATAGGTTATGATGATCTTGGATCCCTTCGGAATTTCCTCGGCGATGTCTTTAATTCTTTCCCTGCCAAAAAGAATTTTTGTCGGATTGTAAAATGTAAAATTTTTCATATTTTTCCCTTATCCATTGAATGTTCATTTTATTGAAGATAACCAACCGCCTGCACCAGAACAACTTTTTGCTTATCGCGAAGCCTCATATCCTTAGCCAGCGCGTCCTTATCAACAAGGGCGCGAACGCCCGTAGCCAACCCTTCCGATGCGCAATAAAGATAAACATTCTGAGAAATAAAAGCAGAATCAGCGCCGGAATATAACAGCTTGTTTTCATCACTGGTGCCAAAAGTCATCTTTGCATAGTCCGCCACATAGATTAACTGTACAGGCGCGTCCGCAATGTCGCTTCGCGATGGTTGAAGGAAGTGGGTTGTATTCTTGCGTAGATCGTTTTTCATGACAGGATCAAGTGTGTGGGTTTTGGCATTGTATAAGTAAAGGCCTTCTTCCATCGCGACATAGACATCAATTTCCTGCCAGTTTTTAGCCGAAGGAGCCGTACGCTTGCCGCTGTCAGCTCGATTGATTCCGCTGGCCGCCCATAGCAAATTGGAAAGCACTTCGACCGGCAACTTCTTCTTGTTGAACGTGCGGTCTGTCCTGCGGTCTTTCAGGCACTGCATCAACGGCTTCCCGCCTTTCATATCCGGCGGCAAAAGCCTGATTGGCGTAAGATCAGCAGCCAGGGACGTGAAGATGAAACAAAATACAATGGCAACACTTACAAAAACTCTATTGAACCTCATCGCAATGCCCTCCATTCGTAAAAAAAATCACTCAGTCTGTTAATCGAACAGATCCTTTGCGCACATCAAGCCAACCCCTCAGCAAATTGTCAAGCTCAAATACACGACCCGGGCTCTTCGCCCGGATACATCAATACAGCCACGGTATGGTCAGCATTCTTTCTCTACATGATTATGGCATGATTTCCTTGACATGCCAACCTGAGTTTTTATATAGAAATATCGCGGCAATGGTACTGATCGAATACCTGGCAAATAATACCCGGGGGCCTTTAAGGATGCGCAAATCGTTTTTAAAATGGATTTTACTTCCATTGTTACTACTTACAGCAATACTCGGCATCGCCCACGCGACCTCTCCCGGAATTCTGGTTCTCGGAGATCAACCTTCCTACGATTTAGCCGGATATATGGAAATCCTTACAGATCCGACTGGCAAACTGACCGTGCAGCAAGTTGCCGCTCGAAGCGATTGGTCAGGACCTGTCCATGAGCGGGTTCCCAACCTCGGGGTCACATCATCAGCGATATGGCTCCGCTTCATCCTTTCCAACCATGGGACGGTTAGCCCGCGTGAATTCTATGTCTCCTTTGAATATCCGGTGGCCAATTCTGTCACCTTTTATAAAGAAGGCCCGCACGGCGTTTATCAGGAAGAACGGACGGGAAGCACTGTTTTGGCATCCTCACATGTGGTGCCTGACCGGCACTTTCTTTTTCCGCTTTCTATCGGATCAGACAGTCCGGTTACTGTCTATCTAAGGATACAATCAATGTCCGGAATGGCTCTCCCTGTCAGGATTTTATCCAATCAGGCACTTTCCCGGAAAGCCATGCGGGATTATACGATCTATGGAATCCTTTTTGGAATCCTCGCGCTGGTAATGACATATTTCATTACCGTGGGTTCTTTTCTGTATAAAGGAACCCCGATCTGGCTTGCCTTTTACAGTGTTTTATTCGGTCTGCACATGGCGGTCCGGGGAGGTTTTCTGCATCTGATCCTGCCGGACACGATGATCGGGATCAGCGCTCTTTTGCATCTCATCATTATCGGCGGACTCTATTTTACCGGAGCAAAGTTTTTCCGGTTATTCCTTGACCTGAAGAACCACTCCAAAACCCTTGACCGGATCATGATGGCTTTTCAATACCTGAGTATTTTGTTCGTTGTGCTTGTTTTATCCCAGAGTCCGTTAATCATTGTGATATCCCTTATTCTGATCGTTATCAATCCCATCTTCTCGATCGGTCTTGCTTTTTATTTCTGGATCAAAGGAATTCCCAACGCAGGTTATTTCGCCATCGGCTGGGTCATCGCGCACTTTGTTTCCGTTTACGATTTTTTCCGGATAAACGGGATTTTCCCCTATCCTGTTGTTGGAGAATGGCTGATTCCTTTCTCCTTCTTTATCACCCTTCTCTTTTTATCGATTGCGCTCATCAGGCAAAATGCCGTTGAACATCGCATGATAGAGACAGATCCGCTTACACGCCTCGCCAACAGAAGGAAATTCGATGAAGCGCTCAACGAGGAGTGGAATCGCTGCTGCCGTTTGGGTTCGCCTTTATCTCTCATTATGGCCGACGTGGATCACTTCAAAGACTATAACGACTCATTCGGTCATGGAGCCGGCGACCATTGCCTGTGCCGCATTTCCCATATACTGGAAAGCAATACCCGGCGAACCGGAGATCTGGCCGTGCGTTACGGCGGCGAAGAATTTATTCTGCTGCTCCCCAACCTCGACGCCGCAAGCGCCTTTGCTATGGCGGAAAAGATCAGAAGTGACATCGAACTGACAGAGAAAAAAAGAGAAAACCAGCTCCCCGATAGGAACATTACCATCAGCCTGGGAGTTGCCACCACAATACCGAAGGAAGGTGAAAAACCGGAAAACCTTATTGGGGAAGCGGATCAAGCCATGTACGAGGCAAAACGCGCCGGAAGAAACCGCACCGTGGCCAACACTGAC
>CAYULE010000182.1:0-1362 GCA_964445385.1 uncultured Smithella sp.
ATTCAGAAATTCTGCCAGTCCAATGCTCTTTTCAGTTTTAAAGAGTATCTGCTGGATTACGCCACACCGGCCACACGCGAGGCGGGAGAGAAATTAATTCAAAAAATGCTGGATGAAACTTTTAAAACGAAAAGAAAGAAAATGGTTTTCGACCGGCTACAACAAATAGAGGATGGCGCAAGAGATGTATATATCTAAATCCCCGGACCAAATTGATCAATTGCTGATCAAGGCTGAAGCGGGAAATCATTTAAAGCGGGAAGATATTATTGAACTCCTGGCCCTTCCCGGCTCCTGCACGCTCCAACTGCTGGAAGCCGCCGACCGCGTCAGAAAAGAACAAGTCGGCGACGAAATTTTTCTGCGTGGCATTATCGAGTTTTCCAATTTCTGCGAGCGCGACTGCCTTTACTGCGGATTACGCCGAAGCAATTCCAATCTCAGCCGCTACCGGATGACCGACGACGAAATTCTCGATACAGCTTACGAAATTAAAAATTCGCGTGTGCCCACGGTCGTGCTGCAATCGGGAGAAGATTCATTTTATACAACAGACAGGATCTGTCGACTCATTGAACGCATCCGTAATGAAACCGATCTGGTCATTACCTTATCGATCGGCGAAAGAAGCTGCGACGATTACAAAGCATTTCAGCAGGCTGGCGCCAACCGTTATCTGCTCAAACATGAGACGGCTGACAAACAAATCTACAAATTTCTGCGTCCCGGCTGTAAGTGGGAAGACCGTTTGCAATGTCTGAAGTGGCTCAAGGGACTTGGCTTTGAAACCGGCACGGGAAACATGGTGGGACTGCCGGGACAGACTTACGAAACGCTGGCGGATGATCTGCTGATCATGAAACTATTGAACGCCGATATGCTGGGCATCGGCCCGTTTATCGCGCATCCGGACACGCCGCTTGCCGGAATCGGCCATGATGATCTGGAACTGACACTGCGCGTGCTCGCCTTAGCCCGATTAATGACACGCAACACGAATATTCCGGCCACCACCGCACTGGGAACAATGCATCCGCAGGGACGGCTCCTGGCCCTGCAGGCCGGCGCCAATGTCGTCATGCCTGATTTTACACCGGAAATTTACAAAAGCCGGTATGATATTTATCCGGGCAGGACAGATGTCGGCCCGGCTGGGAATATCATCAGCCAACTGGAAAAAGATTTTCAGTCCATCGGCAGAATCATAAGATTCTCCGTCGGCAACCGGACTCACAAGCCAGGTCACGATTTACTGCATTGAGGTTTTATCCCGGGAAACTGCCTTTACAGCGACTCCATGGCAATAAGTTCTTTAACGTTGATATGTCTGGATTCGTCAACGGCCAGGCCTTCGCGGATCAG
>CAYULE010000182.1:1462-5387 GCA_964445385.1 uncultured Smithella sp.
GGCATCCAGTATTCGGAAAGCTGAAATCCCGCCGCCATCGCTTTTTTGCCGCCTTCAATCTGCTCGGCACTGGTCACTCCCTTACGGACAAGCTTCAATACCTCGTCATCGCCGGTTTCCAGACCGACATGGATGCGATCCAGCCCCGCTTCCCGGATCGCCACTAATTCTTCGTGCTTTCTTTGCGCCAGTGTCTTGGATCGCGTATAGGATGTCACGCGTGTCAGTGTACCCAGCGTTTTACGCAGGTATTTGAGGACCTCAATGAATTCTCCAGGCCGCATGATCATACTGTTGGCATCCTGTAAGAACGCGGTTTTCCCTCCATAATACAGCCAGCTGAACACATTGGAAAAACAATGATTTTCGTTTAGATTTGGATTGACGCT
This sequence comes from uncultured Smithella sp., assembly GCA_964445385.1. Classification (GTDB taxonomy): domain Bacteria; phylum Desulfobacterota; class Syntrophia; order Syntrophales; family Smithellaceae; genus UBA8904. The sequence goes on from CAYULE010000182.1 coordinate 1,852, forward strand.
CAAGAGCGCGCGCAGAACTTCTCTGTTGATCCGGCCGGCCTGTCCGACTTTTCGCGAGACTTCCCGGATTTCATCAACCATTGTCCTGACCACATCGATATCGGATTTTATGGCTTCCACGGAACGATAGACAAAGGGATGCCCCTTATACATTTCGCAAAATGTGCATTTGTTCCAGGGACAATTTTCGGTGATACGCAACAAGAGCGATGAACTTCCCCCTTCGCTCGGAGGCCTATAAACGCCCACGGCAAAAGATAAATTGCTGATTTTCTGAACATTATCCCGGTATAAGTTATTATCTGCACCCGATGTCATAAATACTCCTTTTTACAATATTAGATTTCATAATATAATCCTTTCCGGCCATTTGACAACATGCGCTCATGAATCTGTTTCCATATCCAACAAACATGAACCTGAAATTTACAAATGCACTTGTGAAACCTTTCACGAATCAAGCAGGGAATCAGCATGGCAAGATGCCGGAATACTTAATCTTCCCGGAGATGCGTAAACCAGATCGATCTCCTGCCGCCATACACATCATACCAAATAAAAAACTGACAAAAAACTGAATATGCCTCTTGTCAGGAACAGATTCTTTATGTATAAGACGAAAGTTATTTTACGTTTTTCCGACACGATAAAAAGGCAACTTCTCTCACCAAGCGGATGCTTTCTTAAAGTGCCACTAAATACATTTTTAGCCTTTTACGAAAGGCAAGGGAGGAATTAAAGTATGGCTAATGAAAATTTAGAGAGTAAGCGATGGGCGCTCGCCGGAGCCGGTGTCGTCATCATGCTGATTTTGGGCACCGTCTACGCCTGGTCGGTTTTTGTCAAACCCATTGCGGCCCTGCATGGCTGGGAAGTAAAAATGGTCTCGCGTGTCTTCATGCTGATCATCGGCACCATCGGTATTTCTGCCGCATTCGGTGGCATGCTGGTGGATAAGAAAGGTCCCAAATTTGTTGCGACACTCGGCGCGTGTTTTTACGGCGTTGGCGTTTTGTTGGGCGGTGTGGCTCTGTACATCGGCAATTTCTGGTTTCTTCTTATCGGGTACGGCGTGATCGCCGGTATCGGTAACGGCTTAACTTACGTTGTTCCGATCGCGACATTGATCCGCTGGTTCCCGGATAAGCGCGGCCTGATCACGGGTCTGGCCGTTATGGGATTTGGTTTCGGCGCATTCTTTATTGGTATGATCATTCCCGGCCTTATCGTTAAAGTCGGCGTAGCCAATGCATTTCTGATCCTCGGTGCTGTTTATCTGATTCTTTGTGCTCTTGCGGCTCTGACGCTAAAAAATCCGCCTGCCGGATGGCTTCCCAAGGGCTTTAAGCCTGCGTCGACAACGGTCAGTGCAGCAGATTCCTTCGGCTGGGCCGAAGCAAAGAAAACCCGCCAGTGGTACATGCTCTGGTGCATGCTTTTCTTAAACGTTACCGCAGGTATGGGCCTTTTATCCAAGCTCTCGCCCATGGCACAGGAAGTCATCAAAATTGCGCAGGGCGTCGATGACCCGGCAAAGCTGGCTGTTCTGGGCGGCAGTGTTCTGGCGACTGCCTCCATATTTAACGGGTTGGGCCGTCTTTTCTGGGCTGCCGTCTCCGACAAGATCGGCAGGAAAGGCACCTATATGACCATGTTCCTGACCCAGGCGATTCTTTATATCATTCTGCCTCAGATCACCAGTGTGCTCATTTTCACGATCATCGCGTGCTACCTTCTCGCGTGTCTGGGTGGCGGTTTTGCCGTTATGCCGTCTTTTGCGGCCGACTCCTTTGGTCCGACTTACATCGGCAAGGTTTATGGCTTCCTGCTGACGGCCTGGGGCGCGGCCGGTGTTGTGGGTGGTTTTGTATTCGCCGAATTCAACAAACAGCAGTCTCTCTATACAGCGGCCGGATGTCTGGCTCTCGGTTTTGTCATTGCCCTGCTGTACACCAGACCGAAAAATGTAGCGGAGTATAGAAAATAGCAGCCGTTTTAAAGCAAGTTAATTAGAAAACCCTTCTGCCTCAGGCAGAAGGGTTTTTTTACCAGATCGAATGTTCATTGCCGGATGGGTTGCCATCCGGCAATTCATTAATTCTCAATTGACAAAAAAATAATTATTGATTAATCAATAACGCCTTCAAGATGAAAATCTTCGTTGCGCAGGTGATGGGGTTCACCTTTAACCGCCTTCGTTGCTGATAACTCCTGCCAAATTCAATATCAGGAGGTGATCCGATGAAAGGTGATTACATACCTTTAGTCGTCGGTCTTTTAGTATTTCTTTCCAGCATTATTTCACTTCGTCTTGGACTTTCCGTAGCGATTATTGAAATCGCTTTAGGAGCCATTGCCGGCAATCTGGGGTTAAAAACCGAAGAATGGATGCTCTATATCGCGCAGTTTGGCGGCATTATCCTCACCTATCTGGCCGGAACGGAAATCGACACCAAGTTATTCAAGGAAAAATTCAAGGAAAGTTTTCTCATCGGTTTCTTTTCATTTCTCGCACCGTTTGTCGGCGCCTTTCTGTTTGCGTATTATTTTGCCGGATGGGGCTATAAGCCTTCTTTAATTGCCGGAATCGCTTTATCCACAACGTCGCTGGCCGTTGTTTATTCCGTTCTCGTGGAAACGGGGCTGACGAAAACGCAGATCGGCAAGATGCTGATGGCCGCCACGTTTGTTACGGATATGGGCACGGCGCTGGCTTTGAGCATCATGTTCATTCAGCCGACGATGTTCACCCTGGTTTTTTATGTGGGTTCTATCCTGCTGATTATGTTTGTTCATCGTTTTTCTCCGTACATTCTGAATCATCCCATCTATTTTAATAAAGTCATTGAACCGGAGATTAAGTTCATTTTTCTTGTTCTGCTGATTTTTATCTTTTTTGCGCAGTTGGGGGGCGGTCAGGCGATCCTGCCCGCGTTTGTATTAGGACTGGTTATGTCCAAACACTTTGATGAAAAAAAGAAAACGCGCGTTATTTTGAATCGTCTGCGTACCGTGGCCTATGCCTTTATCACACCGATCTTTTTTATTGTCGGCGGCATGAAGGTTTCTATGACGATGATTATCGCATCCCTTAGTTTGTTTGCCGCGCTGTTTGCCGTGAAGATTATCGCCAAGTTTATCGGCGTTTATTTTCTGGCAAAAAAATATATTCCGGGGGGCAGCATGTACACCACGCTGTTGATGAGTACCGGCCTGACCTTTGGAACCATATCCAGTCTGTTCGGCCTGCAGGCGGGTATCATCAATCAAGTTCAATATTCCATCCTGGTCGGTGTCGTGGTGGCCAGCGCCATCATTCCCACGTTTATCGCGCAGAAATGGTTTCTGCCCGTGGACGAAGAGGATATTCTGGATTTTGATACCTGGTATTTCCCGATGAATGAAGAGGAATAATGTGAAATTGATAAATCAGAACGGTGTTTATGGCGCGTATCTGAACCAGGCAACACCAATAACGATCGCGCCCATGATAAACCGGTACAGGACAAACGGCAGAAATGTTTTCGTCTGCACAT
>CAYULE010000183.1:0-5354 GCA_964445385.1 uncultured Smithella sp.
TCATATGAATAGCGTAAAACATATTGTCCGATGGAAGCATGAGTTTTATACGTTCTTCGAATGCCTCATAGCTCATCGGTCCAACGATTTCTTCCTCCAGGGTCGGTTTAAAATGGCACATGGTGGCAAACGGGGTTTTCATCCCGCCATCCACCGGGCTGGCGTTGCCATCAAGGTCAATCTGAAAAAAAGAACCATTCAGAGCGATCATTTCTCCGTCCAGGTTGTTGAAGGTGCCAATCCCAAAATCGCCCTTCGTCTTCAGCGTATCGATGGTGATATCGTCCCGGTAAAACCCCTCCAGCAGGGCATTGATCGGACTGCTTATATACAACATGGATTGCATCATTTGCTCCGTTAATTAATAATTCTATTCTTCAGACCCTTCCAATAATTCCCGGATAGCCGGTTTTACATAAATATCACTCATGTCAAATTGCTGTAATGCTTTAATCATCACTTGAATTTTTTCTTTGACGGTCGCCCTGGAATGAAGAATCAAAACATATCTTCCGTCAACACGGCAGAGTCCGCCATTGGTTGATGACTCCTCGATGTTGATGTTTTCATCACGGACCGATATGCCAAGTTTATCGGCCAGTTCCTCAAGTTGAATGAGCAGGATTTCTTCATGCATCAGCTTATTGCCTGAAAATAATCGGAGATAAAGTAATTATTTTTTTACCATGCTCTTACACTAACTACCCTAACATCCCATCTATCAAATCGCAATTCCTTTAACAATTAACGATGGAACTTCGTTAACCGTCCATATGTCATCATTCCATTGACAATTGTTTTTCTTTTTGCCTATAATTTTAAGTAGTGAATGGCAACCTGAAACGTTTATTCAAACAAGTCATTCAAAAGCGTTTTTCCCGTACATGGAGGTTTCATTTTGAAAAAGATTTTCCATTGTTTGCTGAGCATCAATTTATTAATAATCAGTATCTTCCTGTTTTACGTGTCATCAGGTTATGCTCAGAGTAAATCGCCGCAATCTGCCGGACAGGCCATTCTGGAAGCGATCCGGATTACCGGGCCACTCGACTTCTGCGGTGAACCTGTGCCGCTTAATGATCCGGATGTCAGAGAGAGGCTGGAAAGAGAAATGCTGCTGTCTCTGGATAACAGTGATGACATCATTTTGTGGCTTAAGCGCGCCAACCGCTATTTTCCTGAAATCGAAAGAGTCCTGAAAGCGAATTCCATGCCGGATGATCTCAAGTATATCTCCATAGCGGAAAGTTCTCTAAGACCGCTGGCCTTCTCCCATAAAGGAGCCGCAGGGTACTGGCAATTCATCGAGAGTACGGGCACCCGATACGGTCTGGCAGTCAACAACGGTATTGACGAAAGAAGAAACGTGTACAAGGCAACGCCGGCGGCAGCCAGATATCTCAGAAATCTTCATACCCTCTTCAACTCCTGGACACTTGCCGCAGCCGCATATAATATGGGCGAAGACGGACTGAAAGGCGAGATTCTGGTTCAAAAGGTAAATGATTATTACAAGCTTTACTTAAATCAGGAAACCCAGCGATATGTTTTTAGAATCCTGGCCGCAAAGATCATCATATCCAATCCGTCAAAATTCGGTTATTCCCTGTCAAAAAATGATCTTTATTTACCAAGACAGTTTGACACGGTGGAAATAAAAGCCTCTCAACCTGTCCCACTGCATATCATTGCCCAGGCAGCCAATACCTATTTTAAAGTTATTAAAGATCTCAATCCGGAGATTAAGCTCTATCATCTGCCTGCGGGAACCTATCAGATTAACATTCCCAAAGGGTCGGCAACCGGTTTTTACGATCGCTACGATAAGCTTGTGGCAGAATGGTTTGCCTTTAAAAATAATTCTGCGTATACCGTTAAGAAAGGGGACAGCCTTTCAAGCATTGCCTCCCGCTTTAACGTCCCCTATAAAGCCCTGGTGCTCTGGAATTCAATGGGCCAAAACAGAAAAATTTCGCCCGGCGATACCCTTTATATATACTCTGACGGTTCCAGTGCAGGAAAGATATCCAGTCATGATGATGATCCTGCTCAGGAATGATACCATTCTTATGGGGGTATATTCTGAAGCGAGGAACCTATACAGGACCCAATGTTGCAGAATAATAATGACGATTTTTTTTAATGTGCACAAATTGCGCGAAGGAGCATAGCATGGGAAAGAAGGTCATCAATTCAAATCAACTACCTGCCGCCGGACCCTATTCCGTGGCTGTGGAAGCGGGCGGATTTATTTTCATCTCGGGACAACTGCCCGTCGATCCTTCAACCGGCAAAATTATCATGGATATTAAGCCGGCAACCTGTCAGGTTCTAACCAATCTCCAGGCTTTGCTTGAAGATAACGGCTTGTCCCTGAATCATATTGTCAAGACAACTATCTTTTTAAGAAACATCAGTGACTTTGCTGCCGTTAATGAAATCTATGCCGGTTTTTTCTCTGCTCAACCACCCGCGCGAACAACGGTGGAAGTTTCGGCTCTTCCCAAAGACGCGCCGCTGGAAATTGAGGCTATCGCGGTAAGAATATAAATTATCACGGAATTTATTTCGCCCTTCATGAATTCTCTTGAGTGCCTGGAGAAGACATTCTCGTTTTCCATCTGCCCTTATTAACCTTTTCGAACCATCCATGTTACTATTTTGTTCCATGGATGCGCCATAGTGAAACATACTTGAAATACCTATGCCTTAATCACTAATAATTAACATTAAAATATTAGTATCTACGGTGAGATAAGCAAATAACCCATATTGGCACATAAAGTGCTTTGTTTTTGGCTGCGGAGTATCATTTAACATACACATGTTTAATGGGATATTGTTAATGGTATGAAGTAAAATACTTTCAAATCAAGGGGGATATTATGCGGAAAATGGTTTTCTTGTTGTTTGTTCTTTTTGTTTTTGCGTTACCAGCTATTGCCGGAGAAAATGTTGAGAGTCAAACCAAAGGACAGATTATCCTGGCGGGAGTGTATGACGACTGTAAGCGTGATTGTGGCATGGAACGAAGCTCTTGTGAAAGCAATTGTTCTCGTGAAATCAAAGATAGACATGGATATTCGCGTTCGATATGCAAAAATGAATGTGTGCGTGCCTATAGCGAGTGTGTGAGCAACTGCCCTAGATAGGATGTAAACCTTTTAGAGGATCATCAAGAAGGCGGGTGTGAAAGCATCCTCCTTCTTGATGATTTATATTTTCCAGCTCATCGAGTATCTTCATTTTTTTACAAAAAAAGAGGTCATGCCTAGTCGCATAACCTCTTGATTTTACTGGTCGGGGCGAGAGGATTTGAACCTCCGACATCTTGGTCCCAAACCAAGCGCGCTACCAAGCTGCGCTACGCCCCGACGATCTTTATATTTTTTTACTGAGATGACTTTTTAATTTTTCAAAAGCCTGGCCGCGGTGGCTGACTTTATTTTTTATTTCCGACGGCAATTCCGCGGCTGTTTTGTTCAACGGTGTTGCTAAAAATATCGGATCATAACCAAAGCCGTTTGCTCCCCGCCGTTCATCAATGATCCGGCCCTGCCACTCGCCCTCGAAAGAAGAGTATTGACCGTCTTTACGATAAAGCACTAAAGCGCAAAAAAAGGACGCGTTTCTCTTCTCCTCGGGAACGTCTTTTAATTTAGCCAGAAGCTTGGCGTTGTTTTCTTCATCCGTCGCTCCCTCACCTGCATAGCGGGCGGAATATACGCCCGGCTCTCCTCCGAGAGCCTCCACCTGCAGACCGGAATCATCCGCTAAGACTGTTTCGCCCGTGAATTCGGAAATTATCTTCGCTTTCTTTAAAGCATTCTCCAGATAGGTTTGACCATCCTCCACAATTTCAGGCAACGATTCAAAATGATTCAGGGATACTAATTCAATATCCATTGAAGCAAGCATTTCCGTTATTTCTTTGACTTTACCTTCATTTTTTGTCGCAAAAACAATTCTCATTACTTCAAATCGCCTACGATTTCCTTCTGACAGGTAATGATTCTTTCCATACCGCTTCTCGCCATGGATATCATCATATCCAGTTGATCCTTGCTGAATGGAACATGTTCAGCTGTGCCCTGCACTTCCACAAAAAGTCCGGAGCCGGTCATTACAAAATTCATATCGACTTCCGCCTGCGAGTCTTCCTCATATTCCAGATCCAGCAACACCTGATTCTGCACGATACCAACGCTGACAGCCGATACAAAATCCGTAACGGGAATACGATTAACCAGCCCCTGCTGTTTCATGTTTTTAAACAGATCGACCAACGCCACAAAAGCGCCGGTAATCGACGCGGTTCTGGTCCCGCCGTCCGCCTGAATGACATCACAATCGATGTAAATCGTTCTTTCACCGAAAGCGGTTAAATCCGTCACGGCTCTGAGTGATCTGCCTATCAGCCTCTGAATTTCATGCGTCCTGCCACCCAGTTTGCCGCGTGCGGCTTCACGCGCCGAACGAGTCTGTGTGGACATGGGCAGCATGGAATACTCCGCGGTCAGCCAGCCCTTGCCGGTATTTTTTAAAAAGGACGCTGTCTTTTCTTCCAGAGACGCGGCACACAGGACTTTCGTGTTGCCGAATTCAACCATGACAGACCCCGGGACATTGCGTAGATATTGATTGGTGATGCGAATCGTCCTCAGTTCGTCAAATCTTCTGTCTGAATTTCTTTTAAACACAGGACTCCTAAAAAAATGACTTGATACTCTTAGCCAAGGCTTTGACTATTTCTGCTTGTGTTTTGCCGGATGCCAATTTTTTCTTTTCGTCCGGATTGGTTGCGAACCCCAGTTCGACAATCAACACGGGCACGGATAATCCTTCCGCCAGCGTCACACTTGCTTCCCTGAGTCCTCTGCCCTTGCGAGGAAATAAGCCGTCGAGATTCTTTTGCACAAGGCGGGCCAGCTTCACGGTATCATTCATCTGTTGTTTTTCAGCCCCACCCATGTCTTTTTTCTCACCATTTTTGGATACAGGGACAACTTTAAAACCGGGGTAATACAATTCAAATCCCGATGAATTTTTACCGAATCCGGCATTGATATGCAGGCTTAAAACCAATGCAGGTTTTATTTTCAGAATATTTTTTTTACGATCGGCCAGCGAAAGAGTTTTATCCGAATCTCTGGTCAGAACCACCTCCAGGTTACTTTCTCTGGCCAGTTCTTTCTTTAACGCCAGAGCGATGGCAAGCGTTAAATCTTTCTCTGCGACTTTATCAATACCGATGCTGCCTTTATCATCCCCGCCATGAGCAGGATCGATGACGACAATTTGTTTTGGCGTCTGCGCATGGATCGAAAATCCCGGCAGGCACATCATGAGAACGG
>CAYULE010000184.1:0-5330 GCA_964445385.1 uncultured Smithella sp.
ATGTGATCCTGATGAAGGTTGAATTTCTCTACCGCATCTTCCCCATCCGTTGCTTCGATCACCTTGTAACCGAATTTTTCAAGCACCAGCTTTGACAGCTCACGAGTGACATCATCATCTTCCGCTACGAGAATCGTTTCCGACCCTCTTTCAGGCAGCGGCAGTTCTATCGGCGGTTCCTCAGCCATGGCTTTCACCAGAGGGAAATAAATCTTAAAGGTTGTCCCGGAATCCGGTTCACTGTATACACGGATATAGCCGTTATGCTGTTTGATCACACCGTAAACAATGGACAGGCCAAGCCCCGTGCCTTTCCCGACTTCCTTGGTCGTATAGAACGGCTCAAAAATATGTTCAACCGCTTCCCTGCTCATACCGCATCCGGTGTCGGATACACTGATGACGGCGTATTTGCCGGGTTTCTTTTCATAATCCTGTTGATGATCAATAAGATTATTTTCCGTAAAAATGGTGATGTCCGTCTGAATCGACAAAAGCCCGCCTTCAGACATGGCGTCCCGCGCGTTGGTCGCCAGATTGAGCAAAATCTGCTCCACCTGCCCCGCGTCGGCAAAGATGGTGATGGGCTGATCCACACAGGCAATACGCAGTTCCACATCTTCACTTAAAAGACGGACGAGCAGCTGTTCAATTTTGCGGATGATCTCATTGAGGTCCACATGTTTCGGTTCAATGATCTGTTTGCGGCTGAAAGCCAGCAGCCCCTGGGTAAGATGGGAAGCTTTTTCCGCTGAACTGAGAATGGGATCAACATAAGCGCTCAGCGCTTTATCCTTTTTTACGTTCATTTTTAACAAACTGGCATAACCGATAATGGCAGTCAGAATATTGTTAAAATCATGCGCGACCCCTCCAGCAAGCTGTCCAATGGCCTCCATTTTCTGCGCCTGAAGCAACTGGGCTTCCAGCCTTTTGATGTCGGTCAGATCCACCAGGGAAATAATGCTTTGCCCGGTTCCCGGGATGGAGGCAAACGTTAAATAGACAAAGCGTTTGCCTCCCTGCTTATCCAGAAAATTCGCCTCATAATCCTCCAGATCACTTTCCATGGCCTCCTTTCGCCGGGCATGAAGGCGTTCCAGTTTCCGGTGATCAGCGCCGGCGAAAAATTCCAGCCACATTTTCCTGCCTTCAACATCGCCTTTGGCATAACCGGAAAGCTTTTCAAAGGCGGAATTGATCATCGAGATCGTTCGATCTTCCTCAACAATCATGTTGGCGTTACCCGCCGTCTCAAAAATGACCCGGTAGCGGCGTTCCGATTCACCCAGCGCATCTTCCGCCTTCTCACGTTCGACAAGTTCCTGCTGAAGCTTGATGTTGGCCCTGGTTAATTCTTCGGTCCTTTGCTTGACCAGCCCTTCCAGATTCTTCCGGTACACTTCCAGTTCATCATAGGCATCCTGGATTTTTTTCTGAGAAGCGATCATCTGGTTTGTCATATTATTGAAGGACTCGGCCAACTCACCGACTTCGTCATTCGGTGGAACCTCAGCACGCGCCGACATGTCGCCCCGCATGATTCTGTGCGCCGTATCTCGTAATTTTCGAATCGGTTCCGTGAGCTGCTTGGCGAGGAAATAAGACAACAGGATGGCAATGAGCAGGCAAAGCGCGCTCAGGAAAAAAATAACCTTGTAGGTATTTTTAAGCTGCTCTTCATAATTGTCCAGCGAAAGGCCGATATAAATGTATCCCCAGTCATAGCCGGATAGATTCAACGGCACGCCGCAATGATACACCTTTTTACCGACAATGGAACTGTGGATGATGCCTCCGGCGATGGTCATCTCCCTGCCCTCCCAGGCCGGATCCGGCTGTTCCCTGGTCTCCCATTTGCCATGCGTGTTGACCAGTGAATAGCCATTGTGCCGCCTGGCAATGATATATTGAATGTCGCGGCTTTTGGAAAGGAGTTGTGTATTATGCTCGACCACCGAACCATAGTCTCCGTTCAGGAAGGCGCTGGAAGTGGCTTCGGAGATCGACGCGCTGATATTCTTGGCCTGAGATTCCATCGTATTAAGAATGGCCGCTTTTTCGCGGGGAATCACCATGAAAGCGAAAAGAACGATTAATATCACGGAAAGCGCCATCAGGATCATGAAGGTGCGGAAAAAGATCCCCTGGCGGCGAATGATGTTTAAAAGATTTTTAAAAATGCCGATCATGAACGTATCCGTATCCGCGCAGAATGCTATTTCTTTCTTTTGAGTTTTTCATAATCGGCCAGCAGCTTTCTGACACTGTCGAGCTGACTATCGTTGATAAGGCCCATTTTTTCGATATTAAATAAAAGCATAATTTGCTTGCCGCGCGCATGATGCTTGTATTCACTGCTCATGCCTTGAATCGCCCTTTCTTTGATTGCCGGCGGGAAGTCACTGCGGAAAAAACCGACCGTGTTCACCAGCTCCGGTGATTCGGCCATCACGTGGAGTTTGCGTTCCACCTGAGGATTGAGTTCCTTCATCGTGCGATAGGACGAAGCGGTGACCACACAAATATCGCTTTGCCCGAAGAAAACATCCAGAATGGCCTGAGACTCCTTGCTTCTTTCATGGGTCGCGCTGAAAAATTTTTCCGCCGGCGGCATTTTTTCCTGCATCAGGCGGGTATTAAGAAACAACAGGCCTAAATGATTGGTTTTTAAAATAGACATTTTTTTATTTTTAAAACCGGCCAGACTTTTTTTGGGATAATCGGCGCCCGTCAGCACCAAATACTTGACGGTGGGTTTGCCATTCCGGAATTGCGCCACCTCCGGCTTAACATTCAGCGTTTTCACTCTGCGTAAATAATCGATGCTGGTCATGGCGCAGAAATCAAGTTTTTGACCGACAAAGTCCGCCACCATTTTGTCCACGGAGTCATAAAGAGAGGTATGTACTATAAAGCCGTACTGGTTTCCAAATTCCTGCGCCCACACTCTCAGGGCGGCTTCCGCATCCCGGGGATCAACATCCGCCATGCTTTTAACGGAGTATCCGACATTACAGATGGTCTGGGCGCCGGCGGACGGGGCCGTGAAAAGGATGATGCCAAAGCACTGAAACAGGATGAATATAGAAACCATGAATTTAACGATTTTCATAAAGACTGCTCCCTAAAAGATATTCCAAATCGCCCGTAGTGACCTGATGATCGTAGAGGGCCTTGAGATACTGGCCGTGCATCAGGAATTCCATCAGCTGCGATTCAATCACGTCTTTTGTTTCCACCATCTCCTGGGCGTAGGCCCGGACATTGAGGTCGCGATTTTCTATGGCAGCCTCCAGCGCATCTTTCATGGACGTCACCTGTCCCTGTGAACGGGCGATTTGCAGAAACGCGTTTTTCACCTGCAAAGCGACACCCTCTGAAAGCAGCACATTTTCATGTTTGAGTTTCTCCAATCGCAGGCGCGCTTCCTGGACTTCCTTGACAGTGCGAAATCCGTTAAATATCGGCAACTCCAGCGCCATTCCGATTTGCCAGGTATTACGGTTTTCCTCATTGCTCAGGCCTCCGGAATAGGAATTTTCCATTCGATTAAGACTGCCGAAAAGAGCCACAATCGGCAGGTGACCCGATCGGGCTTCGGTTATTTTTGCCTCACGCGCGGCAAGTCCCAGGCGCACTTGATTCATCTGTGGATTATGCTGATGAGCGCTGGCTACAAGATCGTTCAAATTGCCACCGAAGGGCACAAAAGGGATTTCCATTTCGGCCACGTTAATCGGCGTATTCCAGGGAACCCCCATGGCATTCGCCAGAGCGGACCGGCTCAATTCCTCATTGGACTTCAACAGTTCAATGATCGAGCGGACATTGGAAGTCATCACTTTTGACCGCAGGTAATCTGTCTTTTTGACTTTACCCGACCCGTGCTGATAGACGCTCTGCGTCAGAGATTCTGTCGCTTCAAACCGCTCCAGTGTTTCGCGACCCAGCCGATGAAGCTTGCGGGCCAGAATATGTCCGTAGAAATACTGTTTGACATCTCTGGCAATTTGTAAATCCGTCTTGCGTGCCTCTTCTTTGCTGACATCCACTCCGATCCTGGCTTGTTTGTTTAATGCCGAGATTTTACCGCCTGTAAAGAGCGGGTACATCAAACTTAGCGAACCGGTTAAAAGATCGCGGTCCATCAGCTTGACATTGATCGGTGTTTGACCGGGAAAAACGAACATCGGCGCATCATCCATCCGGACCGCCGTCATGGATAGCTTCATCTGAGGCCAGTGTCCGGATTGGGCCTGGCCCAACTGCGCCTCGGCAATCTTCACGGACTCGCGGGAAACCGCCCGCAGACGGCTCTGTGTAAAAGCAATGTCCAGGCAATCTGAAAGTTTTAAATTTAACAGATTTTTTTCGTTGAAGCTGGCATCCGGTAACGGCAGCTCGGCACTCCACAATGTGACTTCCGGTGATTGCAACCCGGAACTCCAGGCGGCTTTACTAAGAAAGACAAAAAAAAGCAGGGAAAGGAATAGACAAGAGGTCAGTAACCATTTAAATTGTTTGCCCATATTATGTGTTTACCTGAAATACCTTAAAAACAATATCCATCTAATTTTAGAGGGGCACTTCATAAACCCGAATGATTCAGAAACAAAATCCAGAAAATATCAGGCTTTACCTTAATCTATCGAGACGCTGCGTGCGGAACTTTAATGTATTTTTTTAATTTCGCAAACAAAATATTAATGTTCTTATTAATACAAATACTTATCATTTTTCACCATTGCGGGGCAGCATGATGATTATCACGGAGAAAAGATCTGTCAGCCGAAAGCGGCCGGCGGTGACCATTAATAATTGACGCGCCATTCTTTTTTCTTTATAAACCGTCCCAGAATAAAAGACAGGGGTAAAAACTATGGATTTGATCGATCATTTGAAAGATAGGGCTGTCAAAGGGAAAGGCATCAGCCAAACGGAAGCTCTGGAACTTTTTATTGAGGGATCAAGCCATCCGCATCACGCTTGGGCTGCCGCATCCGAAATCCGTGAACATTTTAAGGGAAAACACATTATTTTGTGCGGTATCACCAACGCCAAGTCAGGTAAATGTTCCGAAGACTGCAAATTCTGCGCGCAATCGTCTCACTATTCCACGGATGTGCCTTCCTATCCGCTCAAAGGCGCCAAACAGATGATTGCGGAAGCCGCACAGGCCAAGAAAGACGGAGCGGAATTTTTCGGTATTGTCACCAGCGGCAAACGCGTGAAAGCCAAAAAGGAATGGATGGAAATTTTTAAAGCCATCGAGGGCATGAACAAAATCGGAATCAATCCCTGTGCTTCTCTGGGTATTATCGATCAGG
>CAYULE010000185.1:0-5259 GCA_964445385.1 uncultured Smithella sp.
ACGACTTTTTTCACTCTCGACAGGCTGTTGCGCTGCCGGACTGATATTGGCGTTGCTGTCGCCGTCAATAATCGTCACCAGCTGTCCCACATTATGCTTCATCTGCAGAGCCTGAGCATTCATCTCCTCCGCGGCACTGGCTGATTCCTCGGCGTTGGCCGCCGTCTGCTGCACGACTTTGTCCATCTCCGCGACAGCCTTGCCGATCTGACCAATGCCCTGAGCCTGTTCAGCGGATGCAGCGGCAATCTCATCAATCAATTGACCGATCTTGGTGGAAATCTCTACATTCTCTTTGAAAGCATTCTGCGTCTGCTCGGTCAGATCACGGCTGTTCTTCACGGTGGCAATCGTATTCTCGATCAGGCCGGATGTGTTCTTGGCCGACTCCGCCGCGCGCATGGCCAGATTCCGGACTTCATCAGCCACCACCGCGAATCCGGCGCCGGCTTCTCCGGCTCTCGCCGCCTCCACGGCGGCATTCAGCGCCAGCAGGTTGGTCTGAAACGCGATTTCATCGATGGTTTTGATGATCTTTCCCGTCTCTTCACTGGACTTGGTCACTTCCTGTATTGCCGTCACCATATGACGCATTTGATTATCCACTTTATCCACAATCTGTTTCGCCTGAGCCGTCAGCGCTTTCGCCTGACCGGCATTATCCGCGTTCTGTTTCGTCATGGAGGACATTTCCTCCAGAGAGGAAGACGTTTCCTCCAGGGCGGAGGCCTGCTCCGATGCCCCTTCAGCCAGACTCTGGCTGGCCGCCGCTACCTGGGACGATGCCGCCGCTACCTGCTCGGATGCGTCATTGAGATCATTGGACACCTGCCCGATCGGCAGAGCGATTCCCCGGGCGAAAAATGAAACACTCACTACGGCAATAACCAGAAAAATAAGACCGATCAGAATGATCAGCCACATGAGATGATAGGCCGGCGCCATAAATTCACTGTAATCCTGGGTGATGCAGATACTCCAGCCGGCCAGAGGCACCGGGGCAAAACCCGCCACTTTCTTCACTCCCTTGAAGACATAAGGATCCGTGCCGGTTTCTCCGGCAATCATACGAGTGACGAAGGCCTTCATCCCTTCCTGCTGCAGGGCATTTAGTGTAAGAATTAAATCTTTCTTCGGATGCGCAATAACCAGGCCGGTTTTATCAATGGCATAACCATAACCCGTTGTACCCAGTTTGGTCGCGGTCAACTTATCGGACAGGAAATCAATGACCACTGTTGCTCCGATCACACCTACAATTTTATCATCTTTTGAATAAATGGGAGCGGCAACCGGTATGGCAATAACTCCCGTGGCCTTTGATTTAACGACGGCACCGATGGAGACTTTGCCTTCTTTCCCCGAAATAAAGTAATCCCGTGTTGTGAGATTTATTCCTTTGTCTAAAAACTTACCATCTTTAGCATCCGAAATAATGGAACCGTCAACACCAACAATGTAAGCCACTTCATAATCTTCACCACGTTTCTTCAGCATGGCGGTTAATTCCGCCGTTGCTTTCTTGGATGCCGGACCTGCCTTGATGCCACTGGCATACTCTTCAGCAGCGGCGATGACCACATCCCTTTGAGATGTTTGAACCATAATCTTCAACTCTTCCTGCAGAGCCAGATTCGCCATGTGCGCCAGTCCCTTCGCCACTTCCATCGACTGGGATCTCGCCACGTCTTCCAACGCGTTCATCGCCTTATAAATGGCAAATCCGCCAACCACCAGCAAAGGCACCAGCACGGCCATCACACCGCCCATGACCATTTTAAAACGTAAAGACCGATTCTTCATACTACCTCCTGTCTGTTAATATAATTTCTATTGGGATATTTTCACATTTGCACTCAATGCGTCTTGTCATACAGATCCACCATTTTCGTTAAAACACTTCCCAAATGTTTAAAATCACTCTCCGCCGCAACAATAAAACGCGGGCACAGAATATGCGCCTTATCCAGAGTGTCCGGTTGATTATCCGGCAGGACCAGCACGATCTTTAATTCTTTAAGCAGATCTCCCAGATAAATAATTTCCATCAGTTCCGCGCGGCTGGCCACATGCAGAACCGCAACACCAACATCCAGCATAGACTGGTGCAGCCTCTCCGACAGTTCGCTGATCGAAGAATATATTTCGATCTCATCATCAGGAATGGCGGTTTTGATAACGCGCAGCAAAGCCGCACTCGAATCATCATTTCCCGGCAAATAAAGAATCACTCCCATGGATTATCGTCACCTCAAAATTTATCAGCTATAAATCGCATGCCCGATCAATGCTTAATCAATAAGTGTGCCAGAGCTGATATTAAGGGCATGACTCTGATATTACTCATTATTTGCAATAAAAGTAATCATTCGATAAACGAAACATCGTGCGGGAAAAGCGGATTTATACGGGGAAAGCGTACAGCGTGCGGTTTTACCGCATAGACAGGCGGTCAAAGAAATCCGTTGGGAATAGACAGACTAAGACTTTTGCGTAACGGTCATTTCAGGAGCTTCGCGCAACTACGGAAAACTAACAATATTGCCATTCATCGTGAAGAGACTGTGTCATAATGGCTAGAATCGCCATCAAAGTCGTCATGCCGGCGCAGGCCAGGAACGACAAATAGAGGAGTTATGCAAAGGTCTCAGGTTATCAGGATGCGTTCATCAGCATGGGCATCATTGCAGGAGATCCATTTTCATTTATGAGCCGTTATACGGATATTTTGTGTTTCCTCAACAACTCATAAAGTCTTGTACGACCAAGATCGGCAATGCCACAGGCCTGATCAATATCGCCCCCCGTGGTTTCCAGCAGCTTCATAAGATAATCTTTTTCAATCCGCGCATAACTGGACTCGCGCAAATCCTTCAACCGGGGAAGTTTTGGAGATGCGGCAATGTCGGAAAGGGGTTCTTCGGATAATTCCCCCGTTTCCCTGCCCTGCGCCAGCTTCACACGTATCGCGCTGGGCAGATGCTTGCGGAAAAGAGTCGGCGCGGATAGAGCGGCGGCGATAGCCCGCTCAACCGCGTTGACCAGCTCCCGGACATTTCCCGGCCACATATAGGAAAGCAGGGCTTCCTGAAAATCCGGCGAAAGCTGCTTGAGTTCAATACGGCTGCGCTTGCAGATTCGGGTGGTATGATAGATGGCGATTTCGACCAGATCATCGAGATGATCCCGCAATGGCGGCACTTCCAGGGTAATGGAACGGATTCGAAAAAGAAGATCTTTACGAAACTGACCGCTCTCCACCAATTTATCCAGACTGCGGTTTGTGGCCGCCAGCAATCGAAAATCGCTTTCTATTTCTTTGGCGCCGCCAAGGGGCCGGAAACGTCGCTCCTGAAGCACGCGCAGAAAACTCTTTTGGATGGACACAGGAAGCTCACCGATTTCGTCCAGAAACAACGTTCCACCGTCAGCTTGTTTAATGAGCCCGTCGCGGCGTCCATCAGCGCCGGTGAAAGCGCCCTTTTCATACCCGAAAAGGGTGCTTTCGGTAAGACTCTGTGTAAGGGCCGCGCAATCCACAATGACAAAGTTGCGTCCGGCGCGAGAACTGTTTTGGTGAATCGCTTTCGCGAAGAGTTCTTTGCCCGTGCCCGTTTCGCCGGTAATTAAAACATTTGCATCACAAGATGCTGCTTCGGCAACCAGATCTTGACAGGCTTTCATTTTTAAGCTGCCGCCGATAATGCCTTCCATTTTCATGTTGACGGACGGTTTCTTCTTTAACTTTTCCTCACGGTATTGCAATGCCCGGATCAAAGCGAGCATCATCGAACTGACGGAGGACGGCTTCTGGATATAATCCCAGGCGCCGCTTTTAATGGCTAACTCCGCGCCGTTTGGCGTTCCCGCGCCGGTCAGGATGATCACTTCCGGTACGGATGCCGCGTCACGAATTTCGGATAGTTTATCCAGACCATTGCCGTCAGGCAGCCGGACATCCAGAAGAACAATATCAAATGAACGGCTGGAAACAAGTTGCAAACCGGATGACAGGTTAAAGGCACAATCCACTTCAAACCCCTCGCCCGTAATGGCGCTGGACAGCATTCTGCAAAACATTTCATCGTCGTCGATAATCAGTATTTTTGCCATTGCACGCTCACGATGACCTTAACCGTTCAACACCCGCCTCACCAGGCGGCCTAAAACATTTAATGAAACCGGTTTCAGGACTAACTCCCGAATATTAAGATTCCGGGCTTCCGCCGTGTTGACGGAATCGCTGTACCCCGTACATAGAATGATCGGCAGTTCCGGGCGAATCTTTAACAGCGCCTGGCTCAGTTCGATGCCGGTTGTCTGCGGCATGGTCATGTCGGTGATAACCAGATCATACGCTCCGGGGTTTTCCTGAAACAGCCTGAGTGCCTCAGGGCTGCTGGTTGTCGCCGTAATCCGGTATCCCAGATGCCGGAAAAACAGTTTTGTCATTTTCACCAGCATTTCTTCATCATCAACAAAAAGGATTCGCTCTTGACCTTGCAAATCAATTTCTGCCTGACTCGTTTCCAGGGCCTGGTCTTCAGAACTGGATCGCGGCAGAAAAATCGTAAAGGTCGTGCCCTCTCCCACCGAACTTTGAACATCAATCGAACCACCGGTGCTCTTCACAATACCGTAAACAACGGAAAGGCCCAGACCGGTTCCCTCTTTGGTTTTTTTCGTGGTGAAGAAAGGATCGAATATCTTGTCCTTAATGGCATCGTCTATGCCGTGGCCGGTATCCCGAACGGATAACCTTACATAGGACCCCATCGGCAAATCGGGATACGGTGCGAGCGCAGGATGAAGAATCTCAATGTTGGATAAATGGATTTCCAGCAAGCCTCCTTTTTCCTGCATCGCGTGCGCGGCATTCGTACACAAATTTATAATAATTTGATGAATCTGCGTGGGATCGGCCAGCACTTGAGTTTCTTCCCGGGTAATATCCTTTTTAATTTCAATGGTTGCAGGCAAAGTGGCTCTCAGCAAACTCAACGCTTCTTGTAAAATCGGCCTGAGGTCCACCGGATAGCGCTCCTGCTCACGCATCCGGCTAAAAGCCAGAATCTGATTGACCAGATTTTTCGCCCGATCACACGCCTGAAGCACCTGATCGAGATAATCGCGCCTCGTCTTAGTACGGGTCTCTCTGACAGCCATTTCCGTAAAACCTATCATGGACGCCAGAATATTATTAAAATCATGGGCAATGCCTCCGGCCAGTGTGCCGATAGCCTCCATCTTCTGGGCCTG
>CAYULE010000186.1:0-5253 GCA_964445385.1 uncultured Smithella sp.
GCCGACCGGTCTCTGACCCTGCCGGAAATAGTGGAATTGATCAATGCGGCGGCCGGTTATGGTTATGATGTCGCGAAGATGATGGAAGCCGGTTTGCGTATTTTTCACCTGAAGCGCTGCATCAACTATCGTTTCGGATTTGCCGCAGCCGATGATGATCTGACCCCGCGACTGAAGGAACCGGCACGAGACGGCGATACAGCCGGCATCGAGATTCATTTTGATGAGATGAAGAGCCGGTTTTACGAACTGATGGAATTCGATCCCGCCAGCGGCGTATCGTCCCGCAACAGGCTCATGGCGCTTGGCCTGAAAGAAGAAGCTGAATTTATCTGGCCGCAGACTTAATCAGAATGAAAAAACCTGCAACCATATTTTAAACACCATTGCTGATGGGGCGTTCCTTATTGGAGACAAGATATTTGCGCGCTGCGTTCCATGGCCAAAAATGATGAAAAGGAGGGATACCGGAGAATAAATAAACGGTAAGGAATGGTCAGTGTGCGAAAAGACAAAAGGAACGCCGGATATTGAAGAGATGCATTTATACTATAGACAATGAATACTGAAAGAAGGAGGGGGCATGGATTACAGATTTGAATTGCCGACAAAAATCATTGCTGGAGAAGGATGTTCCAAACAGTTGGGAGAAAATATCAAGCTCGCCGGATCGAAACGTGTCATGTGCATCTTTGATCGTGGCGTGGAGAGCGCGGGCCTTGTCGCGCCGCTTGTCGCTAACATGGAGGCGGCTGGGCTGAAAGTGGCGCCATACAACGGGGTATTGCCTGATCCACCCATGGAAGTGATTGAGCATTGCACCGCCATGGCGCGGGAGATCAAGCCGGATGCCTTTGTTGCCATAGGCGGCGGCAGCTCCATAGACACAGCCAAGGCGGTCAATGCCAACCTGGCCAACCCGGATTCGCTTCGCGCCCACGCCATCAATCTTAACGGCCTTAAAGTACTGCCCTTCGATAATCCTCTGCGGCCGTTTTTCGCCGTCCCCACGACTTCCGGGACCGGCAGCGAGGTTTCCCCGTCGGCAGTCATCACGGATCCGGAATTGAAGTTGAAAGTTTCCGTCATGTCTCCTGATCTGGTGCCGACGATGGCCTTCATCGACCCGGCCCTCACCGCGGGATTGCCGCCGCACATCACCGCCTCCACCGGCCTGGACGCCTTTGCTCATGCCGTAGAAGGACTGATGGGCGGTCTGGCCATTTATACACCATCACCCATGCGGGATTCTTTCGGCCTCACAGCCATCGAACTGGTTCTCGACAGCCTCCTGCCGGCCATGCAGAACGGGAATGATATGAAGGCGCGGACGGATATGTCCTATGCGGCCTTTCTATCGATCCTGGGAGCCAGCGGCGGGTTGAGCATGGGCCACTGCCTGGGCCATGCCATGGGCGAAGTCGGCAGCATCCATAACCACGGTTTTCTCTGTGCTTCCATTCTTCCCTACAATATCGAATATATGGCCGAATTCATTCCTCAGAAGCTCAACAAGCTGGCCTGTCTGTTAAAAATCGACACGAACGGGAAGTCCGTCTCTGAAATCGGGTCCGCCATCCGGGAAGCCATCCAGTCATTTTATCGGCTGTGCGGTGTCCCGGCGCTAAAAGAGATGGGCTTGAAACTCTCTGATACGGATGAAATCATCCATCATACAACGTCGGGAATCTGGTACCTGCTGGCGCCGAAGAAGCCGCCGGAAGAGGAGCTTTCCCGGTGGATTAAGGCAGTCTATGAGGGCACAACAGGAGGAAATCAACATGAGAACACATGATAAAATATATATCAACGGGCAATGGGTTTCCCCTATCGGCACGGACAGAATTAACGTGATCAACCCCTGCACGGAAGAGGTCATTGCTTCAGTGGCCATGGGCAACGAAGAAGACGTCAATCAGGCCGTCATTGCGGCACGGCAAGCTTTTCCCGCCTGGTCCGGAACCTCTGTTACGGAACGGATCAATCTGATTAAAAAAATTTCCGAGGCCATGACAGCCCGTCAAAACGAGATTGGAGATACGATCGCCCTGGAGATGGGCATGCCTGCGCCGTGGTCCAGGATGATCCAGGCGGGCCTGCCCATCGCCACCCTGAACAGCTTTGTTCCGATCCTGGAAAAATACGAATTTTCCTATGCCATGGAAAAGACGCAGATCGTGAAAGAACCCATCGGTGTCTGCGGGTTTATCACTCCCTGGAATTATCCCCTCCACCAACTGGTGGGTAAAGTGGCGCCGGCATTGGCGGCGGGCTGCACCATGGTTGCCAAACCCAGCCAGCTGGCCCCTCTGAATTCCTATATTCTGGCCGAGATTCTGCATGATGTCGGGCTTCCGCCCGGCGTCTTCAATCTGATCACCGGCGCCGGATCAAAAGTGGGGCGGGCGATATCGTCCCATCCCGATATCGATATGGTCTCTCTCACGGGATCCACGAAATCCGGCATCGCCGTGGCCCAGGCCGCTGCGGGAACAATCAAGCGGGTCACGCTGGAATTGGGAGGGAAGTCCGCCAACGTCCTTCTGGAAGATGCCGATTTCTCCACGGCGGTTATGAAAGGGATATTCAACTGTTTTCTGAATTCCGGGCAGACCTGCATCGCCTTATCCCGGATGATTGTCCCGGCGCATAAACAAAAAGAAATCGTGGAAATGGCCAAGTCCCTCGCTGAATCCATGGTAATGGGAGATGCCTTTGCAGACGGTGTCTATCTTGGACCCATGGTAGACGACCAGCAGCGTCAATCGGTCCGGGAATACATCAGAATCGGCATCCGTGAAGGAGCCACCCTGGTGACGGGCGGGCCGGAGCCGCCGGAAAATCTGCCTAAGGGCTACTTCGTCAAGCCGACCATCTTTGCTGACGTCAAACCCGACATGACCATCGCCGCGGAGGAGATATTCGGACCCGTCCTGTCCATCATCCCCTATCAGAGCGAAAGAGAGGCTGTGGAAATCGCGAACAAGAGCGTATACGGCCTCTCCGGTTCCGTTTGGTCGGCAGATCTTGAAAAGGCAAGGGCAACGGCAAGACAGATCCGTGCCGGCCAGGTTTTTATCAACGGGGCCGACTTTGACATTAATGCCCCGGCGGGTGGCTATAAACAATCGGGGCTGGGGCGTGAAAGAAGCAAATACGGACTGGAGGAATATTTGGAAACCAAGGCCCTCATTGGACACAATCCCTTATAATTTTTTTGATGAAAAGATCATGTCCGGCCAGGGAGGTCTGGCCTGGCCGGACAGTCAGAATGCAACGGAGGTCCATCATCAACAAGGTCATGACCGTATAGAAAGCAGCCTTATGGTAGAAAGTTAAAAAGTAAACAGTGTGCCGTTGTTGCACCTGATCTAAAGTAAAAATAAACGCCTGCGAACAAATGGTTTGCAGGCGTTTGTATTTGCAGAACAGGGGATAAGGAAAACCGGAAACCATGGGAGGATGGTTGACGCGGAAGTTAATCAGCAGGATATTTTCCATTACATCTGAATAAAAAATCCAAGTAGTGATTATTCAAAATCGTCGAATCAGAGGAAGTGCGGGCCTGCAAACAATGACATCAAGCAGGTTGCCGTCTATTGATTGCCAATTGCAATCGTTAAAAATAAAATTAATTTGATTTCCAATGAGATTCTGGGTAGAAGATAAAAAATTCCCAAATTAGCATTTGCATCAAGAACCGGATTTACAGGTTACGTATATTAATTGTTTTGGCCTTTTGCGCAGGAATAAGGAATTGCCGATGACAATATGTCCCCAATGCGGTTACGAACGAACCAGTAATGATGATAAATTCATAAGTTCCGAAGAATGTCCCAAGTGCGGAATCTTCTATAAAAAATGGAAACCATCCCCCGATTCTGAAAACACGGAATCCATCATAAAAAATGACGATCGATTGAATGTGAATAAAGAAAAGAGACCCATTCAATATAAGTCAATCCTGATATTTGCCATAATTTTTATCTTGCTTGCCATTTTTGCTAAATACACTTTTTTTACGCGGAATGAATCGCCACCAGAGCCGATTGTATTTACACTACCGGTTATTCCACCACTTGGAATGGAATCGAACAGTTATATTATCCGCGCCAGCGGAAGTGAGAAAGTAACAACGGCTGCAGGACAGATATTTACACCACTCCATCATGCGCCTGTCCTGTTTAAACTTGGTTTTTTATTTACCCAGTATAGCCTTGAGGAAAGAGTGCGAGGCTTCAAATTGCAGGTCATCCTTTCTGAATGGAACGGTGACCACCCCAGCCCGACAGCACTGTGGATTTCAGGACCAACGACCATTCCATTCAGCGATAAGGACTTTCAAGCCGACTGGTTGGATTTTGACATACCGCATCTTTCTCTGAATCCTGCAAAACAGTATATTGCCTGGGTCACCCTGAGCGGCTTGGAAAACCAACCCAATGCCAGTGTGGGTATCCCGGGAATGGGGCCCCGTTACTCAAGACCTCCATCCGATAGTGACAGGAAAAATGGTTCTGCCAGTTCACCTTACCCACAGGGAATGCGCGCGTTATATAAACAGGAAAACTCCGACGGTGACATATCGAAGATGACAAATTTCCCCTGGGAGGTGCATGATGTCGGGCATAATTTGCACTTCAGGATGTCATTCGAGGGCCAGAGTAATACATCAAAAAGCAAGAAAGAATCAGAGATCGATGATTCCCAAAGCGAAATAAATGAAACGACACAACAGCAACAGGAAAATGCGATCATCCAGCAGAGAGAAATGGAACGACAGCGGGAAGAACAGCGTGTTGAAAGAGAGCAACAGTTGGAACAGCAGCGTATCGAACGGGAAAAGCATCAATATGAGATGGAACAACAGCGAGAACGACAGCGTGTTGAACGGGAAATACAGCAATATGAAAACGAACGATTGCGCGACGAAATGAAACTAAAACAACAACAGCAGGATGAAATGAATAGATTGGGCAGGGTCCATAAACGTGTTCCCAGGAGAAACAGGCTGCGATGATTTTTTTAATCTGTGGAAGTGGTGCCCCCATCCGTTTTTTTCTTTTAGATTATCGGACGATTATCGTTGTTCGACGCCTATGATATCTTTGACCACTATTTACTTCAGGTGATTTTTGATTCAGTCTGGAAAGGTCATTATTCAGTTCATTGCACTTATTTAATCTTGTGTCCTGTTGAATTAGAGACTTCTTTTGAAATAGCATTGATAATTCCTGGTTTAGTTTATACATT
>CAYULE010000187.1:0-1965 GCA_964445385.1 uncultured Smithella sp.
CATCTCCGCCCTCATCGTTTTCAATAAAACCAAACCCCTTCTTCTCATTAAACCATTTTACTTTTCCTTCTGCCAATGCTAAAAGTCCCCCTTTCAAAAATTTGTTTCTTCCGGTTAAAATCCTTCAGAAACTAAAAAACCGCACGAATTCTTTTTCTTGATTTAAGAATTCTCTGCGGTTAATTTTTTACTTTATAAAAAAATCTATGCACTACTAATTTCCTAACGCAAATCCATCTATTACTTATCTCGTGAGTCTTTACCCACTCACAGTTTTTTCGACAATAACACCATTTTCATTAAAATCAAGCTTTTTTTTCATGAATATATTTACTTAAATGCTCAGCTAATTGTGATTCCTGTCCGCTATAAAAATGGTCTGTCGCCCGAAGTCTTATGAATTTTGAATGAATATCTGTTGCTTTTTTTCTTAAATCGTCCACATCACAAAACGAGTCGAGATCGCCGCAGATCATCAATTTTACAGTATCTTCCAGCCCACTCCAATCAAAATCAAAATACTTTTGTGGCGGAGAAATTAAAATTGTGGAGTCGATCAGCAATGGTTTATCTTTCAGCAACCTGCAGCAAACCCAGGCTCCGAAAGAATAACCGGCCAGGGTGATTTTTTTTACGCCCCGACTACTCATAAATTCACAGGCCGATAAAATATCCTGCTGTTCTCCCCTGCCCTCATCATAACGGCCGGTGCTTTCCCCGACGCCGCGAAAGTTAAAACGCAATGTGGAATAGTCGCAGGATGAAAATACATCCCGGATGGTCTCCACAACATTGTTGTGCATGGACCCGCCCATGAGCGGGTGCGGATGGCAGATCACAACGCCTTCATCCCCCGCCTTCTTTCGATACAACCCTTCGCCGGTAAGCAAACCATTTTTCCAGAATACGTTTTCTTCCTGATGCATGATCGTGTTCCCGTGTTCCATTTTAATATTTAAGATAAAATTTCATTTCCCATCATGTTCTTTAGGAACGGTTTCAAATGTTTCTCTGACTTTGACATTTTAAAATCATATTTCGCCTGCGCGATGACAAGCACACCATCCTCTTTCCTGATATCGAAGCAATTGCGGTATCGTGTTTTCACAGATTGCAATCTTATAGACGCAACGATTTTTAAAATTGCAACCCTGATCACCTGCATCCCTCGCCTCTCCGCGAATTGCGAGTTTGTGTCTGGGCTTATTAAGATCGCAAGACGGCATGGCCGAAAGCAGCATTCTCGTGTAAGGATGAAGAGGCGTTGTATACAAATCATTTTTCCCCGCAAGCTCAACAATGCGACCCAGATACATTACCGCTATCCTGTCGGATACGTGACGGATGACATTAAGGTCATGAGAGATAAACAAATATGTTAATCCGAAATCTTTTTTTAGATCTTTAAGTAGATTCAGAATTTGCGCTTGAATGGAAGCATCAAGGGCGGAAACCGGTTCGTCAGCAATGATCAGAGCAGGCTGAAGCGCCAGCGCTCGCGCAATGCCGATGCGTTGCCTTTGCCCGCCGCTGAATTCATGCGGATAACGCCTTGCCTGTTCTGGGCTCAAGCCGACTTTGGTCATCAATTGAACTGCCCTTTCCCGGTTTTGCTCACGGTCGGCCATTCGATGAATGGTGAGCGGTTCCTGAATAATACTGATCGCTGATTTTCGGGGGTTGAGCGAAGAATACGGGTCCTGAAAAATCATCTGGACGCGGCGCCGGTAAGTTTTTAAATCTTCGGCAGTAAGCTCAAAGATATTTTGATCTTTAAAATATGCCGTTCCCGCATCCGGCTCTTCCAGCCTCATCAACAGACGCGCCAGCGTTGACTTTCCACAGCCTGATTCGCCGACCAGCCCCAGTGTCTCTCCCTCAAATATTTGCAGATCAACGGCATCCACCGCCCGGACAATCCTGGGACGATTTTGCAGGAATCCACCGCCGAGAGAATATTTTTTT
>CAYULE010000187.1:2065-5252 GCA_964445385.1 uncultured Smithella sp.
AGACTCTCAGCAACGAAGCAGGAAACAAAATGTCCCTCTTCAATTTCTTTTAATTCAGGCTCGCAAACCCGGCATTTGTCCATCACCAACGAACAGCGTTCAGAAAAAGGGCAGCCGGATGGAAGATCATAGAGGCTGGGAACCGTGCCGGGAATCGTTTTTAAATAGGCCTCGCCGTCAGCCCCGAGATCGGCACAACCGGAGGGGCGGGACTCGATCAGGCCCCGGGTATAGGGATGCAGCGGACGGGCAAATAATTTCCCCACGTCTGTTGTTTCCACAACTTTACCCGCATACATCACCGCGACTTTTTGCGCCGCTTCTGCGACAACACCCAGATCATGCGTGATCAGAATGACCGCCATATTATTTTTATCTTTCAGATCGGAAATCAAATTCAGAATCTGTGCTTGAATCGTCACATCCAGCGCGGTAGTCGGTTCATCCGCCAGCAGCAATTTTGGCCGGCAGGACATGGCCATCGCAATCATGACCCTTTGACGCATCCCGCCACTGAGTTGATGCGGATAATCCTTCACCCTTCTTTCGGGTTCGGGAATACCGACTTCATCCAGAAGTTTCACGCTCAGGGAAAGTGCCTCTTTGGCCGGGACATGCTGGTGCAGTCGGATTGCCTCTGCAATCTGTTCGCCGATACGTAAAACCGGATTGAGCGACGTCATCGGCTCCTGAAAAATCATGGCGATATCCCGGCCACGTTTTTCCCGCATCTCTTCCTCGGTCAATGACAGCAAATCCTGACCATCAAACAATACCCGGCCTTCGGCTATTTGACCGCTGGACGGAATCAGCCTCATCACGGAAAGCGCCAGCATGGTTTTGCCGCAGCCGGATTCGCCCACGATCCCCAGTGTTTCACCGGCATTTAACATCAGTGACACACCGTCAACCGCCTTGATGACACCCCTGGCCGTCGAAAAAATCGTCTTTAAGTTTTTGATCTCCAAAAGCGGTTGCATGGTTATCTTTTTAATCGGCTTTGCAGAAATTCAACAAGCAGGCGAACCGTTACCCCCGACGCGCCCTTGGGAATATAGGCTTTGTCCCTGGTTGACCAGGCAGGCCCCGCGATATCCAGATGCACCCAGGGGTAATCTCCGACAAACTTGCCGAGAAACGCCGCGGCCGTGATCGTACTCCCCATGCGTCCGCCGGTGTTTTTATAATCGGCAATATCGCTTTTGATCAACTCGGAATAACTTTCCCATAGCGGCAGTTCCCAGACCCGCTCACCGGTTATTTCGGCGGCTTGATTGATCTGTTTTTTCAGTTGATCATCCGTCCCCAGCATGCCGATCACATCTTCACCCAGCGCCACGATGCAGGCGCCGGTTAAGGTGGCGATGTCAATAATGGCATCAGGTTTATATTTGGACGCGTAGGTCAGCGCATCGGCCAGAATCAGCCGACCTTCCGCGTCCGTGTTTATGATTTCAATCGTCTTGCCGGAATATGATTTTAAAATATCGCCCGGTTTCAAGGCCCCGCCACCGGACATGTTCTCCGTGGCAGGCACCAGACCGACGATATTTATGGGCAGTTTCAGATCCGCCGCCGCCATGATAATGGCCATCACCGCCGCGCCACCGGACATGTCCGTTTTCATTTCGTCCATTTTTTCCGCGGGCTTGATGGATATACCGCCACTGTCAAAGGTCAGGCCTTTACCGACCATGGCAATCGGCGCAACACTTTTTTTGCCTCCGGTGTATTCCAGAATAATGAGTTTCGGCGGTTGATGGCTGCCGGCCGCGACGCCCAGCAAAGCGTTCATGCCCAGCGCTTTCATCTTTCCTTTATCCAGCACACGGCAGGAAACGTTTTTTCTTTTCGCGATTTTTGAGGCATGGTCCGCCATTATTGACGGCGTCATTTCATTGGCTGGCGCCGAAATGAGATTGCGGGCGAAACAGACGGCGTTCGTAATGATGTTCGTCTTCTTGATTTCTTCAAGAATTGTTGAATAATCCTTCGGTTCCGCTATAATTTCCAGTTGCCGCATCTCTTTGAGTTCATCGCGGCCCACGGTTTTATAAGGTGTATATTGATAAAGACCCAGGCTTGCCCCTTCCGCCACTGCCGCGATCAATTTTTCTTTTTGATCCGGCAGAAGCGTCCAGTCCATGGCGGTTGCCGCATCTTTGATATTCAGACCTCGCAGATGCTGCATGACCCTGGCAAAAGCGTTGCGGATTTTTTCAAGATTCAGTTCGCTTTTCTTGCCCAGCCCCAAAAGCGCGACTCTTCCAGCGGCCAATGATTTTGAATAAATCACGGAAACCTGCGATGGCTTGGCCTCAAAATCGCCGCTTTTTATAATATCATTCAGCAGTCCGCCGGTCTTCAGATCGACGCTGGCAACCAATTCGGAAAATTTCTTTTCACCTTCACAAACGGCCAGGATGATCGCCTGAGTTTTCGTATCAGCAAGATTTCCTTTTTTAACCGTAATATTCACATGAGCCTCCTTATGCGATAAACCTTTGACCCTTGCGGTATGCTTTCTAATAACATATCAATAAGAAATGTCAATTATGATGGTCTTGCGAAAAGTCCACCAACTTGTCATTCCCGCGCAGGCGGGAATCCATAACATTCTTAAATCACTGGATTCCCGCCTGCGCGGGAATGACAAAATAAGATCTATATTGTCTTTTTGCGGTGCCGTGAATCATCACTTCAGTGTAGAATGTGTTTAAAAGATATTATTGAATTGATATTGGCGGGTGTGGTTTAGTTGTGTCATGTAATGTCAACACCTCATAGGGAATGATCTTGCTAACGGCATAATCAAGAGGTTGTATTTGGATGGTCGAGCTATACAAGCCTACTGCAGCGATATCGTATTGCGCCTCAGGGAGTGATAAATATTTCTCTGGCTGCTTTTGAGAACAAACTTGAGGTAGTTGATGTTGTTTTCAATGGATTCCTCATAAATATTCGCTTCGATGTTCCAGCGGTCCTTGAAGTGAGGAATCATAAACCGGTTGACGTTGCCAAATTCGTTTTTAAAGCGGGCCTGGGTACGGTTGTAAAAATTGACTGTTTTGCGGTAGAGATCGGCTTCGCTGTCAAAACCCGGCACACCCCCTTCTTCAAATTCATTGTAAAGCAGCATCAGTTTTTCCAGGTAAAGACGATCGGCCATTTGCCCCAGTAAATCCGC
>CAYULE010000188.1:0-5228 GCA_964445385.1 uncultured Smithella sp.
TTGGCAATTTCCTCTATCGGGTATCCCATTTTAATAACAGACTTCAGGGCGACGCCACTTTTATCGCACAGTTTCTTAATTTCTCCGATATACCCTTCGGCAACTTCATTCAGATAATCTTCAACAGGCTCTGCCATGTGCCTTGCTGTCTTTGATGCGGGAATGGTCTGCGCCATAAACAAGCGTTTATCGATAACGCTCAGGGCAATGATTGAGGCATGTAATTGTTTGGCAAGGTCAACTGCGTACGCGGCTGCTTTCTGAGATGTTTTTGACCCGTCTGACGGTACAAGAATTTTGGAAATCATACGTCCTCCTTTAAACATAAAATATTTAAATCATTAATGCAGAGAGATCGCGTATACTAACTCACTCATTCATGCTTAAACTATAAAGTTGTCAGTCCTGGATGTCAATTAAATAGTAGGACATTGCATTTCGATGTTTAACGTCTGAGTGCATTCAGGGCATCCTGGATAAATCCATTGCCGATATTATGAAGCATTTGCATGTTTGACTCAATCACCAAAATGTCATTTTTCATCAACACACTTTTGAGATCTATGTCCTTCTTGTTTAATGGAGTCCTTGTTCGTTCAGGATATTCGGCATTGGTTGAGTAATAGTAATAAAAGTCACGTTTTTTGTAGACCGAACACTCGTCAAGATAGTGAAAGATTGTATACATGAAACTGCCCCCAACGGCCAGCATTCTGGGCTGATAGCCATCGATGCTTTTATCACACTTGACCTTCGGGTAATAATAAGAAGGGCTTAAGAAGGTTTTTTCAAATATCAGGTTTGTCAGCAAGGCAATATCACGATCTGACTTTTTAGGATCGCTTGTCGTTGAAAAACCGGAGGCCGAAAGCCTCGTCATTTTATGCTGTAAGCTTTTTTCCAGCCGGTCAAGCACCTCCAGGGTAAAAAACCAGCAGGAGTAATAACTCCAGTGTGTGCCGCCTGGATAAAAGAGCGGCATCCGATCTTTGGTTTTCAGATTCAGATAATACTGATTGCCATCTAAATAATTTATTTTGTATTTGTTCAGAAGTGGAATCATATTCTCATAGTTGCTTTTGATCGTATTGCGATGGGGAAAAGCATATTGCGTGGGAAGGTATTCAGGGTAAATCGACACCTTGCTTGGACTAATGATAAATAAAAATGGTATTTCCCGCAAGGCGAGCTCGTTCTGAAGGTCGGCCATTTGCCGGATCTTTTTTTCCAGATCAGCTACATCAATGACATCTTGTTTATAATAACTTTTGACGTACACTTTTTCAAAGAGCCATCGATTCTTGCCGATGACAAGCGAAGGCGAACCACTGATATAATTAAACAGGGAATAGTTGATCTGGTTTTCCAGCTTGATATAAGCGGCTTTCATCCCAATCCGGCTCTGCAACCAGGCGTCCATACCGCGTTGGAAATCTCCGGTGGCAACCTGTCTCAGGCCGAAATAAGGGAAAGGCACGGCAACGACTTCGCCATGCAACTCTAAATCTTTCAACCACCTGCATTCCTTCCACACCGTGAAGATTTGAATAAAAATAAAAAAAATAATCAAGAAAATTATAAATAATTGTTTTACCCGTCGCGTCATCGTCAAAACCTGAAATAGATAAAAGGTGTAAAATTACTGCTGCTTATTGAACAAATGCACAAAACGGTCAAGATCACAAAGACGATCATCTGCAATGTGGCAAACCATACTTTGTTCTTATGCGCAGCGAAATAAGATACTAATCTCTGCAATGGCTTTTCGGGAACAAAACTAAAGAAAGAGGCAATGACCAAAATAAAAATTCCCCTTTGGGTAATTATTTCCTGCAGGGGCACATCAGTGACAATGCGTCCCACAGCACTGAAATCGAACATGCGGGAAAGATAACCGATCGCCGCACTAAAAGATGATGACCGAAAAAATACCCAGCCGATCATGATAAAAATAAAGGTAAGAGGTGTTGCAATGAGTTTGCCGATCTTGCGGGATCGCTCAAGCCAAAAGACTTTATCAACGACCAGAAAGAAGCCGTGATAAGCCCCCCAGAAAATGAACGTCCAGTTTGCCCCATGCCATAGACCGGACATGAGAAAAACAATCCAGAGATTCAAGTAAGTCCTTCCCCGGGATACGCGATTTCCCCCCAGAGGAATGTATAGATATTCGCGAAACCATGCCGACAGTGTGATATGCCATCGTTGCCAGAATTCAGTGAAACTTGCGGCGATATAAGGTCTGTTAAAATTCTCCGGGATGGAAAAACCCAGCATACGGCCTATCCCGATGGCCATGTCTGAATATCCGGCGAAGTCGAAATAAATCTGAAAAGTGTAACAGATGATTCCCAGCCAGGCATAGGAAACCGGCAATTCGGCATGGTTCATGTTGAAGACGGCACTTGCCGTAAGAGCCAGGGAATCCGCGATGAGCACTTTCTTGGAAAGACCAATGCAAAAACGAAACAAACCTTCAAAGATATGATCGAGCGAATGAGGATGGTGGATCAACTGTTTGCGCATATCGCGATATTTTGTAATAGGTCCCATGATAAGTTTGGGAAACATGACGACATACAAAGCGTAGTCCTGGATACTTTCTGCCGGTTCCGCCGCATCAAAATATACGTCCATAATGTAACTGATTTTGTGGAATACAAAAAAAGAAATCCCCAGCGGCAAGAGAACCTCCGTCCAGGGAATTGTGTTGATTCCCAGATATGAAAAACAATGGTTCAGCTCTCCTGCGAAGAAGCCGGAGTACTTATAATAAACCAGTAACCCTACATTGACAGAGACTCCGGCAGCCATGAGGACTTTTTTCCGCAGGGGTGAGATCGCAGATTTTAGAAATCCGACAATATAATAATCAAAAATAATCCCGACGCAAAGAATCAATGCCCCTATAGGGGTCGCCCAGCCATAAAAAAGGAAACTTGCCAGAATTAGCGCAAGATTCTTCCATCGGGCGGGGGTCAATGTGTATAGAACGAAAAATAACGGGAAAAAGAAAATAATGAATGTGAATGAACTAAAACTCATATGAACTAATTTTCCTAACCTGCCTGGCTTTACTGGTACTCAGATCCTTTGGTCTAATATTAGACCAGAATTTGAAATAATAACCTGATAAGAACTTCCTTTTGAGTGATGCAATGTATGAAATACTATATTGCGTGTCAAGGCAATCCTGACCGCGAAATAATGTTATAAAAAATATTTTTACCTTTGCCGCCTTTACAGTATTTTTTAATTAACTGGACCTAAACTAAAGAAACCACCGGCCTGCGCCGGTGGTTTCTTTAGTTGTTTTGCTTTTATCCCGCAGGGGCTGCTCCACTTGGAAAGGATGAATAGCAGGATTGCTAATCCTGTTTATTACTCCACCGAAACAGCCGGGAGGAAGCGCATTTGACGGAGAACGCCGCCTCCGTCCATGAACATAAGATAAACGGAAACGGGATAGGATGAGCCAAGGTCTTTAATCCAGGGACCGCCCGGATCCTTTGCCGCGGTATAAGTATACGTGCTCCGGGTAAGCGTGTAACCGGGCTGCACGTCCTGAGACCCGGCAGTGGACCCGATGGTCGTGACGATGTAGTCGAGCAATCGCAAACCGGTTCTAAGGTCGGTAAAGTACATATGCGCAGCGGTGTCATTGGTCACAAAAATTGAGCCGTTAAAAAAGAGCGCGCCTTTTACGTTTTCGTAAATGCCGTCCCAATCAGTTCTTAAACCACTGTCGATGTTCCCTCCTCTAAGAGTATCGACATGAATCACGGTGGCGCCACTACTATATACATATACCATATATGCCTGTGTCGTCGTATCAGCCGCTGTAACCGTATAGGTCTTCGGATTAGTAAAGTTATTTGCCACACTGGTTGCCGGATTGATACTTACGCCGTTGTGCGTGATGGTCGGCACAAGTGCCGTTACATCCGTTCCACTCGGAACTCTTACCGAAATGGTATGATCTGCTTCATTAATGTAAGTGGCTGTCGAAGTGGGGAAAGTGAACGCCGTAATGGCTTTGGCCGATGATGCCGGCGCTATCGTCACCGTAACGGTATATGCCTGTGTCGAACCATCTGCCGCTGTCACGGTGTAGGTCTTTGGAGTAGTAAAGTTATTTGCCACGCCTGATGCCGGGTTGATGCTGGCTCCCGTGTGCGTGATTGCAGGCGCAAGCGCCGTTACATTCGTTCCAAAAGGCACGGTTACCGCAATCGTATGCGTTTCTTCCGTCACGATTCCATAAGCCAGGAAGCCAAAGTCAAATGCTGTAATTGCCTTGGTCATGTCCAGGGCGTAGCTTCCCGTGTTGATCTGGTGAGTAATGCCACCCATGTCCGATCCGCCGTTGATGTCCAGGTAGTATGAATTATTCACGCTGGCCAGGAGCCCCCGCACTTCGCTGTCGGCAATGACATGATTAATGGCATTTTCAGCAGTGATCGCATCAAAGTGATACCATACCGGGTTGGCCAGGAAAGCCTCAACGCCACCCTTGCCGTCCTCGATGAAGATGTCGAAATAGGCCTTGTTCGGATCGGAACCCATGCCTCTGGAACGCAGGATGATGGTGGTGCCGTCCGGCTGAACAATCTTGTACTGGACCGCGGTAAAGGTGAAGCCTTCCTGAGTAGTGGTGAAAGTCCGGTCTTCGCCGTAGGCCGTTCCCAGGATGCTGGTGGCATAGGCCCGCACATGGTAGAGTGTGTTGGGCGTCAGGCCGGTGATGGCACTGACAAATGCGCCCTTGCCTGTTC
Organism: uncultured Smithella sp.; assembly: GCA_964445385.1. GTDB lineage: Bacteria > Desulfobacterota > Syntrophia > Syntrophales > Smithellaceae > UBA8904. Next base: position 4,776 of record CAYULE010000188.1, read on the forward strand.
CGTTGCTGGTCTTACTGTCATTGATGGTGGGGTTGGCCGTCCTGCTCCAGCAGACACCCCTGGCCGTGACGCCCAAAAGACCATCAGAGGTGACGTTACCGCCGCTGGTGGCGGTTGTCGCAGCAATGTTTGTTACCGCTGTAGTTGTGACCGTAGACCGATTGACAGGGAGCGGATCGCTCCCGGAACTGCAAGATGTCAAAAGAACCGCCATGCTTAAGATGAGAACCAGTGTTGCCCATAATTTCTTCATAAAACCTCCTCGACAGCAGTATTGATGTTTATGAAAACATAATAAATAGTTAAACTTCTTTTTTATTGGGCGAAGCCTAGAAAACTTCAACTTATGTGTCAAGGAGATTTTGGCCGAAAAAAGTGGAAGTGGATGGTGATTCTCTTGCCACGCAATGTGCAGTCAAGTTCTGCTCCGGGCATTTTATGTAAAAAATATTT
>CAYULE010000189.1:0-5223 GCA_964445385.1 uncultured Smithella sp.
CCGTAAAACAGGTTAATAGGCTGTGGTCTGTCAGGCTGTAGGTCTGCTTTGTGCGAACCTTCATCTTACAGTCTTTTTGCCTTATGTCACAAACAAGAAAACTTGACAACAGGTCATTTTGAGTTGCCCAGGCCTCCGTGCACCAAAGGAAATAATCATTTTTGATTTGCTTCAAACGTCTCTAAAACCGGGCCTCCTGAAACGGGGGCGGACTTACATTTCATCTCCGTAGCTTTTGCCGGCAAAATGAATTTTTAAAAAAGTCCTTATACAAAATGTAAAAGCTTTTGACAAATTGTATAGCATCTGCTAAGTATTTGTCATGATTGATCGAATCGCAGAAAAAACCATTCAAAATCTGCTGAGCGGCTTTCCTGTTGTGACGTTAACGGGGCCTCGTCAGTCAGGCAAGACAACACTGGCCAGAGCTGTCTTTACAAAACGGCCTTATGCGTCTCTGGAAGAACCTGATATCCGTCTCGCGGCCAAAGAAGATCCGCGTTCATTTCTGGCGCGTTTTCCCAATGGCGCTGTGCTGGATGAAGTGCAGCGCTCACCGGAAATTCTTTCCTACCTTCAAACCCACGTGGATGCCGATGGCAGGATGGGTCTTTATATCCTGACGGGTTCTCAGCAGTTTGGTTTGATGTCGGGTGTCACCCAGTCCCTGGCCGGGCGCACGGCCTTTGTCGAGCTCTTGCCGTTTTCCGTGCCGGAGTTGTCAGGCGCGAACAAACTACCCGCAAATATTGATGCCATGCTGCTGACCGGCTGCTATCCGCCGATTTATGATAGAACGTTGACGCCTGCCACATGGTATAGCGCTTACGTCACAGCCTATGTTGAACGCGACGTCCGGCAGATGCTGAAGATTCAAGAACTGGAAACATTTCAGCGATTCGTCAGGCTTTGCGCCGGACGCACCGGGCAATTGCTCAACTTGTCGTCTCTGGCTGTGGAGTGCGGCATTACCCATAACACCGCCAAAGCCTGGATATCCGTGCTTGAAGCAAGCTATCTTGTATATCTACTGAGGCCGCACGCCGTCAGTTTTAATAAACGTCTTGTCAAAATGCCGAAACTTTATTTTTATGACGTGGGGCTTGCCGCCTGGCTCTTGGGAATCAGAACGCCCCAGCAGATGGAGACGCATCCCTTGCGGGGCAGTATCTTTGAAACATTTATTATCGCGGAACTTATCAAATCGCGGCTGAACAGCGGCGAGAAGCCATCCTTCTTTTTCTGGCGCGACAACAACGGCAATGAGGTGGATTTAATTATCGAGCAGGGCACAAAATTAACGCCTGTGGAAATTAAATCAGGACGCACACTGACCCATGAATCCTTCGCCGGCCTGGAAAAATGGTGCGCGCTGGCCGGAGAGAAAGCAGCCACGCCCGCACTGATCTATGGCGGCGATGAAACCTACCGGCAAAAAGATATAAAAATTGTCGGCTGGAAAGACTGCGGGCAACTGCTGAGTTAAATATCCCGAATCTATCCCCCACTAGCGCATCAGTCCGACGCATGCGGAGGGGCAGGGATGGTGAGGTGATCCTTATCTCTTTTGACTATTCACCATCCACTATGTTCATTGAGACCTCGTATTAAAATGTTGCAATGTTTCGAAGAAGTAGTATTATTCGCTGCAATTATAAATCCATGATCTATTTGATATACAGGTTCGATTCCGATGGCTGAAAAGGAAGCAAAGGCAAGGATCAAGATCAATAAACTTCTGGAAGAATCCGGATGGCGTTTCTTCGATTCCCAAAATGGCAAAGCCAATCTTCTTTTGGAAAATAATGTCAAATTAACTACCACGACCCTCAATGACCTTGGTGAAGATTTTGAAAAAACAGGCAATGGATTTATCGATTTTCTTTTGTTGGATGCACAGGGATTTCCGTTTATTGTGTTGGAAGCAAAGTCGGAAGATAAAAATCCGCTTTTCGGAAAAGAGCAAGCCAGGAAATATGCCTTAGCTCAGAATTGCCGCTTTGTTATTTTATCCAATGGCAATATTCACTATTTCTGGGATTTGGAAAGAGGGAATCCCCATATCATCAGTTGTTTCCCGTCGCGGGAGACGGTAAAAGGCTATAACAGTTTCAAACCAGACCGTGACGGCCTGATTGCGGAAGATGCAAAACAAGATTACGTCGTTTTAACGCAGAAGCCGGATTACAAAGCCGACCCGGCCTATCAAAACGAATCAACAAGACAATCATACATTGAAATCAATAAGCTCCGTTTTTTAAGAAAGTATCAGCTTCAAGCCGTCCAGGCGCTTCAAAAAGCTGTTGGTAACGGATGCGACCGCTTTCTTTTTGAGATGGCCACCGGCACCGGTAAGACACTGGTTGCCGCAGCCGTTATCAAGCTGTTTCTGCGTACCAGCAATGCCCGGCGTATTCTCTTTCTGGTTGACCGATTGGAACTGGAAGAACAAGCTTATCGGGCTTTTGTGGCCTATCTGAAAAATGATTACACAACAGTTATCTACAAAGAAAACCGTGATGACTGGCGAAAGGCGGAAATTGTTGTATCCACCATTCAGACTTTTTTATCTAAAAACCGGTACAAGCGGCTTTTTGCACCTGATGATTTTGATTTGGTCATATCCGATGAAGCGCATCGCAGTATCGGCGGAAACAGCCGGGCGGTTTTTGAATATTTTATCGGCTACAAACTGGGGCTGACGGCAACGCCGAAAGATTATCTCAAACATATTGACACATCAAGGCTGGGCGAAAATGACCCCCGCGAACTGGAACGGCGTCTGCTGCTGGACAGCTATAAAACTTTCGGCTGTGATGAAGGCGAGCCGACTTTCCGTTACTCGTTGATTGATGGCGTCAAGGAAAAATACCTCGTTAATCCGATTGTCGTCGATGCGCGCACCGAGATCACCACCCAACTGCTTTCCGATGAAGGATATACGATCACCATTCAAAATGATGACGGCACGGAAGATCAAGAAACATTCATTCAAAGGGATTTTGAAAAGAAGTTTTTTTCGGACAACACCAACGACGTATTTTGTCGATCTTTTATTGAAAATGCTCTACGCGATCCCGTGACCTCCGAGATAGGCAAAACCATTGTCTTTTGCGTCTCGCAAAATCATGCGGCAAAAATCACCCAGACCCTGAATGAATATGGACATCGGATGTTTCCCGAAAAATACAATTCGGACTTTGCCGTTCAGGTGACATCAAGTATAACCAACGCCCAGCAATCTACGATCAACTTTACCAACAACAGGCTTTCGGGAACCGGCAACTTTAATCCATCATACAAAACAAGCAAAACCCGCGTTTGTGTGACCGTGGGAATGATGACCACAGGCTACGACTGTCCCGATATTCTCAACCTGTGCCTGATGCGGCCCATCTTTTCGCCCACGGATTTCATTCAGATCAAAGGACGCGGTACAAGGAAGTATAATTTCGCAGTCGATATCATCGATGCGCCAATGAAGGAGCAAACAGGCGAAAAGCCAAAGGACAACTTTAAGATTTTTGATTATTTTGCCAACTGCGAATACTTTGAGGAAAAGTTCAACTACGATGAAGTCTTGAAATTGCCTGTAAAAGGTTATCAGGAAGCTGCGGGCGGTGGTGAAGGTGGTGGTGGAACATCCGGCATTTATGACAGTTCCCGTAACGATTACCTTACCAAACTGCAAGAAGCGGCAGTCGGCCCCGAGGGCATGAAGATCGACCGCATGTACTTTCAGAAGTTTGAAAAGACAATCATTGAACATCCGGCCTTGAAAGAGCAGGCCGAAGCAGGGCACTGGGAAGAGCTCCTGGACTATGTCGAAAAACATATTCTGGATAAGCCCGAAGATTTCTTCACGCTCGAAAAGCTAAGAACATCCGTCCACGTTGACCGGCGAATCAGCCTGAGGGAGATGATTGAAAAGATATTCGGGATGATCCCTTATTTTAAAACCAAGAATGAACTTCTGGACGAGGAATTCGACAAGTTTGATAGCCGTTATCTGCCCAAAGAAGAATATTTCTCTTACGCCAAAACTGTTTTTAAGGCATACATCATCGACTCCGAATTCCGGGACATTGTGGACAAAGGAAATTTCGCTTATCTCAACGTGTCGCCCTACGGCGAAGCCTTCAAAAAACTGACTCCGGAATTGCGCCGGGCCATCACCGAACATATCAAGGATTTTGTGGCGCTGAATAAATTTGCCGCTTAGAAAGGAGCCGCACAGCATGACAACAAGAAAGATCGACGTGAAGGGTTCCGCGATCACCATCATCAAAGTCGGCACGGAAGACTATATATCGCTGACGGATATGTTGAAAGCCAAAGACGGCGATTTTTTCATTTCCGATTGGCTCCGCAACAGAAACACGGTTGAATTTCTCGGCATCTGGGAAGGCGTTTACAACCCCCTTTTTAATTATGGCGAATTCGCCATAATTAAAAGCCAAGCAGGATTAAACAGTTATAAACTGAGCGTCAAGGAATGGGTGGCAAAGACCAACGCCATCGGCTTAAGAGCCACAGCCGGAAAATATGGCGGCACCTATGCCCATAAGGATATTGCTTTTGAATTCGGCATGTGGATCAGCGCCGAATTTAAAATTTATCTCATTAAAGAATTTCAGCGTCTCAAAGATGAAGAAAACAATCGGCTGGCCCTGGAGTGGAATCTTCAGCGCACATTATCTAAAATCAATTACACCATCCACACCGACGCCATTAAAGACACGCTCATTCCGCCACTCGTCAACAAAAAACAGACCTCATTGGTCTATGCCTCTGAGGCGGACATATTGAATCTGGCGCTTTTCGGTAAGACCGCTAAAGAATGGCGCGACGCCAACCCGCGCAAAGACGGAAATATCCGCGATTACGCCGCAATTGAACAACTGGTGGTGCTCACCAACATGGAAAGCATCAACGCCGTGCTCATCCGGCAGGGTTTGCCGCAAAACGAACGGCTGATCAAACTCAACGAGATCGCCATCACCCAGATGCGCTCACTTATTTCCAATCAAGCCATTAAGAGGTTAAAATAGTGCTGGATAACGAAACCAAACGCCGCATCGACACCGCGCGAGATGTCCTGGTCGGCAAAGTTCCCGACCCCAAAAGCCAGGTCGAACAAATCACCATCGCGCTGATTTACAAATTCATGGACGATATGGACAAAGAAGCCGTTGATATGGGAGGCAAGGCCAGCTTCTTTGT
>CAYULE010000190.1:0-5213 GCA_964445385.1 uncultured Smithella sp.
CCTATTTATTGCATTGTCCGATAGACCCGTCCTTACATTTTGATCCGTCTGTCCATGTCGCTCCGCTGAAGTTTGCGCCGGTCAGGTTTGCGCCTGTTAAATTTGCCCCGGTCAGGTCGCTCAAGGACAGGTTGGTTGCGACGAGCCTGGCGCCGGTCAAGTCGGCATTACTCAGGTCTGCCCCCGTCAGGTCTGCATTGTTCAGGTTTGCGCCGGTCAGGTTGGCACGACTCAGGTTTGCCCCGGTCAGTTTTGTCCTGTACAAGTCCGCTCCGGTCAGGTTGGTCTTAATCAGATTTGCCCCGGTCAGGTTGGTCCCGATCAGGGTCGCCCCGGTCAGGTTGGTCCCGATCAAGCTTGCCCCGGTCAGGTCTGCCTCGACCAGGCTTGCCCCGCTCAAGTCGCAGGCCGGACATTTCTTAATGTGTTCTACCATGATGAAGTGCAATGGACTAAATGCTGCTGATAGGCCGGGGAACCAAAAGATTCCTAAAAGCGTTGCCGTACAAAACATCATCGTAAACCTTTTCATAGGACAGATTCCTTTTCATAGTTTTTTACTCTGGCCGGCTGCATCATCAACAATCGATCTTACGCTTAACAGTAAACAATATTCATGAACGTTTTCAAGCTTTATTTTCCGTCTGGAAGCCTTCTCGGCCGATGTGGAAGTCAATAGGGCTTTTTCACGATCCATCTATCTTCGAGTTCACGTAAAATAAAAAACGATCCGGCCAGCAGACAACTGCTGACCGTCAGCATAATTCTCTGCACAGATGTGCCAAGATGCCAAACTAAATCCTGGGGTGTCGAGAGATAGATGATCAAGATGAAACAATAATAAGTTATGGTGACCATTAAAGCAGGAATCCAGCTGACAATAAATCGTTTGGAAATGGCCAGCCATATCATGCTCACGAGAAATACGGTCAGCGCTAACCAGACGGCGCTTTGGTCATGGAAAAAAGTTTCTTTTAGAATGAGGGGGAGCGATACGCCATCAAAAAAACGATTGTAGAAGCGAAAAAAAGTCTCCGCCGTTCCAAGCTGCAAATCATTTGCAAGATTCCATTGGTACTTATAGAAAACAGACCAGATGATACAGGGGCTGACCATAAGAGCCAGCCATCCCGTTCGATAAATACTGAAATGTTTTTTAAACTCGATCCATTTAAATGATGTTATCAGCACGCAGGTTATAGCGATAGATATCACTCCCAGCAACGCGATGAGGATTCCTTCATTTTTAATGTTGCTTAAGAGAGCAAGACAACTCCCTGCGGAGATCAGGTCAATCAGTCGTCGTTCCTGAAAATAACGCCCTAAAAGAAGCATGGATATTGCCGAGTATAAAGCGATGTATCCATCCATGAAACCATTCCAAAGATAACTTTTCAAACCGAAGGGAAACACCAGGACCAGAAATAAGAAGCTGAAACGGCGCGAATAGAAACTGAATATCCAGAATAGTGCAGGAATCAAAAGTAAAAAGAGTGAGAATTTCGGCGCGTATTCATTCCAGTAGCCCAGAACATAAGATAATTGGGCGGCTAATGCGGGAATCAGTTCCGGATAATCGACATGGGACCATCGAAGGGATGGATGATCCCAGCCTGCCTCCATATTCAATGATCCTGCAGACCAGATCATTTTGGAATGGAAAAACCAGATCGAGCGTGCATCCCATTCCTCCAGGGGGGCATAAAGAATGGTAAAGTAATAAAGCATGAAGATGAAAGCCATCGCCGCAACAGGAAACCAGTCTGAGCGACTCCCGAAGATAAATTCCTTTTTTCGACGTATAAAAAACCAGACAAGCCCGCAGCTGCAAAGGATCCCTGCCGCGAACAAACTGAATTTCAATGATTGGCTTAATAATATGATGAGATGATTGACAAGAAGACCGGTTGTCAGGAATAAAGGGATTCTTTCCATGAATGATGAATGATCGTCCTTCAGGCAGAGAGCATTCACGGCCAAAAATCCCAAGCCAAAAAGAAAAATAATGGATAGGCTGCTAATGGCAAAAAACAAGTGCCACCTCTTTTCCCCGTTCCACTTCTCTGCAGTCAGTTGAATGGTCAAGTTCGGAGATGAAAATCAATTTATTTTTACTTTCAGGAGACATCCTTCTCGGCCAGGCCGATTCAATAATCCTTTGATGTAGAAGGTCTTGATTCCGAATTTTTTCTGAGAGGTGATAAGAAGCGACCTGATGATTCCTGAGCAGTGCCAGCATTTCCTGAACTGGTGAGGGTAATACCTGTTCGCCGGCATGCGGCGTAGTTAAGTTCCGTTGAAACGATTGAATATCGGTGACGACGTAATAAACACAGCGAAACCGCTGTCCGATCGTGTCCATGATGGGCGGTTTAAAAAGAATTAAAAAAACGATGAGAAAAATGGCCGCCCATAATTTTCTGTTTTTCCAGATTTTATTAACGATTGGCTTTCTCAACTTTATTTCGTCTTATCGTGGTTATTTTCATGCGATGAAAGGGTCAGGTAAAGATTCCATCCCTTCGTCCTGCGAACTGTTTTCTTGCTTACATTTTCGGTTACCTTGAAAATAGGTTGTATTTCAGGATGCACCAGAGTGCGCTGAAACCATCTTTCCAGTTTATTTTTTTCCCTTCTTCATACGTGCGGCCGTAATAGGAAATGCCCACCTCATAAATCCGTATATTTTTTACCCGGGCAATTTTTGCCGTTACTTCAGGCTCAAAACCAAAGCGTTTTTCCCGGAGTTTGACAGATTTAATAATTTCAGCTCTGAATAATTTGTAGCAGGTTTCCATGTCTGTTAAGTTTAAATTGGAAAACATATTAGAAAGGGATGTCAGAAAACGATTACCGATGCTATGCCAGAAAAATAAAATGCGGTGAGGCTTCCCGCCCATAAAACGGCTGCCATAAACCACATCGGCAAAGCCGTCTAATATGGGTTGCAGCAGCAAATTGTATTCCTGCGGGTTGTATTCAAGATCGGCGTCCTGAATAATAATATAGTTTCCTGTTGCTTTATCAATCCCTGTATGCAGCGCGGCGCCTTTGCCCTGATTGACGGAATGTTTATAATATTCAATTTTAAGTTCAGGGTTCGATTGTTTGTATTGCAGTATCTTCTCTTCCGTATTGTCGGTGGAAAAATCATTGACGATGATGACTTCTTTATCCATGCCAGCCGTCAATTGCACGGCCTTCACTTTATCCAGGATGAGATGAATGGTTTTGCCTTCGTTAAATACGGGAATGATGATGGATAGAATCTTATTCATGAAAACCGCCTTTTTGTGTATGGGGAAGCCTATGAAATCCTGTCTCGTCTGTCAATGAAATATGAAATAATATTTTAATCCCGCTTCAGCGGGACGAGAATTAATTCTCCGCAGCTTACTGCGATACAATTACGTTCATTTCATACCTCGATAGCTTGCCGCGAGGTGGTTGATCAGATCGTTTGATCAGGAATAAACACGAATGTTCTCATGCCGGAAATCGTCTCATCCGAATGAACAAGACGGACTATCCAAAAGTCTTTAACCTGGCATTTAACCGTTTCAGGCGATGCGACAGAGAATCTTTTTCTTCTTCTGAAAACGTGTTATTTCCGGCCAGGGTCTTTTCAACAACATCCCTTGCCTGAAGATAATCCCGTTGGTGATGTTCCAGGTATTTGGCCATTTCCGAAATGGCATAAAATTCGAAAGGCTCACAGCCAGCCATTTGCTGCCAGATGTGCGCGGCTTCATTGATTCTGCCGGTTCGCTTGTATAATTGTGCCAGTTTCTTTTGAGACTGGAGGGAAAACTCCAGGCAAGTGTCTTCATGAAAGATGTTCAGAATTTTTTGCACACCCTGGGCGTTGGCGCGTTTCAATAACAGCCGGGCGGCCGCCAGATAATCATCCGCGTGCGTGTATTGCGCTGCGGCCTGCGCGGTCATTATTTCGACCAGATGGGCGGTGAGCGTCGCCATCGAAATCACATCCAGCCGGTTATGTTCAAAGATATTGGAAAGCAGGCGGGGATCGCGCCGCTTCAGCCAGTCGAAATAGCGCTGCGGAATTTCCCAGCCGGGAATGTCGCCTTCGCGCTGAACACCGAGGATATCCGCTTCCAGCGTGACCAGACGGCAGTTTTCCAGGCGATGCCCCAGAATACGGCGTGACGGATGCAGTAAATCCAGATGAGGCAGCCCCGCCAGATCACTTTGCATCCGGTTCATAATAAAGCGTGTTGTGAGCAGATTTACGTCAAAGGCTTTGCCATTAAAAGTGACCAGGAATTTTTTTCGTGCGGCAATCTCCTGGAGACAGGTCAGTGCTGCCTTTTCTTCGCCAAAATCACGCGCCAGAATCTGGCGGACCTGAAAGTGGCCTTCTTCGAACCAGCCCAGTCCGATCAAAAATGCCATCGTGCCGGTGCCGCCCGCCAGTCCGGTGGTTTCCGTATCTAAAAACAGGGCGTCTGATGAGGTATACTCCCCGAGGATGGGGTTGTTGGCCAGCATTCCCGCCGCCGTCATATCAAAATCATACGCCTCGCGCATGTTGCGATGGCCGTGACGGCTGGCGCCGGACAACAAGTCGCTGACCAGAAAAAAGCGGCCATGTTCGTTCTCAATTTCTTCACCCGACAGGATTTCGATCAACCCGCGATTTCCGCGGGCTCGAGCTTCGTCCTGCGCCGCTTTGCTTCGTGTGACCGCGCGGGAGACAACGCTGTCGATCCTGCGGCGCAAATCGTCGAGCTGTGATTGCCTCTCCGATGATGAGGGAATGGCCTCGGACCGATCTTTCTTTTTTTCCGCAACATCCTCGCCGGTCAGTCGCTTGAGTTTATCGATGGATTTCATTTCCCAAGCACCAGATCAATGAGCTTTGGTACGATTTCCTTGGCGGTTTTACCCACTTCCAGCGTGGGTCCAACGCACGACGGGCATCCGTATGCGCAGGGACATTTCTCAATCAGGTTTCTGGCGGCCCGAAGAAGATTGGTATGTTCGAGATAGAGCAGTTCGGAAAAACCGATGCCGCCCGGATAGGAATCGAAAATGAAAATCGTCGGGTCGAATTCGTCAATGCGCGCGCCGGTTTTATTCTCGACCATCTCCGGCCGCCCGTTATTAAATGATGCGATCACGCGTCCGGTTTTCCCCTGGCTCACAAACCACTCTCCGCTTTTATCGCCCAGCGACCGGTCAATGTCATG
>CAYULE010000191.1:0-5199 GCA_964445385.1 uncultured Smithella sp.
TGGACAAATGCATGGAAAAGATCATTATCACCAGAGATCAAAACCCTTTCCGGGAATGGGACAATAAAAACTCCAATGCAGCCCGAAAAGATTCCGCCATCCGGGCTGTTGATCTTACCCCGGAAACCTATGCTGCCGTCGGATCGCTTTCACGGTACGCGGTCCGGGATGCCATGCTCATGGGTATCGAAAAGAAAACTCACGAGCCTGCCGTGTCCGGGCAATATTTTTCTCCATTAGCAAGGCTGGATGCCACCAGGCTTGACCCCGGGCAGAGTAAAAAACTCGGGAGGCTGCTGAATGTTTCCGCCAGCCCGCTCGCGCTAAGGGAGATGGTCCTTTTCTTTCTTGAATCGCAGATTATTACGACCTACTGGCATGTTGAGTCGGTGATCTGTCTCACCGGCGAGGACGATTCAGCCGATGCCTACAAAGCCTCTTTCCGGGGAATCCACAAGTACTATACCAATACATACAACGAAGAGAAGCTCGATTTCGTCATCACAATCCATAAGAAGACAGGCGACATCACCCTTCTGGGCCGCCCTTGAGCGGGCGAATCTATCAAGCCCGAAGAAATCTATTGAATCCGGAATAACGGTTAGAACGCAAAAATAGCGCTTTGAATCATTTTCGTCACCTTGCTCATTTGATCTACGGTCATGTATGTGCCGCGCAAACGATGCACCTTGTGCCGATAATCTCTTGCATGTTCTTCTGACCAGAAGAAAACGCTCTCCCGTCAGAAGGCGTTGATGATGCTTTCATCTTCGAGTTCAAGAAGATTAACATCGGGGATAAAGACGACCGGGTGGCATCCTTCTTCTTTCACCTGACAGTGGAGATCGCTGTCAATCTCCAGTTCCATGGCTCTCCCGCAATGAGCACATTGTGTCCGGACAACAACCGACAGAAATTCTTTTCTCAGTTGCCCTTGCACGAAGGGCGTCGCAAACGCGTCGGCTGCTCAAGCGGCATAGAGTTGCTCACCGGTATGGAAAGTGATCTGGTGCGGTGTTTTTTCAACGGTCACGGGATATGCCCACACAACAGAACCTTCTGCGTTTCTGAAGAGGAAAGTCATGTGAGATTCCAGATCATCGAGGATGGGAATGGTCTGTTCGATGGGCATGTTCAGGGCATTCGCGATAAATTCCGGCGATAAAGGCTTTCCGGCAAACGGCAGCTCCCGTACTACAAAATGATGCACCCTCCGATGTTCTCCGGACATAAAGGCAAGGTGGTCTGAATATTTCTTCTTCCCTTTTGCAATCTGTTTTTCCCACAAGAATGGAGGTACATTGATCATATACTTCCATAATCCCATCATGAGTTTGTTTTTCATCTTAAGAACTCCCTTTCTGTGATAGTAATTGTTATGAGTCTGAGCATGCTTTTAAAGCAGGCGGCTCTCTGAAAACATCAGGTTTGAGACGATTGGCGGATCAGATCAATCTCTTTGCCGGCTATCCCTAACCCTTCCAGAAACTCCTGATGTAAAAGCGGTGAGAGCTTTTCAAACTCCTGATGCCATTTATGCATGGCATCATCATCAAGACCAACGGCCCTCAGAAGCGCGATCCAGCCTTCCCTGTCCAGAACAGGAATGCGCTTGCGGAGCGAACGATCACCCAACATACGGATAATCATATGCTGCTGCTCACGCAAACGGCTGATCTCCTTTGCCAGGGCCAGCAGCCGTTTCTCCAGGATGTCACGCGCGCTGCTCTTCGGTGATTTGAGAATCTCGCTGATTGACACCATGGGCAGTCCGATCTGGCGATACATGCAGATCATTTCCAACCGGCCGGCATCTTTCTCGGTATATCGCCGATAATTGGCGTGGCTTCGATCGGACGGTTTCAATAGTCCGATCGAATCGTAATACAGGAGTGTGCTTCGGGACAGACCAAAACGCCCGGCCAATTGGCTGATCGTCATGGAGCCGGTGAAGTCGCTTGCAGATATCAATCGTTTTGTTTTGCAGGTCGTCATATCGTCCTTTTTAACGGCACTGTAAACTATGAAGCTGTAGTCGGGTCAAGCATTTTATTTGCGGTTGCTTATTATTACTGCACGGTGGGTGATCCGGCGGGCAAAAGGGAGCGGGGTCATCTCAAAAAACTACACCGGCTTGCGGGCTTACATGATGATACCTCCCTTTCGAATCCTTCCCTGGTTATATTGGGTTCAAGGTAATGCTGTGATCAAGAGTTTCTTGACATGCAAGAGCGCATTTTCTATACTCCTTTTCACAAAAAAGAGAATTGCTGATCAAAATAAATATCAGATGATTGTTCTATTTCGCAGCGGGTCATGCTGCAATTCCAGGCAATTCAGAATCATGCGAGGGGTGAAATGATGAGTTTTCAGTGGCAAGCATTTGACTGGCAGGTCGTCGGCCTGGGCCTGGGGAAGGCTTTGCTCTTCTACGCGGGATTGAGTCTGATGCAGTGGCTCCTCGGCCGCGCGCAGGTGTTGCGCCAAAGTGCGGTGGCGTTGAACCTCGGATTTCTCTCCCTGTCCATCCTGCTCTTCCTTTCGCCTCACTTGGATGCCATTCATATCCACCTGCGGAATGCCGTGTTGGCGGCGTTCATTTTCTTCAGTGTTTGTGTGCTGCTCCGTCTGGCAGACAGTCTGCTGTTCGGTCTGATCTCCCGTCTGCGTCAGCGCAAGACCGTGCCGGTGGTTCTGCGGGATATCGGACGGTGGCTGATTTCCCTCGTGTCGCTGTTTTTGATCATCCGTATCATATTCCCCCACGCCAACATGAATGTGCTGGCGCTGTCATCGATAGTCGTGGGCTACATTGTCGGTAACGCTACACAGGATACGCTCGGCAATCTCATTGCCGGTCTGGCGCTCAACACGGAACAGCCGTTTGCCATCGGCGATTGGGTCACAGCGGGCGATCACACCGGAGTGGTTGTGGACATGACCTGGCGCGCCACGCGTCTGCATACTAAATCGGGCGATTACATCGTGATTCCCAACGCCATGATTTCCAAGGCCCCGATTGTTAATTATTCACGGCCCTCGCGGCAGCATGCGCACAATGTGCAGATAGGCGCCAGTTACGAGGTGCCTCCGAAGAAGGTGAAGGCGGTGATTTTACGCGCGTTGGATGATGTGCCGGGGGTCCTGAAGGATCCTCCGCCGCGATCTTTTATCGCTTCGTTTGGCGATTCCGCCATCAATTACCGGATCAAGTTCCACTATCTGGACTACCAGCTTGAAGATGACGTGGAAGGCGAGGTCATGGATCGGATCTGGTACCATTTCCGCCGCGAGGGGATTTCCATACCCTTCCCGATCCGGGACGTACGGATGCGGGAAATCACGCGGAAGGAAGAAGACGCCGAACAGGCGGCGCAGTTGGCGGAAATGCGGAGGCACCTGCGGGGGATTTATCTCTTCGACGGATTGGCGGCGGACGACCTCACCTTTATCGCGGGGCACCTGCGGGAACAGATTTATGCCGAAGGCGAAGTGCTGGTGCGGCAGGGAGAGGAAGGAGACAGCTTCTATCTTGTGCGGGACGGACGGGTTGTGGTTTGCGTTCTGGACGAAGATGGGCGCGAGACGGAAGTTGCGCGACTCGATCGCGATGCCTTTTTCGGCGAGATGTCTTTGCTGACCGGAGAGAAACGGACGGCCACCGTAAAAGCGGAAACGGATACCAAGGTACTGGTGCTGACCAAGGATGTTTTTGGTAAGGTTCTGCAGCAAAACGGCCAATTAGCTGAGCACCTGGCGGAAATTCTGGAAAAGCGGTCCAGGGAGAGTCTGGCGAAAATGTCCGCAACCCGGGAAGCATCGGAGGACGTCGTCTCAATGACCTCGGGTGTCCTGCTGCGACGCATCCGGCAGTTCTTTCGCCTTGAAGGAAATGGATCGGGACAATAAGTCCAGTGGCGATAGCGCCGAATGATCAGGGCGAATCGGGGAAAAATATCGTAGCGTACATCCCGGTTGTCACGCTGCTGATTTTTCCGCTGCCGGTTTTGCGGTGGATGCTGAACAATCTATACGGAAACATGAAAGGGACCCTCTTATGAAAACCAGTATCATGCGATTGATTATTGCCGTCTTATTCATCATAACGCTAGCCGGTTGTAATGAGGACACGCCGCTGACGTATTATACCGGAACATACTGCATAGCCGCTCGCGATCATGTTCTGAAGATCACACAGATTGGTTATTATGTGAGTTTTACATTGACGGCGGATGCGCAGTCGCTGACGGGCACGGGAACCGTCGTTGGAACCAAGATGACGCTTAAAACGACGGTGGATGGCCAGGAAGTCATTCTGAATCTGGTTTTTGCCAATAATGCAAACAGCTTTACCGGCACATTAACGCTGGCAGGGAATACGACCCCGTATAACGGGACCAGAGGCGCCTGCATCAATAACTATCCTGCCGGAGACATCGTGCTTAGCAGCCCCTATGTAAACTACGGGGATATGGCTTATATCCACAATGGCTTTGGATGCAGTATCACCAGTCCGTGGCAGGACCACAGCGGTTTGGACGTTGTCCCGGCCGGTGATCTGATGCCCTTTCGGGCGATGGCGTCAGGCAAGGTCGTCGAGGTGAATGCCACCCGGTATCAGGGAAACAATAACTGGATGATCAGTGTCGTGGTCAAATACAATGCCACCTATCGGATACTCTATGCCTTTGAAAGTCTGACGCCCAATGATATCGACAGAGATATTCAACTGGCCAATCTGGATGTCACGCCCGGGCAAATGATTCCACAGGGATATGTATTAGGCAGGCTTCATACTGTGCCGGGAACCTATTATCATGTCCATATCTCACTGATTAAAAATGGTGAGAGGATTTGCCCGGAACCCTATTTGACCGATGATGCCAGGGCCGGCATTAATAATTTGATTCACGTGCTCTATCCTGATTTGCAAATGTGTTATGACTGTAACTAGCTCGTATTCCATGGATGGAACAAACCATGAATGATTCTTTAATCCCAGATCCGGGTCAAAACAAGAAAAAGCACTCCCGGCTTATGAAGATGGCGGCGCGCTGGTTTACTCACCCGTGGTTCGCCCTTCACCTCTCGATCATAGCGCTGATTCTTACTTTGCCCGCCTTGTGGGTTGGTCTGCAGTTTGATGATTTTGGCCAGCGTATGACGATGCTGGGCTTAAACAAACTTTTCCATCCGGGG
>CAYULE010000192.1:0-5160 GCA_964445385.1 uncultured Smithella sp.
CTGTTGCGTCAAATAAGAATTATTTTTGGAAGATGGGGAGTTATAAACAAGACACGCAGACGTGTCAACAGAAATTTCCCAGATATGGTATTTTAACTTGATGCATTTAACTGCCGCAGGTGGCTATGGTAAGAATCGGAATGAAACGGGTAGACCCGACAGCCGGGTGTCAGAGGACAGGCTTTACAGATAAAGTCGGCAAAGACCGAAGAAGATTTATGGACGTTTATTGGCGGCGGCAGTTATTTTCTGTTGCTGAATGTTTATTACCAGGCTTCAT
Source organism: uncultured Smithella sp. (assembly GCA_964445385.1). GTDB lineage: Bacteria > Desulfobacterota > Syntrophia > Syntrophales > Smithellaceae > UBA8904. Next base: position 281 of record CAYULE010000192.1, read on the forward strand.
CATTTGCGAAGCCCGTCCAGAAATCGATCGACAATTTCCGTATAGAGAGATTGATATTCATTTTTCGCCAGGATGGTATTTTTCAGTTTTTTCAACTGGATCATGCCATTAAAGGCGCTCCAGAGGATGATCGCCTGCCTTCTCGCGTCAACCGCTTTCAACTTTCCGCTGTCAATGCCTTCCTGGATCGCCAGGGTAAGCGTGGCAATGCTGGCAGAGCCATGCTCATCGATTTCCTTCTTTAACTTTGGTGGGAAAATCGTCTCCGGTGATGTCAGAAAATAATTGATGATATCAAAATAATTTTTATGCTCTTCGCTGAAACGGAGATAGGCCAGGGCAATCGAGCGGATCTTTTTTTCCGACGGCGCCTTTCTATCCACTGCCGCACTGATGGCCTGATGAAGCAGTTCCAGCCCTTCCACCTGAAGCGCCGCGAAGAGCTCTTCTTTGTCTTTAAAATAGAAATAAATCGCTCCGACACTCAACTCGGAACGTTTGGCAATCTGATTGATCGACGTGGCGTTCATTCCCTTTTCCAGAAGAAGCGCTCTGGCCGTATCAAGAATCTGGCTTTTGCGCTGCTCCCGTTCTCTTTCCCGTCTTTCCTTGGCACCCATAAATATTTTTTCGACCCTTCAAGTCATTCTTCCCGTAGGGGAAAATTTTTTCGACTACTACCATCCAAACGCGTTTAAATCAAAAGTTTCTTCTCTTCAATATTGTATCATGTCGAACCACGGTTTCTGCCTCTTGAACGGGCACCAGGAAGCCTGGCAATAACAAATCGGATCTTCTCGAGGTATTTTCAGTTTCGGGGATAGTCCTTCCCGATGACTCCGGACCCATGCTTCGGCTTCCTCTTTCGTATCCACGTATCCCGCGGAATAAGTTGTTTTCCCTCGGCAGTGGATGAAACCGTAGAGAAGCTCAAACTGTTCTTTCATATTCAGCGTCTCCGGGAAGTTTCCGTCACTCTATTATCTGATCGATTCATGGTGCCGGACCGCTGGAATCCTAGAATTCCTCGCCGATCCTGAGCATCACTTTTATGGCCAGGCCCGTATCGATTCTCTCCCGGTAAACGGCCGGCAGGTTCTCCAGGGGCTCATCATCGGAGATAAGCGGTCGCGCATCCAGAATACCTGTCGCCATCCATTCCAGGCACTGGATATTTTCCTGGTGCGTATTGGAAATGGACGCCGTCAGACGGACTTCCTTTAAATTGATGAGGAAGGGCGCGGCGATGGTGAGCGGTGTAAAGATCATACTCACAACGCAAATCTCCCCGTTGTCCGCGGCCAGCCCGATGGCGCGGTCAATATTGGTTTTAACACCGGAACATTCAAAGGTCTTGAGAAACCCGCCTGGAACCAGTGCCATAACTTCCTGATCCACATCTTTTTCGCGCGGATCAAAAGCATAGTCGGCGCCATAGAGGAAAGCGATATCCCGCTTTTCTTTCACCGGTTCGAAAAGCACTATCGGACCATAGTTGAGAATTTTGAGGATTCGAACAGCAGACAAACCAATGGGGCCGCCTCCCATTACCAGAACTGATCCCATCCGGCTGCTCGTGCAATTAACGGCGTGCAGGGCCGAGGCAAAAGTTTCCGCCAGAGCCGCATTACGCGAGTCGACACCCTTCGGAATGGGAATCAACATCTGCGGGTAGACCTTGAGATACTCGGCAAATCCGCCGGGCAAGTCACCGATCCCTGCGGTTCGCCTGTTAACCCGGCAAAGATGTGGTTTGCCTCCGAGGCAATTGGCGCACTGCCCGCAGTAAGTGGGACGAATGCAAACCCGTGTACCCGGAGCGGGGCCGGAAGCGTCAGCGCCTTTGTCGACGACTACGCCGCTGATCTCATGACCCAGGATATAGCCGTCGGGCAGGAGCCCGCCGGCCACTAAAGAATGGTCGGAACCGCAAAAGCCGGTATTGGCCACCTTGACCAATACCTCGTCCGCCGTGAGCTGGTAATCGGGAACTTCCTCGTAAACGAGTCCTTTGTCTTTACGAAATACAACCGCTTTCATAATCTCCACTTTCCTAACAGGATTTTTCCCTTTTTACCTTGAACCTTGTACCTCGTGCCACCCGCAGGGTGGTGATCCTTCTTTTGATCTAATTTTCACATTCTAAGGTGATCTTTTGCACATTATCCAGATCCTTCTTGTAAAAAAAAGATCCGGTAAAAAACATCACGGCCGAGGCCAGAAGGAAAATGGGGAGGATGGACATGGCCACCTGAATGCCATAGAGGTCGGATACCTTCCCGATCACGATGGGCGCCAGGGAGGCCCCCAGGAGATTCTGAACGATGACGCAAACAGAGTAGGAGATCGCCCGAAGTCCGGGGTGAATCACCTCTTGCGTGGCGATGATGGCCGCCGGGGCAAATGCCGAAGCCAGGATGCCCATTCCTATCAACGTCAGATATTGTGCCTGTCCATGAAGGAAGGAAATAGCGATAAAGATGAAGATGGCATTCAAGGCTGTTGTAATCGCTGGAAACAGCAGCCTTGCCGTCACCCGTTTCTTAAACCACATATCGGCCAGCCATCCTCCCAGAGGTAGGCCGATGAGCGCCAGAATCATCAGCACACTGGTTTTCATGCCTGCCTCGCTGATGGAGACACCTGTCGTACGGTGCAAATACGAGGGAAGCCAGAAGATGACCGCATTGTTGGCAAAGACGCAACCGACAAATCCGAGATTGGTAAAAATCAACGAAGGGGTATTAATAAATTCCCGGAAGATATCCATCTTACCCATCTTGACCTGGTTTTGACCGGTATTGCACGTATCGGTTTTGACGAGCTCCACCGTTTTATAATCCTTGACGAAGAAAAAAAGGATGGCCACGATTGCCCCGGGAATGGCCACCAGGCCGAAGGCATGCCGCCAGCCCCAATGGGTGGCGATGAAACCACCGAGACCAATGCCGATGGCGATGCCCAGTGGAATGGAAATATTCCAGAGGCCCATCATGCGGGAACGTTTTTCCGGAGGGAATAAACCAGAGAGCATGGCCGTGCCGGCGGGGGCGTATCCGGCCTCGCCGATCCCGATGGCGGAGCGGGCCACAAGCAACTGGGGAAAGGTTTTAGTGAAAGCGCAGGCTACCGTAGCGATAGTCCAGAGAAGGGCCATGACGCCAATGGTCTTTTTCCGGCTCCAGCGATCCACAAGGATCGAAACAGGAAAAACAAAGACGACAATGGACCAGTAGACGACCGACATGAGCAGACCGGATTGCGTGTCCGTGAGGCCCCACTCCTTTTGAATAAAGGGAGCCAGGGAGGTTACGATCGTCCGATCCACGTAATCGAAGAAATACAGCAGAAACAGCAGCGTGAAAATGTAATAGGCACTGCGGTTGGAAAGCTTGTATTCTTTGGGTGCGGTCACGTTATTCATGAGAACTCCTTATCTTGCGTTTTAAGGAACGGCCGGTCGAGGCCGTCCCTTAAAACGGCGAAGGTGAAATTGAACATCAATTACATTTATATCCACCGAGATTGGCCAGAGCAACGCTGCCCGGGCTGATGATGGCCGGATCTACCTTAACGTTGATGCAAGCTGTTTTCCCGGAAGCAAATGCCGCTTCCAGTGCCGGCCGGATGTCTTCTGTTTTCTCGACACAGATGCCGAACCCGCCCAGGACTTCCACCATTTTATGGTAATCAACCCAGCCCAGCTCCGTTCCGTTGGGAATATTATGTCCCATGCGCAACTGCTGGCTGTGCATGATCATGCCCCAGGACTGATCGTTGGCGATGACGACAACAATGGGTAGTTTCTTGCGGATCGCCGTATGAAACTCCATGAAGTTGAAGCCGGCCGATCCGTCACCCATGACCAGCAAAACACGTTTGTCCGGATGTTTTAATTTGGCGGCGTTGGCGTAAGGGATACCGACAGCCAGACAGCCGTAAAGTCCATAATCCAGGTAAGTCCCGCCTTTTTTAACGGTCCGGGTCATGCCCATCCAGGTGGAGGTATCACCGCCGTCGGCGACGACGATGTCGTCTTCCCGATCCATGAATTTATTGATCTCATTGGCCAGACGCATGGGATGCATGGGCAGGGTCTCACAGTCCCACATGGCGTTGGCGTCTTTTTTGCCGCTTTCATGGGCGGAGCGGACAGTGTCCACCCAGGGCTGATATTGTTTTTTAAGTGTGTCGCCGATTTTTTGTTCATCCAGGTCGCTGTTTATTTCTTTAAGAAACGATTTGATATCGCTGACGATGCCAAGATCAATCGTCCGGTTGCGCCCTATCTCCTCGGGGGCAATGTCCACCTGAATGAATTTGGCCGTTGGCGGAAAAATTTCGCCGAAAATATAGAAAAGACTCAACCTGCCGCCCAGGAAAAGCACCAAGTCGGTGGTCATAAGAGTGATCATTGCCGAGCCGGGCCGGATGGCCAGAGAACCTTCAAAGCAAAGAGGATGCGTATCGGGGATGACGCCGCGTCCCGCGCCCGCCGTGTAAATCGGGATACCGATTTTTTCCACGAATTCGATGATTTCCTTTTCGGCGTCTGAATACCACAGGCCGCTTCCGCCGATGACAATCGGATTCTTGGCCGCCTTGAGCAAATCGACAACCTTGCGGGTGTTCTCCCGGTCGACGGGTTTGGAGTCGAGCGTTGTGCTGGGTTTCTTGACCATGGACATATCAACCTTGGCGTTCAGAACGTTACAGGGAAATTCAAGGTAAACGGGTCCCGGCCGTCCGCTCATCGCTGCGCGGAAGGCCATATCAATGTATTCGGGAATTCGCTCCGGGATATGGCAGACGAATGCTTTCTTCACCATGGGTTCGATAACGGGCAGCTGGGTCATATCCTGAAGGTCCAGCTTTTCCGT
>CAYULE010000193.1:0-5120 GCA_964445385.1 uncultured Smithella sp.
GACGGGGAATACAGCGCGCGGTATACGGCTAAATCATTCTGGTCGGGCTTCGGCGACGCCTGGTGTTGGGAAAATGATGCCGTGCCTTTGTGTATCACGCTGGCCACGATTGACGAAACGGATTCTCTGGCAAATCAGTTCAGCCTTTTCCGCAACAGTATCGGTCCCGGGATTATGATTCTCAGCGCGCATGGCCGTGATCCGGAAGATGGGCTGAGACATATCCTGATTCGCAATAATCAGGGAGAAGAAGTTCCAATCGGATGGGAAGATATTCGAAGTATGCTCAAGGCTTCCGGGAGCGCTCCGTTGCATAATAAAGTATTGCTGATTGACTCATGCAGTTTCTGCGCCGACGCTGACGAAGCGCTGAAAACAGTTGCTGAAACAGAAGTGGGGCTGCTTTGCGGATTTGAAAAAGATATTGAACCCATCGATTCCATGGTACTCGAAATTGCCTGCGTCAATGATCTGCTCTGGGAATGGTGGGATGGTGAAAGAGCTTTTGATTCGTCATTCCTGCAAGAGACGGAAAACCCTTTCGGGAATACCTTCCTGAAGAGATATGAAAGTTTATCGAAAGAACTCGGCTTAAGGGTATGGCGATGGACCGGTGAGCGCGCGGAGGAAATCATCATTGCTGATTTATCGCCTTCAGACGATCCGGTGGAAGAAACTGATTCCGGGGAATCCGACGAGTAAAGATAAAATTACGACACAGCCTCCAAGCCCGGAACGCGTGACCTGAAAGGTTATGACAGAAAGGTATTTCTGACGTACTACACTAATTTGCCAGCACCCTGATTTCTTCCATGTCTACTTTGCCGGAAAGGATTGCTTCGATTTTTTCCCTAAGCTCCGGCGCAAAGCGCAGACAGATGCCGCAGTCCGAACTGATTTGTTTAGGGACGGGAATCAGCTTGTGGGAAATCTTTTCGGCTTTGAGAATCTTTTCGGCTTTCAGGACATAGCTTACCGATTTGAAGAGAATCACATAATATGACGTCTGTGCGTTCATGGTGTCAGTAATCGCCCGGCCTTGCTCATGGTTCCAGCGATGTCATACATGTTGGATACAACACCGACACCCAGTTTATCTTTTACCTCAAAATAGTTCAGACAAGTCCCGCAGACGAGGATTTCCACACCGGCAGCAGCCAGTTCTTTTAAATCATCAAGGACCTCGGATTCCTGCAACGCAAGCTTGACGCCGGTATTATAGAATATCATGACATCGGGTTTTTCTGTCTGCAGATTGATAGTATGAAGAAAAGCTCTGATCAAAACGGAACCGAGCTCATCATTGCCCCGCCCCATTTTGTCTTCGGAAATGACGATGACAAAAGGTCCGGACGAAGACCCCTGTGCGGAGCATGATGGAACAAAGTCTTCTTTCGGCGCGATGACACCCGCCTTTCTTATCAGATCAATTTCATAAGTACCGTCGTTTTTCTTTTCGGTTTTCACTTCGCAGCCGAGTTTTGTCCCCAGACGCTGAACGTTTTCCAGCGCCGTGTCGTTGTCGACGATCACCCGGACCTGTTCACTTGCTTCAATTGCCTGTTTGGCCAGAACCACCGGCTGCGGACACGCGAGCCCCGTGGCATTGACGATTTTAATATCGCCCATTTTAATACCTCACTTTTTATGCACCATTTCCAGCAACGCTTCGACGCGGGTGCGAATTTGCCCTATGTCGCTTTGCGAATAATCTGTTTCAATTTTCAGAAACGGCATTTTATGCTTTGACGCGACATGTTCTTTAACTTTGTGCGATTCGATATTGTAGGAATGGCAGGCGTGAAGCACCACGTCGACCACGACATCCGGCTTGAAGGTTCCGATCATGCGGTCGAGCTCAGCCAGACGGCGACTGTTGGGCGTCATACAGGAACAGGGCAAATCCAGGTATCGGCGCGAGAGGGCTCTGTAAGGATCGGCTGCGTTTTCTTCAATGAGACTCGCGTAAGGCTTCATGCCGGTGCAGGAATCCAGAACCACAATGACTCCACCCGCCTCCTCAATAATTTTGAAAACCTTGGTCGCGTCGCCGCCCACCGGGCAGCCGGTAACCAGCACACGGGGCGAATTCTTCTCACCGTGATAGACGCCTTCCGCCACTCGCTTTTCCAGTTTTTCCACGCAGGCCTTGAGAACAGGCAGCATGTCCTCTGTTGTCGCGGCCTGTCCCAAATACGTTAAATCGTAAAACTCCAGCCAGCTCACCGGCGTTGGCGTTAAAGCGGCGTATTCAAAAATTTTGTTCATGAGACGGTTTTTTTCATTGGTAGCACGAATTTCCTTTTCCACATCCGCATCTTCGATTTTGCGGTTGAAGGTTGTCTCCAGAAATCCTTTAAGCTTTTTGATCATGACCGTCCAATTTTCGAGGGCTTCGAGCTGATCGGGAAGCTGAGGCAGGTCCATGACGTGCATGGGTTTGATGTCCGCAATCAGTTCGAACATTTTCTTCTTGCCGTCGCAGGTGGTTTCACCGATGACTGCTTCCGAAATGGCAAAGAAAGGACAGGTATCGGTCTTTAGAAAACCGTAACTCGATTTAATAAGCGGACAAAGATTGGACGGCAGAACGGTTTCCGCCGCTTCGATGGTTTTATTGGCAAAGGCGCATAAAACCGCCGGCGCCGCATTGGCAGCCCGAATGACCTCCAGGGGCGCGTAACCGCAATAGATCCCCACAATGTTTTTTCCTTTTTCTCTTTGTGCCTGAAGATAGCCCAATGTGCGCTTTGTCGCTTCACCCGCAAAGCCGTCGTTTACCAGTGGTTCAATACCTGCTTTCATCATGATCACTCCTGTGTTTACTTTCATTTGCCGGGTGTAGAGATATATTATTCAGTGGCATATATCCAATAGATAATAGTTATAAGCCGAGCAGTATTATTACTATTATTCATTTTCCGAAGCATTCATCCCGATGATATGGAACAGGGTCCGCAACGATAAGGAAACAGATCATTCAGAAGAAATAGCAAAACCGATACACATACCAGAAAAAACTTCAAAGCAATCTTACCGGCCAGATGAGTTATTGAGGCTGAAAAGTTGAGGATTCGTCGTGGAGAAATAAATCGCCTGAATCAGTGTAAAAATATTCAACTCCCCTTTCTTCTGAGAGGACACATCATTATATTATTTTCCTGTTGTTATTCAAATGGCTTCGGGATTGAATGCTCCCGGCAAGAAGCGATAACGTTTTTGTTATTGTAAATATATAAATATGCTATATTATTGAAAAATAATAATTATCAGGGGGGCCGCATGAATTATTATGATCCAAAAGATCTTGCCGATTTTCCGAATATAACCGAATGGGCCGGGGAACAGGGCAATAAATTTTTCGAATATTACGGTGCGGCAACCGGGGCCGGGAAGCTGACGGAACGGGAGAAATCACTCATCGCGTTGACCGTTGCGATTACTCAGAACTGCCCGTATTGCATAGATGCCTTTACCACCAAGTGCATGTCACTGGGCATTGCCAGCGAGGAAATGATGGAGGCCGCGCATGTGGGTGCGGCCATGATGGCAGGCGTGACGCTTGCGCATACCACGCAGATGCGCAAAATCATCAAGAAGAAGGAAATGTAATGGACGCCCGCGAACAATTACGCATTCTTGACCGGATCGGGGACAGCCCTTCCTTTGCCGGGAAAATGCGTGAAATTCACAAATTTCCGTTCACGGCCAAAGGCATTGATATTTTACAGATCAACCTGGGCAGGCTTTGCAATCTGTCCTGCCGGCACTGTCACGTCAACGCGGGGCCGGCGCGCACCGAGATCATGACCATGCCTGTTCTTGCGAAATGTCTGGAAATTCTTCGCTCCGTTCCGATTTCGACCATCGATATCACCGGCGGCGCGCCGGAAATGAACCCTTATCTGGAATGGTTTCTTGCCGAGGCCGGCCGGTTGAACCGGCGCTTGATTGTCCGTTCCAATCTGACCCTGCTTTGCGAGGAACCATACCGGCATTTCATAGACGTCTTTGTCAATAATAAAGTTGAGATTGTGGCATCGCTTCCCGATTACCTGGAAGTCAAATCAGACCGCCAGCGCGGTGCGGGTGTGTTCCGCAAAGTCGTGGCGGCGATGCGTGAACTCAATACGCGGGGCTACGGCGTGGCGGGCAGCGGGCTTTGTCTCGACATTGTCCACAACCCGGTGGGCGCCTATCTTCCGGGTTCACAGGCAGCCCTCGAGCACGAATACCACGAGCGGCTTTTGATGGAACACGGAGTTCGTTTTAATCAACTCTTCTGTCTGACAAATCTTCCGGTCGGCCGTTATCTTGATTATCTGATCGAATCCGACAATCTTGAGGATTATCTTTCCATCCTGTGTCATTCGTTCAATCCGGCCGCCGTCGAGAAGGTGATGTGTTTGAACACCCTTTCCGTGGGATGGGACGGCTTGCTTTATGACTGTGACTTTAATCAGATGCTGGGTCTCACCGTGAACCACGGCGCACCGAAAAACATCATGGATTTTGACATTGAAAAGCTCAAAAACCGCGAGATCGTGATCAACAACCACTGTTACGGATGTGTGGCGGGTGCCGGCTCGTCCTGTCAGGGCACGACAACAGGGGCATAGCGAGATGATGATATCCGTCGTTATCCCGGTTCTTCATGAAAGTGGTCGAATCAGTGAAATTTTGGAGTCATTGAAAGTCGCCGCAGCAGATACGCCATACGAAGTGATTATCGCGGACGGAGATCCGTCGGGTAGTACGATCGGGCAAATTACGGATCCGGGTGTGATGACCCTGATCGCACCCAGAGGCAGGGCGTTCCAGATGAATGCGGGAGCAGCAAAAGCGTCCGGCGACATTTTACTTTTTTTGCACGCTGATACGCTGCTGCCGCCTGTGGCTCTTCCGAAAATCAACGACGCGCTGTCGGACGACCGTATTGTTGGCGGAGCGTTCGACCTGGGGTTTCAAAACAACCGGTGGATCTTTACACTGACCGGAAAGTGCGCGTCGCTTAAACATCGTCTCACGCGTGTTCCTTACGGCGATCAGGCGATCTTTATGCGCCGGAGTTATTTTGATCAGCTCGGCGGTTACCCGGAAATTCCGCTCATGGAAGATGT
>CAYULE010000194.1:0-5047 GCA_964445385.1 uncultured Smithella sp.
TCCTTGCTTTTTTCAATGTTGGTGACGGCATCAAAGAATTCTTCCCGGATGCCCAGATTCACGGAGTTCATCGGCGGACGGTTGAGCGTAATCGTGGTGACGAAATCCTTGGTCGATACAATAATGTTTTGGTAATCCATAAATTTTCTCCTTTCAAATGGTTGTTCTCTATCCTAACAGTCTACAGTCTAATAGTCTACAGTCTCGCGTCCCCTCAAGGGGGAATTATCTATCTTTTCTGATGCGCCAGCCGGACACCGGGAGACGGTACTTCAAAACACGGAACATTGGCTCCGCTCAGGCTGCCGATAAAAGCCGTGCGGCGGTCTTGTCCACCGAAACAGATATTGGCCGGACGATTGATCACCATGCCCTGCGGGTCTTCCACAAAAATCTCCAGCCTTCCCTGTGGATCAATAAATCCGATGGCGTTGGCGACGGGGAAGGCAACCCAGAGGTTGCCCGCTTCGTCAAAGGCGATACCGTCGGGAAAGCCAAGCTTACCCAAAGATGATGGTCCGTAAACCTCCGCCTTACTTAAACGGTTATCATTATTAATCCGGTAACGCAATACTCGGCGATGCATGGTTTCGGCGACATAAACAAAATTTTCGTCTGCATCCAGCGCCACTCCGTTGGCAAAGCATATGCCATCCGCGACGATCCGGGGCGGCCGGTCCTCCGCGATCACCACCAGGCAGCCATCCGGGACAGGCGCGCGTAAAGAGGCGTCGATATCGGGATTGTCCGTGGAGTTCGATACCCAGAGACGGTTTGCAAAATCAATGAAGGGAAAGTTAGGGGTGAACATTCTTTTTCCTTCGGCTTCCGTCATCAATACCGTATGTTTTCCGGAGGGAGATAAGGACTGAACTTCGCCGTTGCCGATGTTGGCGACAATGCAGTTGCCGTCTTTATCGATACAGATGCCATTGGGCATGCCTCCCAGCGTGCCGAAAAAGGTTGTGTGGCCGTCCGCAGCAATACGCGCGCAGTGTCCCCGACCATCCGCCGTAAAGACGCTGCCGTCATCGAGCGCCATGACGCCTTCCGGTCTCAACAATCCCTGTCCGATGGTGCTGACCTGTTGAATAGAGATTTTCATGTCATCCTCATAATGTCTGATCCGGTCTCAAGAATTTTTTCATTTCACAGGGTTTCGTATAATGCCTCATGATGGATTCAATCCGGCATGGTTAACCGTTTTATCTAATCTGAAGCAACTTTTTTCATGAGCCAGGCCATGTTTTGCCCGAGCGTTTTCATCGTTTGCAGTCCTTCTTCATCTTTCAGAACGTCACCGATATTCATGCCCATGCCCAGGCTCCAGTAAGACGATCCGGGCATGACCATCTGCATATAGTGTAAAAATAAGTTCATGCTGGAAAAAGCGGAAATGGCCCCGGCGCGCCGCACGGCAACAACACTGGCCCCGACCTTATGTTTAAGCATGAAATTGTTGGCCAGTGCCACCAGGCCGCAGCGTTCAATGAATGCCCGCATATTGGCCGTCACATCTGAAAAGTAAGTGGGCGAACCCAGAAGAATGCCGTCGGCAAGCACCATTTTATCCAGAATATCGTTGAGCATGTCTTTTTTCTGTATACAATGCCTGTCTTGCGTCTCAAAACATTTATAACAGGCACGGCAGCCGCTGAGGGTTTTTCCGCCAAGCTGAATCAGTTCCGTCTCCATGTTTTCAGACTTACACTCATCCAGAACCGTGTTGAGTAGAATGGCGGTATTGCCGTCTTTGCGCGCGCTGGTGTTCAAAGCTACGACCTTCATGTTTTTACCTCCCTGAAAGCAAATCAAGTTAATATTTATCCCACTTAAGCGGGATGAGAGTTAATTCTCCGCGGCTTGCCGCGAGGTGGTTGATTGCCTGTGAGAAAATACCACACAGTGCAATGGGACTCCCCGGTGCAATTCTTCCAGACACTTGTTGCAGTACACACAACGTGGTTTCTTTTGCGGTTCCCGTTTCCATTCGCTAATCAGTGCCGGCTCCGAAATGAGCGGACGGCATAGCGATATGAAATCAGCTTCTTTGCTTTGAATCGTTTCCTCCATCATGGCGATTGATTTCAAACCGCCCACGGCCATGACCGGAACATTTACCAGTTTTTTCGTTTCCCTGGCCCAGCTGCGGAAATAACCTTCCCGCGACGGCTTATTGATTTTTATCTTGTATTCCGTTCCCGAGTATTTTTCTCCCCGTACGCCGGAGCTGATCTCGAGGGCGTCATAACCGGTTTCGGCCAGTGCTTGTGCCGCTTCCATTCCTTCGGCCAGCGTCAACCCGCCGCCAAATCCGTCTTCAACGCCAAGTTTAATCAAAACAGGATAGTCTTCTCCGATATTGCGCCGGATCGCCCGGTAAACTTCCTGATGAAGGCGCAGTCGGTTTCCGAGAGACCCGCCCCACCGATCCTTCCTTCTATTTGTGAAGGGTGAAAGAAACTGGCTGAACAGATATCCGTGTGCGCCGTGAATCTGAACGGCGTCAAAACCGGCCTGTCGGGCTCTAGCGGCCGCCCGGCCAAACGCCTCAATCACTTCATGGATTTCTTTTTCCGTTATTTCGCGATAAGGCCCCTTATAGTAAGGATCATCCGCAATGACGGATGGAGCAACGGGCAGCAGATTTTTTGTTTTGACAAATCGGGCTTCGCGACCGCCATGGTAAAGCTGAACCGCAATTTTTGCGCCGTGTTCATGAGCCGCCCCCGTGAGCTTTTGCATTCCGGGAATAAACGCATCTTCCGCCAGGGAATTCATGAAAGAAGAAATCTGGCCGGAGGGGTGAACATAGGTAATAGCATGAATGATAAGTCCAACTTGGCCTGCCGCCAGATTGGAAATCAGCTTTATCTGACTTGCCGATACATGGCCGGTGGTCGCGGCCATTCCGTCGTAGGTGGCTGACCGGACAAACCGGTTGCGCAGGGTTACGTTTTTTATCTGTGATGGTTCAAACAGGATACTCATGGGATACCCTTAATCCCGCTTAATCGGGATGAGCGTTTATTCTCCGCAACTTGCTGCGATATCATAACATTCATTTCATGCCTCGACAACTTTACTGCAAGGCGGATGATTAAAAAAATTTACTTTTCCGTGATCATTTGTCTGACTTTTTTAGCCAGTGTTCCCATACTGAAGGGTTTTTGAATAAACTGCATCCCTTTTTCCAGCACGCCGTGCTGAGCAATGATGTTCGATGTATATCCGGACATGAAAAGAACTTTCAACTCCGGGCAGGTGATAAAAATATTGTCACGCAGCTCTCTCCCGCTCATTTGCGGCATGACGACATCGGTGATGACCAAATCGATGGAATGCACGTTTTTTTCGCAAATCAATAAAGCGTCCTGAGGATTATTCGCAGCGATTACTCTGTATCCCAGAGCCTCCAGCATGTCCGTAACCATTCTCAGCATCATTTCATCGTCTTCGACCAGTAGAATGGTTCCGGAAGCGGGTAGTATGGGTGACGCGGGTTTTGCCGGTTTAACCGGTTGCGTTTCGGTGCTGCGCGGCAGATAAATTTGAAAGGTGCTTCCCTTCCCGGTTTCGCTGTAAACGCTGATGAAACCGTTGTTCTGCTTAACGATGCCGTAAACGGTGGACAAACCAAGCCCTGTGCCTTTGCCGACGTCTTTGGTCGTGAAAAACGGTTCAAAAATATAAGGGATGTGATCCTTTTCAATACCGATCCCGGTGTCACTGATGGTGAGCAGGACATAATTGCCGGGGGTAATATCCGAATGGGTGTCGCAATAGGTTTTATCAATGTTGATGTTGGATGTTTCAATGACCAGTTTGCCGCCTCCGGGCATCGCGTCACGGGCGTTTAAGGCCAGATTGATCAGAATTTGTTCAACCTGTATGGGATCAAATTTGATGTTCCAGAGTTTCTCCGCGGGATAAAATCTGAGGTCAATATCTTCGCCGATCAGGCGGGATATCGTCTTTTGTGTTTCCCCCGCCAGGTCGTTCAAATTTAAAACCTGCGGGGTAATGACCTGTTTGCGGGAAAAGGCCAGCAGCTGCGCGGTGAGATCCCGGGAACGACAGGCGGCTTTTTCGATTTCCAGGATGTCTGAAAATAAAGGATTGTTTTTTGGCAGTCGCAGCTTGGTCAGATCGATATATCCCAGAATGACATTAAGCATATTGTTGAAATCGTGCGCGACGCCGCCGGCCAGGCGTCCCACGGTTTCCATTTTCTGCGCCTGATGAAGTTGTTTTTCCAGTTTTTCTTTTTCCTCTGCCGCTTTTTTACGCTCGGTAATATCCCTGGCGGTCAGAAGAATTTCCGTCGCTCTACCGTTTTCATCGCGATTAAACGTCGCTCTCACTTCCGCCCAGGTGGTTTTGCCTTCTTTGTGAAATAGTTCCACCTCTATTGTTTCGATCACAGGGATATCCGGTTTCGCGTCGCTTTGTTCCCGCTCCAGGTTCTCCGAGAGAATGTTCATGATCCGCTTCAGAGATTCAGGCGCAAGCAATTGATCAAGGGGGACTTCTTGAACTTCCTCCTTTGTGTAACCGGTAAGTGTGAGATTCGATGTACTCACGTAAGTAAAGTGAAGATTGAAATCCAGGGTGCAGATGACGTCATTCATGTTTTCCACAATCATCCGGTAGCGCTTTTCACTCTCCCGGAAAGCGTCTTCAGCATTTTTACGTTCAGAGATGTCACGTGTTACGCCGAGAATCTCAAAGAGTTTTCCATTTTCATCGCGATTGAAAACAGCGCTGATTTCCGCCCAGAAATGACTGCCGTCTTTACGGATCAACTCCGTTTCTAATATGACGGGTGCCCCTTTGTGTTTATACGGGTTGTTATTCGCTTCCCTGAGTTGGTCTGCCAGTATTTGCAGGATCAGGTCATGCTGTGGATGTGGCAGAAACTCTTCCAACGGTGTTTTCATGATTTCTTCCGGAGTAAAACCGGTCAAGCGGAAGACGGAAGGACTCAAATAAGTAAAGTGCTGGTCAAAATCTATCGTCCAGATGAATTCGTGGATATTTTCCGTAA
>CAYULE010000195.1:0-5007 GCA_964445385.1 uncultured Smithella sp.
GTAAGGGTGCCGTCCGCGTTGATGGAGAATCCGGAAACGGAATTCGTTATCGCATCATTGTTTGTATAGACATACTTGCCGGGGGTAACAAATCTGGCGACCGTCAGGGTAAAATTCTGCGTCGGGTGGAAAAATCCATTACTTGCCCTAATGACCAGTGGATAGGTGCCGTTGGTTCCGGTTGCCGGTGTACCGCTCAGGACGCCGGTTGTCGCATTGAGGGTTACGCCTGCCGGCAATGTTCCGGTGATGGAAAATGTGGGATGCGGTGTGCCGGTTGCCGTAACCGTAAATGTTCCGGCTGTTTTTTCGGTAAAGGTTGTTTGATTTGGGCTGGTGATGGTTACCTGAAATAACGCGATATTGACATCATCATTCTTGGAACAACCTGCAACAACCAACATTGAAAAAATTATGACACCCAGTAAAAATAAACTTTTTCCGTAAAATTTCCTTTTCATAATTCACCTCATCTATTGAATTTTGTTTTATGAATCTTGAATGAGTAATGCATTAAAATGACTTACCGATAAAATTGATATCTTTGCTTCTTTTCAGGGTTAAATATAGCGAAATGTGAACTGGTGTGTCAAGAAGATTATGGCAGAAAAAGGTGTGATGTGAAATGCGTTTCATGCGGATTGAAATACAACATCATTGTTCAGTTGACGATTTGTTTGTTTCAAGAAGAAAGACTTATTATAAAATATCAAGTTGAACTGAACAAAGAGCTGACGCTATTCCTGAATTTGATAATCTTCAATTTTCCGGTAGATGGTGCGCCTGCCAATGCCTAAGAGTCGTGCCGCCTTGGATTTGTTCCAGCCGGTTTTATTCAGCGCCCTGCGGATTTCTGCTACTTCTTCATCGGTCGATCTGGCTTTTGTTTTCAGGCGCGGGGTTCCCTCGGCTGGTGGATAATTCCGGATATCCGCCGGCAGATGATGGAGAGTGATCGTTCCTGTGTGACAAAGCACAAAAGCATGCTCCATCACATGCTCCAGCTCTCTAACATTGCCCGGCCAGGTGTAATCCATGAACCGGCTCAAGACTTCGCTGGAAATGCCCTCAATGTGTTTATTAAATCGCTGGTTGAAGATCTGACGGAAATGATCGACCAGTAAGGGCAGGTCTTCCAGTCTTTCCCTCAGCGGTGGAAGGGCTACTTCCACAACCTTCAATCGATAGTAGAGGTCCTGACGGAATTCGCCTTTTTTAACTTTTTCCTTCAGGTCTTTGTTGGTGCAGGCGATCACGCGGACGTCCACTTTCTGGGTGGCGGATTCGCCGACCCGCTCGAATTCTTTCTCCTGTAAGACGCGCAAAAGCTTGAGCTGGATGAGTGGCGAGATGTCCCCGATTTCGTCAAGCAGAATCGTTCCGCCGTCGGCGGCGGCAAACCGGCCCTGTTTATCTTTGATGGCTCCGGTGAACGCGCCTTTAATATGGCCGAAGAGTTCACTCTCCAAAAGACTTTCGGCCAGAGCGGAACAATTCACCGTGGTAAACGGCTTAAACGCCCGGTTTCCGCTGTAATGCAGGGCGCGGGCCACAAGTTCTTTGCCGGTGCCGCTTTCTCCGGTAACTAAAACAGTCGTGTCCAGATTGTTTAAGTCTTCCAGCAGGCTATAGATATTCTGCATCGTCTTGTTCCGGCCGATTAAGTTCTGGAACTGGTTTCTTTCCCGCAGCTCTCTTTCGACGTCTCTCAAAAGGGTAATATCCCGGATGACCATCACGGCGCCGAGGAAGTTTTCCCGCGGGTCGATCAGAGGCGAGCTGGAAACACTGACGACCTGCTGAGGCCGAGTCTGATGATCGCATTCGATCCGGTATTCCCGCACCGCTGTCTTTTTCTCCAGCGTCTGTTTCAAAACTTCCCGGCAGGCCTGGTTGCAATGTGGACGGCAGGCGGAGAACTCCTTTCCCGCAATCTCTTTCACTCCCATACCGCAAATATTCTCCGTTGGTTTATTCGCTTCGATGACCAGAAAATTCGGGCTCACCGTGATAATGGCGTCTTTCACACTTGAGAAAATCGCTTCCAGTCTCGATCGCTCTTCCGCCAGCTTCTTTTCAGCCTCGCGCTTTTCAGTCACATCGCGGGAAACCATACGGAAACCATAAATTTTCCCCGATGCGTCGCGCGCGAGCGAAACGGATTTTTCAATGGTGCGCTGCACGCCTTCCCGGTCTGTAACTTCGAGAATAATATTTTTAACCGGGATACCGGTAAAGTAGACTCTTTTGTAAAGCTTATCATATTGACGGACATCTTTATCCTTCATGTAATGCTGATAGTTCATTCCCATCAATTCGTGGCGCGGCAGCTTCCACATCCGGCAACCGGCATCATTGATAAACGTAATGTTGCCCTTCAAATCGATTTCACTCAAATGCACGTCGACGTCATCGAGAATGGTCTCATAGCGCTTGAGAGAATCCTGCAGATCATTAACCGTCCGTTGATGAGGGGTTATATTAATGATGTGTCCCGCGTGAGCCGGTTTGCCCGCATAATCAACAGCCTGGCCGCTCATCTGCACCCACAGGGGTGTGTTATCTTTTTTCAGCATGCGAAATGAGGGTTGAACAAAGACCTCTGAGGCGGTCTCACCGGGAAAGTCGAGCCGAACGAGTTTCCGGTCCTCGGGATGCACTCTGTCCCCGAAGGATTTGCCGGTTAATTCCTGAGCGTTTTTATACCCCAGTTCACGCGCCAGAGCATTGTTTACATATCGGAACAAGCCCTGTTGCAGTAGGTAAAGGCCCATGTCCCAGGAGTCCGCGAGTGCCCGGAAATCTGCTTGGGAAAATATCGTGTCCATTTCGATATTCGCATTTTTGCCATCCGCAGGGGATGCATGATCTGCGTTGTTCAAGGATAAGCCTTTGGATGTCCCGGACATATTACACCTCCCACCATCGACTCCGACGAACATGATTTTATTTTTGCATACTACGAAAACCCGTTCCCGTCAAAGAGGTTCCCGATCCAACCGGAGTATAAAATAAAAGCAGGGAACGGTCTTGCCACCCGAAAGAGATGGTTTCAAACCGTTCCCCGCAACATAAAACATAAAACTTAGTACTTAATACTGTTTACATTTTCATTCCGCCGTCGCAGAAAATAATCTGTCCCGTGATGAACGAGCTTTCATCGGAGGCCAGGAACAGCGCCAGATTAGCAATGTCCAACGGCGATCCCTTGCGATTCATCGGGACAATAAAGGGCAGCATCGCATCCATCTGCTTGATGGTTTCCGGCGGCATGTTCTTCATCATGTCCGTCCAGATCATTCCCGGAGCAATGGCGTTGACATTAACACCCTTGGCTCCCAGCTCTTTGGCCGCGGTTTTGGTCATGCCGATAACACCGGCCTTGGAGGCGGAGTAGTTGAGTTGCCCGGTATTGCCCAGCGCGCTGGTTGATGAGATATTGATGATTTTCCCATAGCCTTTCTCCCGCATGACACGCGCCGCGCACTGAATCCCGTAAAACACGCCCGTCAGGTTGATGGCGATGACGGGATCCCATTGCTCGTCGGTCATCTTATGCAGAATACTGTCGCGGGTAATTCCGGCGTTATTGATGATAATGTCCAGGGTGCCGAATTCCTTCACGGCCGTATCTACCATTTTCTGTACCACGGTGCGGTCCGCCACGCTGCCCAGCACGGCAACCGCCTGACCGCCCTTGGCCTTGATCTTGTCCACAACGGCTTTCGCGTCTGCTTCGTTAACATCGTTAATCACTAGTTTCGCGCCTTCTTCGGCAAATCGTAAAACAATGCCTTCACCGATGCCGCGTCCTGATCCGGTTACAATTGCTACTTTGTCTTTCAGTCTCATAAAATCTCCCTTTTCTATTTTTTTGGACACGCTCCCAAATACTTGCCCTTCATCCTGCTGGCCATCTGCATTTCGGGCTGGCCTTTCATTTTAAAACTGGTATTTGAAGAACCATCCATTGTACTGCCTGTATAGGTACTCTGGCCGGTTGAGGTCATCACCCCCTGCTTGCCTTTGCAAT
This sequence comes from uncultured Smithella sp., assembly GCA_964445385.1. Classification (GTDB taxonomy): domain Bacteria; phylum Desulfobacterota; class Syntrophia; order Syntrophales; family Smithellaceae; genus UBA8904. The sequence continues at coordinate 4,034 of CAYULE010000195.1, forward strand.
CCACGGCATAGCTGATCGTATTGCCGCTGACCTTCTGACTGGTTGTTTTGCATTCAAAGTTTTTATCCTGGTTTTTAGGAACAGGATCGCTCTTGGTCATGCACTGACGGAACGTCGTGGGTGGTATCTGATGTTTCATCCCCTTGATTTCCACTTGTGTGGTGATTTCCCATAAACCGTCTTTGAGCTGTTGTGCCCAGGCGCCTGCCGCGCAAAGTATGAATAACAGGACAACAGCAATCATTATCTTCTTCATTATTTATATCTCCTTTTGAGTAAAATTAAAGGTGGCAGAGCTTCTTCTAACACCGTGTCTGATCACCGATCAAATTAAGATAAAGGCCGTTTGCGGATGATTTCCTTACACAAGGCCAGATAATCTTCCGCGCCGTGGCTTTTGGGGGCGTATTCAAAAATGGACTGACCAAAGCTGGGAGCCTCCGCAACCGCGATATTTTCTCGGATGACGGCATTGAAGACCCGGCCGCCGAACCGCTCGCGAACCTTATCCATAATAGCGTTGTTGAGCCTTTTTCGCGCGTCATAGCGAGTGGGAATGACCCGATACTGAGGCCCGTTTTTATTGAATTTCTTTTTGACTTCTTCAATCAGGCTTAAAAGCCTGCTCATTCCCTTGAGCGCCAGAAACTCCATCTGCAGGGGGATGAAAACTTCCTGGCAGGCGACCAGGGCATTCACGGTCAGTACGCCCGCCGCGGGGGGGCAATCGATAATGACATATTGGACATCGGAAATATCGGTCAGCCGATTCTTCAGAATGGTTTCCTTTTTGGGAAGGGCGGCCATTTCCGTCTCCAGACGGGCCAGGTCAAGATTGGCGGGCAGAACTCTCATGCCTTTAATCTCCATGACCGCGTCGGCCAGCGTCGTTGTTCCTTTCATGACCGCATATATCGTTCCTTTCAGATCGTGGGCGTCCAGCCCCAGAGAATAGGTCAGATGCGCCTGCGGAT
>CAYULE010000196.1:0-5001 GCA_964445385.1 uncultured Smithella sp.
ATAAAGAGCCTTCAAGAAAAGCTTGCCGAAAACGTCCAAGTGAGATAATTTTAAACGGGTGAAAAATATTGCATCCATCACCCGGATATAATGTTTTTCATACCGTTCTTGTAAAAAGTTTTATGGTGATGCCTGACGTTTCGGATGGATATTCTTTATGAAAAATTTTTACCCGGATAAAGCAAGGATTTTCTACAGAATACTATTCCTGTCCGCTGTTTGTCTCGTCCTGATGTCTTGCATGAGCTGGATACTGGAAAATCCATCCTTCACCCTTCGTTCGATCACTCTCAAACCACACTCTTTCACACAGATGAATATTCTTCTCGAACTCGATGTAGAAAATCCGAATCGTTTTGACCTGACGCTCAAATCCTTTAACTATAACGTTTACCTTAACAACGAAGCAACCGGGAACGGGCGTCTGGAAAAGGAAATCCTGATTCCATCGTCATCGATAACACGGGTGCAGGTAACGGTTATTGCCCAGTTTAAAGATTTAAACGGAATTATTAAGCTGGCTCTCAAAGGGGGTGGCCTGCCCTATAAGATAGAGGGAAACGCTGATGTCGGTTCGATATTGGGAAGCATGAAGTTCCCTTTTTCCAAAGAGGGACGCATCGACTTATAGCATCAGCGTTTGAAACATGAAGATTTCATTTTTTGTTATGAAAAGGTGATTTATGAAGATGAAACCCTATGTAAAATACGCAGTCACCGGGTTAGGCATGCTGGTATTAATCAGTGGTTGTGCAGCGTATGACAAGACCCTTAGAAGTGAGTCTGTGCGCAGCATACCGGATAAAAAATATGAAAAGATTATAAGACTGGACACGCCGGACACCATGCCGTTGCAACCGGACGCAGGGTTTGTCTATGTTTTGCCGGAGGGAAAGGTGACGACAGACTTCGCGCGGGAGATCTTTGTTAAAAACCTCGACAATCTGGATAAATACGAACAGCTGAATAGAAGAAATATGGGCAAATTCATCATCAGAGATAAAAAGGGCAAAGTACATGGCTACTATGAGATCCTCCCCGAATACAGAACAACTCTTTGGGAACGGGGGGAAGGCATCCTGCTGCAGGTTATCATTCCCAGAGGCAGGCCCGGAAGCAACGATGATGGCGGGATTCACGGCATGATGCCTCGTGGCGGCAGATGAATTCGCTCGTTTAGTATTTCCGGATACCGTCCGCAATTCTCTTTCATTGTTCCCATTCGACAGGCAGAACCTGCCTTTTCTGAGAGAAGTTTTCCATGCAAAAAGTTATATTTCTGGTTGACATGAATGCATTTTTTATCAGTTGTGAAATGATCAGAAATACTTCTCTTGTGTATACTCCCGCCGCTGTTGCCGGTGATCCGAAGAAGCGTTCAGGTATTATTCTTGCCGCAAACTATGAGGCAAGAGCCTGCGGGGTCAAGACGACAATGATTCTGCCGGAAGCTTTAAAACGCTGCCCCAAACTCATCCTGGTGCCGCCGGATCATCATTTTTATCAGCAGAAATCGGAAGAGGTCATGGCGTTACTTTCAAGCTATACGCCTGCCCTGGAACAAAACAGCATCGATGAGGCATGGCTGGATATGACCGGGTGCGAAGGATTATTCGGCCATCCCCTGACGGCTGCTAACCGTATCATGAATGAAATCAAAGACCGTCTCGGGCTCTGGTGTTCCATCGGAATCGCGGAAAACAAGTTTCTTGCAAAAATGGCGGCGGAAATGAAGAAGCCCCTCGGTATCACCCAACTATGGGAACCGGACATCCCTAAAATACTCTGGCCGCTGCCCGTGAAAGAAATGTATGGTGTGGGTGCTAAAACAGCCGAAAAATTGAACCAAATGCGGATAAAGACGATCGGTGATCTTGCCAGATCCGATGTAAACCTCCTGATTAAAACTTTCGGGAAAGGCGGAAATGAAATTTATCTGCATGCCAACGGGATAGACTCTGCCCCCGTTCTGGCTCACACGGATGACGACATGAAGTCGATCGGACGCTCAACGACACTGCCGGAAGATGTCTCCGACATCGAAAAAGCAAGACTGGTTCTCATGGAGCTGGCGGATGATATCGGCATGACGGCAAGAAAGTATGACAAAAAAGGTCGCACGGTTCACATCACCCTGAAATACTCTGATTTTCGAGTGATCACCAAACAGACAACCATTCCGGCAACCCATACCACCAGGGAGATATTTCAGGCTGGTTTCAATCTGCTTGAACAGAATTGGAATCGTCTTCATTCCGTAAGATTGATCGGAATAAGCCTTTCCGGATTTCACGAAGATTCCTCCTCGGAGCAGTTATCCCTTTTTGAGCAAACAGGAGCCCCTGCGAAAAAAGGCAAAAATAATCAAATTGACGCGGCTATGGATAAAATAAGAAACAAGCACGGCTCTGAAACCATAACCTTTGCCGCATTGCTGAAGAAAGAAAAAGGCGGTAAGTGATCATCTCCATCAGACGTTTTCTATCCACAACGCGCAAAATGTGGCAGTATGCCAATACATATTTCTTCCTTACGAAACATGATTCGCGCCCGACAACAGGCATTCCTGCCGCACTCCATATTTTACGGGCGAGATTTTCTTGACATACCGGACTGAGTTTCCTATACTCGCTTTCGAAAAGAGGAAGTACGTCAGGGCATTGCCCTGATTATTCATAGTTTGTTTCAAAAATTATTTTAAAAACACCACACACAGGAGGAATTATGAAAAAAATTATGGTTTTTTTGTTGTTGTCTGTTTTTATCATGTCATGCGCGGCAACGCCTGAAAAAAAGTGTTTCCCGAAAACGGTCATTCTGAAAGGCGTTAATTTTGAGTCCGACCGGTCCAGACTCACACCGGAATCCTATCCCGTTCTGGATCAGGATGTCGCGCTTATGAAAACACACCCCAAAATGACAATAACGATTTCCGGACACACAGACAGCGTGGGAGACGCATCTTACAATCAAAGGCTGTCACGGGATCGGGCAAACGCGGTTAAACAATATTTTATTCAAAAGGGTATTGGATCCGACAGAATACAAGCCATAGGCAAAGGAGAATCCACTCCCATAGCCGATAATAAATCAGAGGCCGGCAGAGCACAGAACCGGAGGATAGAGATCCAGTTTGCGGACCCCGATCCGGAAGTCGTCTGTCAATAAGTCAGACGCTGCTTTTTTGTTGATACAGGATATTCAATGGCGCAGGGGTTCTTTCAACCCCTGCGCCAAAAACAAGCTGCCCGCGGAAACATCCCCCATCTCAGGATAAATCACTAGGTATCCCGGAATTGAAGACAAAATAGCCCATGAGATTTTGTTGAATGAAATCTCAATCCCTTTTTTTCCAGCAGTTTCTACTTCGTCACACAAACACTTTTGTATAATTTTTCTGTTGTGGTACCAGGAAGAATTCTTTTCCATTCACTATCTTCATAGGTATACTGGTCTATAACTTTCCCTTTATAGTCATAAAATGTATTCTTTTCTATTTTACTCTGTCTATTCCGACAATCAATTGTCCAGATCCCTTTGATGTGGTCAAGGCTTTTGTATTTTATGGATTTTTCCAAGTCATCCTTCTTTACCATTTCAATCATCTCTTTTTTGAAATCATCTTTTACAATATTATAAGTCCAGACGGATATAATGTTAAATGACTTATTGAGAATGGTTTCATTGTAATATGAAATATCACCCTGACGACTCCCATCAAAAGATTCCCATGCTTGAGAATCCGGCTCTGAAAAACAGATTGATGGTAATGACAAGAACAGTAGAACCAGAAACGATAAAGAAACAACCGAACGAATCCTTTTCATAGCCACTCCTTTCGGAAGAAAAACATCGACAGACTTTATGATAACGGGTTATTTACAGACCTCTTTTCGAAAACTATCCCCGATGGAACCGGGAAACATATACTCCCATTTTGGTTCACCGAAAGAAGAAGAGTATAATATTTTACTATCCTTATCCAATATGACAACGGATAACACTCTGCCTGTCTTCTCGCCGCAATTTATCTCATACAGAGAAGTAAAATGGTCAAGTCTCTTCCATCCTTCAGTCGGGAAACCATTATTTCTACTATCTTTGATAAACTCCTTTTCACCTTCGTCAGATAAAACCCGTTTTACCCATACCTGGACAATGTTTTTTATTCTGTGTTCTACCTTGTATAAAATAACATCTCCATTCACATCCGTATAATGTTTTACCCACCCCTCGGAACCCATTGCAGGGATGACAAAGAAAAGGGTAATCAAAACCGATAAAATATTAACTGAACTAATCTTCTTCACTGCTATTCCTTTCCGATGAAACCAATATGGACTTTTGGATTACGGGTTACTTGCAAAATTTCTTTCGTAAAAATTCATAACTTGAATCAGGAGGTATATCGGAAAATCGTGGTTTATCGTAAGAAACAGAAGATAATACTTTGCCATCCGAATCATATTGGACATCCGACAAAATATTAATTTTTCTGTTGTTACAATCTATCTCATACAGAGTCATATCATAGGACAGTTTGTCCCATCCTTTAATGGACTGTTTAAATTCCCTTCTCATTTGAATATCGTTTTCTTTCCTTTGATTTGACAAAATTTCCTTTTCCCACACTCGAACAATATACTTTCCCTTATCATAGAAACGAACCGTTCCATCATCATCTTTATCATATTCCACCCAATCGGATGAACCCATGACAGGCGCTGCAAACAGCAGAAGAACCGGAAACAATAAACACACAACCAAACGAATCTTTTTCACATCTATGCCTTTCAGCAGAAAAACAAATACGGTTTTTGTTTACCGGTTATTTGCAAACAATTTTCTGCAAAGTGTCCATCACTGAATCAGGATGGATAGATTCCCAATCCCCTTTATCATACTCGTAAAAAGATAAAACAGTACCATCTTTTTTATTTGTGGTAATCGATAAAATGTTACTCATTTGTTTTTTACAATCGATCCGATACGAAATCTTTT
>CAYULE010000197.1:0-2510 GCA_964445385.1 uncultured Smithella sp.
ACCGTTTTCGCAACACCAGACTGCCAACGGAATATCCGGCGCCAAAGGAACAGATCACCCCCAGATCACCCTTTTTCAGGTCATCATTATAAAAATGGAAAGCAATAATTGATCCTGCGGATGCCGTGTTTCCGTAATGGTCAAGAACGGTTGGTATGGATTCTGCGTCGACATCTTCACCCAGCAGTTCTTTGATCACCATATTGTTCATGTTGATATTGGCCTGATGAAGCCAGAACCGTTTGATATCGTGGGGATTTAAATTAAGACTGGCCAGCTGATCACTCATATGCTTAGCGGCGACCGGACTGACTTCCTCAAACACTTTGCGCCCGGATTGATGAAAAAGCTTGTCCCATCCGAAAGGATCCACATCGGTGGCATATGATAAATGGCCGAAATTGCAGCGTATATTATTAGAAAACCGGGTCAGTGCTTTTGTGCTCAGAATTTCGTAACTTTTCGGGCTGGTGCATGTTTCAGATCGCTCCATGATAACAGCGGTAGCGACATCGCCGAAAATGAAATGGCTGTCACGGTCACAAAAATTGACCTGGGGAGTAACAATCTCCGGATTGATCGCTAAAACACACTTTGCTGAACCGGATACCAGAGAGTCATAGGCCCGATGGAGACCGAATGTCGCCGCCGAACAAGCCACCAGCATGTCAAATCCGAAACCATTAATGCCCAGCGCATTCTGTATTTCAATGGCAATGGCCGGATACGGACGTTGTGTATAAGCGCAGGAGACAATAACAGCATCAATATCTGCGGCTGTTTTACCGGCGGCAGCCATGGCCTCTTTCGCGGCGTAAACGCCGACTTCCGCCTGGTTGCTTAATTCTTCTTCTTTTCTTTCGGGAAATCTGGGCCGCATCCGATCGATGTCTAAAATACCTTCCCTTGTATAGACGTGCCGTTCTTTTATCCCGGACGTTTTCTCAATGAATCTTTCACTGGAGAGATATTTTTCTTCTATCTTACCTGCTGCGATATCCGATGCGTGATCCAAATTAAACTTTTCCGCATAAGCATTATAGCTGGCAACCAGTTCTTCATTGGTTATCTTATTCGGTGGTGTCCAAACCCCTGAACCACTGATGACTATTTTGGGGGATGAATTTTCTATCATATTAAATCTTCCTCTTCTATAAGATACTGTCTGAATTTTCCGCTGCATGACATACCTGCCATCCAATGGAAAAGCAACAGTTTTTTACCCGTAAAAAATTGTAATTAAACCATGATTACTTCGTCAGGCCGGGAAATGACAGATGCCCATGATTTCATCTTCGGGTCAGCTGCCGGTATTTTATCCGGTGCGGCTGGCTGGCGGCGGCACCCAGTCTGTTTTTGCGGTCTTCTTCATATTCTGAATAATTGCCGTCAAAAAACAGTACTTTACTTTCGCCTTCAAACGCCAGAATGTGCGTGCAGATTCTATCCATAAACCAGCGGTCGTGGCTGATCACGACGACGCAACCCGCAAAACTATCCAACGAATCCTCCAGCGCGCGCAGTGTGTTGACGTCCAGATCGTTGGTCGGTTCATCGAGCAGCAGCACATTGGCGCCTTCCTTGAGCATGCGCGCCAGGTGAACGCGATTGCGTTCTCCACCGGAAAGCGTTCCGACTTTTTTCTGCTGATCTGTTCCGGAAAAATTGAAGCGCGACACATAAGCGCGGGAATTGATCTGACGTGATCCGATAGGAATAATATCCTGACCGTCAGAAATCATCTCCCAGATGTTTTTATCGGGATCGAGCGCGTCGCGGCTCTGATCCACGTAAGCCAGTTTCACCGTCTCGCCGATGCGGATCGTTCCGGCGTCCGGTGCTTCCTGCCCGGTAATCATGCGAAACAACGTCGTTTTGCCCGCGCCGTTGGGGCCGATCACGCCGATGATGCCACCGGGCGGCAATGAAAAGGTCATGCCGTCGACAAGCAGTTTTTCGCCGAAAGCTTTGTTAACGTTTTGTGCTTCAATGACCAGGTCACCCAGACGGGGTCCCGGTGCAATAAACATCTCGCGGGTGCCGGATTCCTTTTCCTGTGTATCACCCAGCAACTCTTCATAGGCATTAATGCGCGCTTTGGATTTAGCGTGCCTGCCTTTGGGCGACATGCGAATCCATTCCAGTTCGCGTTCCAGGGTCTTGATTCTTGCGCCTTCGGATTTTTCTTCATTCTTTAAGCGGTTTTGTTTTTGTTCCAACCAAGATGAATAATTGCCCTGCCAGGGAATGCCCTGTCCGCGGTCCAGTTCCAGAATCCAGCCGGCAACATTATCCAGAAAATAGCGGTCATGGGTGACGGCAATGATCGTGCCCTCATATTTTTGCAGATGATGCTCCAGCCAGGCGACAGATTCCGCATCGAGGTGGTTGGTCGGTTCATCCAGCAGCAGAATGTCGGGTTTCTGCAAAAGAAGGCGGCACATCGCCACACGGCGTCTTTCACCGCCGGAAAGCACTTTCACCAGCGTATCGCCGGGCGGACAGCGCAG
>CAYULE010000197.1:2610-4977 GCA_964445385.1 uncultured Smithella sp.
TATCCCGGGGAAAGAATCGTCTTTCCCAGAAATTCATCATCAACACCCGCCAGAATTTTTAACAGTGAGCTTTTACCAGAACCATTTAAGCCGATCACGCCGATTTTCGCGCCATAGAAATAAGACAAGTAGATGTCTTTAAGCACTGGTTTTTTTTCGTAAACCTTGCTGACTCCGATCATGGAGTAAATAACTTTGTTTCCCTCATTGGCCATGTAATACTGATCCTCCTGTTGACAACCTGCCCCTAAATGTAGGGGAAAATATTTTGAATGATGATGTTGAAGTTATCCTGAATCTTATCATGACCTTCGATGATTCCCATGTGCCCGGGCAAAAGCAACTCGATGTCCAGATCGGATAGGGTAACGATGCTTTTTTTCAGCAGGGAGCCGTTGCCTCCGGGAAAATCTGTTCGGCCGACATTTTGCTGAAACACAACATCGCCACTGAAGAGGGCTTTCTTTTCCGGCCAGTAAAGTCCGATGGAACCGGGTGTGTGGCCGGGAATGGAAATAACCTTAAATACCTTATCACCCAGTTCGAGCTTACCGTCTTCCAACTGCAGGTTGATCTGCATCTGCGGTACGGTGATACCAAAAAGGCCATAAAGTTCGCCGCCAATTCCTTTGAGGAAATCCATTTCCTTGCGATGCAGGGCAATCTTTACCTTTTCCTGATCAAAAAGCTCGGATCCCTGAAAGTGATCGGGATGAGAATGCGTGTTGATAACATACTTAATGTTCTTCTTCTTGATGCCATCGTTCGCCATTTGATTAAGTAAATCTGGCAAATAGCGTGTCAGCCCCGGATCAATCAGCGCCTGTACGTTTCCTCCGATATAATAGCTGTTGCAATTGTTGTCAAAATAGTTTGCCCACTCATAAATATAAATGTCATCTTGATACTTCATTTCCTGCCCTTTCCTCTTTGTAATTGTCTTTTATGAATTTCAGCCCTGCGCCCTGAATTATTCATCCACTTTTTGATCCAGCCACTTTGCCATATCACCTGCGGATTTTTTCCAACCCTTCTCCAGCATAGGCAAGTGGGCAAATTGTTCATATTCAATATAATCGGCCTGCAAAAAAAAGGCGATACCCTGTTCCATGGACACCGGAGCCAGCATATCTTTAGCGCAGCCGATCACGAGCTTCGGACACACGATTCGCGACGGATTCACAGGAAACCCCTGTGCCACCTGATAACCGACCACAAGAGATTCGGCAACAAACATGTCAAAGACCTTCTTCCGCTCCGCAGGCGCGATGTTATTAAGAACCATATTCTCCGCCATCATCAAAGTCGGTTTGATCGGTTTCATATTCATCATGCCCCACATGGCCTGGACAATCACTCCAGAGTAGGGCAAATCGCCATTCATCTCTACCGTAACACCGAAAGGGGGCGCGCTGGCTATGGTGACGAGCGCCTTAATCGAATCGATATTTTCCGCCGTTTTCTGGGCGAGTAGTCCGCCCAGGCTATGTCCGATGATCGCGCAATTTCTAATATCGAGCCGGTGGATTACTTTTTCCACATCATCCAGGTAATCTTCCAGCGTCACCTGTGCGAGGGCTTCTTCCCGATCAGACGGAAAATGACCGCGCAGGTTTACGGCAAAGACTTCCCAACCTTTATCCGCAAAATACGGAAGATAATTCTTCCAGTATTGACTTGTTCCACCCGCTCCGTGAATGAAAAGCAAAGGATAGGAGTGCCTGATTTGCTTAGGCTGAATTTTATCCAGCGCCAGATTTTCAATTCTAATCTTTAACAAACAATCATTGCCTTTTACCGGAATTCACCGCTCCTTTTGTCATTGCCCGGATCATCCGTCTTATAAGCCCTGCGCGGGACAAATATCCAAAGCAGAATATACATTAAAATACCCGTCCCGAAACAAAGAACAAGCAAGGTAAACAACAGACGCCACATCCAGGCGGGGATGGGTGTATGTTCCCCCAGTCCACCACAAACACCGCCAATCCAGCGATCCGTCTCCGACAATGCAAATGTTTGCAGAAAGTCTTCTTGTGCCATGGGCCGATCTTCCTTTCCCGTTTCAGATATCGGTAAAAACCGGTTGCAACTAAAATAGTGCCTTTCACTTTGAGCAGTTATCAATGCCGCCTGATCAGGATCAGATCGTTTGAATTATTTAACAGGTAACACTTTATCCAGCGGCATCTCCGTGGAGCTATGGCCGACCTTAATGATATAGCCGCCTTTGTCCACCAGCATGATTGTTGGTACGCCTACCACATTGTATTGTTGGGCCACGCTGCCTTCTTCGTCCATCAGCGCCCGGTAATTAAGAGAAAAAGTTTGAGCAAAACGTTTTACTTTTTGTGCCGGTTCCATAAT
>CAYULE010000198.1:0-1304 GCA_964445385.1 uncultured Smithella sp.
AAAGTCGTGGCGCTGATTTGCGACAACCAGCTTTTTGTCAAACCGACGGAAGATGGGAGATCCTATATCGGCAATGTCTCGGAAGCGCCGCCCTATCCGGGGGCTAAAATGTATTTTCTGATCGAGGATGCCTACGAAGATTCAGAATGGATCAGCGATTTAATCAGGATAACGGCTCAACAACTTCCACTGCCCAAGCCCAAAAGAAATAAAATACCTCGCAGCAAAGCTACGGAGAATCGACTCTCGCCGGGCTTAAGCGGGATTAAAATGAAAAAACACAAAGATTGACACACCGCCGCTTTCTCCTTATACTTTCTCCGAAAACTGCATATTTTCATGCTTTGTCAACTTCGTAAAACAAAACAGGAGGCAAATATGGCAGACGAGCTTAAATTCAACCGGCGGGAAGTGATTTCAAAAGGTCTATCCCTCGGTCTTATTGCGGGTGGAACCGTTATTCTCGGCAAACCGGACTTTCTCCTGGCAAAGACGAAACCTGCCGGCACCCCCGATCTTGTCGCTGTTAAAAACGGCGAACCGGACGCCATGTTCAAGAAAGCCATTGAACTGATGGGCGGCATGAATCAGTTTGTAAAGAAAGGCCAGACGGTCGTCGTCAAACCCAACATCGGATTTCCGCGCGTGCCCGAAGTTGGCGCGACGACGAATCCCCTGCTGATTAAAACCATCATTGAATCCTGCTACAAGGCGGGCGCAAAGCGGGTTTATGTCTTTGACAACGTGGTCTCCCCAACCTCCGGTAATGCCCGCAACTGTTACAAACTCAGCGGCATTGAAGAGGCGGCGAAAGCCGCCCGCGGCATCATGGTGCCGATTGATGATTTCAGTTACCGTTCAGTCAGAATCCCCGGCGGCAAAACGCTTAAGACGGCGGATGTACACAGCCTGATTCTGGATTGTGACACGTTTATCAATGTGCCGGTACTCAAACATCACAGTTCCGCGCATCTGTCCATCGCGATGAAAAACATGATGGGCATTATCAAAAATCGCATGGAATATCACCTGACCGGTCTGGATCAATGCATCGCGGATTTCTGCCTGTACCGCAAACCTGATCTCAATGTGGTAGACGCCTACCGCGTACTGATGAGCCACGGCCCCGCGGGCCCGACAAATCCCAAATCCGCCAACGTTCAGATAAAAAAGACCCTGCTGATGTCGAGGGATATTGTTGCCGTGGATGCGGCCGCCGCGAAAATCTTCGGGAAAGAACCACAGGACATCGGCTACATCAAAATCGCCCATGCGCAAAAAACCGGCAATATGAACTTAAAAGA
>CAYULE010000198.1:1404-3680 GCA_964445385.1 uncultured Smithella sp.
TGTTTCTGGGCGCGGAAAAATTGTCCGTCGGCCTTTCTAATATCCTGCTGCCTTTTCAGTTTGTCCCCGCTCTGGTGCGATCAATTATGCAGCCGGAAATACTCTTTATCGCCGGTCTGATCTTTATTGTGTTGATTACGCTGATCTTCGGCAGGGTCTATTGTTCCTTCCTGTGTCCGCTGGGAACATTGCAGGATTTGCTGATTGCGGGATCACGAAAGTTCGGCTGGCAACCCAAACACTCTTTTTCCAAACCGCTAAACGGCCTGCGCTACACGATTCTAACATTAACAGCCGCGGTGGCATTCATCGGTTCCCTGTCGCTGGTCAATCTGCTGGATCCCTACTCGGTTGCGGGAAGAATTTTCACGCATGTTCTTCAACCGCTCTTCATCTCGGCATATAATCTGGGGATCATGGCTTTAAAACCTTTTGATATTTACTTCTATCCGAAGCAGATGGCCTTCATTCCCCTGTCGGTTTTGGCTGTAACGGCAGGTTTTGTTATGCTGATTTCGGTTCTTGCCATAACGCGCGGCCGTCTTTACTGCAATACGGTTTGTCCGGTAGGAACGTTTTTAGGACTGCTCTCGCGTGTATCCATTTTTCGATTCATGCTGGATCAAAAAGCCTGCTCCGAATGTGTGCGGTGTGAAAATGTCTGCAAGGCAAGATGCATTGACCCGCAAAATGCCTCCATCGATATGACCCGCTGCGTCGGATGTTTTAATTGCCTTGCCGCCTGTTCAAAAACCTCCATCCGTTATCAACGAAGGCAGGGAAAAACCGGCACGGATGCCTGGTCGCCTTCGCGCCGGGGTTTTGTCATCGGAAGCGTCGCAGCTGTCGGTGCCGGTCTGTTAGCATTTAACACGAACATCCGCTCGTTTCTGAGCAGCACTTCCGCACAGGCCAATCCGCCGCCGGTCACCCCCCCGGGTTCCGTCAATACGACGCGTTATACACAGGCCTGCACGGCCTGTTCCCTGTGTGTCAGTGTCTGCCCGACCCGGGTGCTGACGCCGGCTTTTATGGACTTCGGCGTATCCGGCCTGTTGCAGCCGAAAATGAATTATGAAAAGAGTTTTTGTGATTATGAGTGCAACGCCTGCAGTAAGGTTTGCCCCACAGGTGCGATCACGCCGCTTCCCCTGGACGAAAAAAAGCTGACCCAGATTGGCGAGGCCGAGCTTTTAAAAGATGTTTGTGTTGTTTTTGTCGATCATTTTAATTGCGGCGCCTGCGGTGAAGTATGCCCCACACACGCCATCCGCTTTACCGACAAGAATAATATCCTGTACCCGGAAATTGACAAGCAATACTGTATCGGCTGTGGCGCGTGTCAACTCGCCTGCCCGACCAAACCCCGATCCATCGTTGTGCATGCCCATCCCGTTCATAAAAAAGCGGAAAAATATGTGAGCAAGCTTGGACCACTTCAAGTGCCCCCCGGATCATCAGGTGGTCAGGTTATCAGCCCGGGAACCCCGGCCGGACAAAAGAAACCGGCCGATCAGGATTTTCCTTTTTAACCGCTCAATCCTTCAATGAACGCCAGAACATTTTTGCCCAGGACAGCATGATTATAGCCGCCTTCGAGGATACCGAAGCAGCCCCCGCCATTGCGCCGGGCGGTTTCCCGGACAAGTTTTCCCATATCGGTATAATCCCCGGTTTTGAGCAAACCGCCCCAGTCCTCCTCATGGTTGTCAAAACCGGCCGAGACAGCAATCATATCCGCATCCGTTTTTTCCAGAGCGTTGTTGACCATTTTTAAATATTCATTGCGGTCCTGGCTGCCGGGATTGAGAATCGTTACATATCCCTTTCCGCTCAGAATATTGATATTGCCGTCACCTGTGTGCAGGTCAAAATCCAGAATAAATGCTTTTTTGATTTTATCCCGTCGTTTGAGTTTTGTAAGCGCTATGGCCATGTTGTTGAAATAGCAGAAACCCCAGGCGGAATCGGCGGAAGCGTGATGGCCGGGCGGCCGGATCACGGCAAAACAGGGTTCGGAAAGTCCGATCTCGGCGGCTTTGATCGCTCCACCCGCGGCCAGCGCGGCGATCTCATAGACGCCTTCACGCTTGACTTCAGCGATATGCCTCGGGGTATGCACGGACAAAATATCTTCTTCCGAAGCCGGCTGCGGTTCGATATAATCAACCTTGCCGGCCAGCGCAAACTCGATGGATTCAATTCTACCGGGATTGGAAGCGGGATCATAAGAATAAACCTGTTTATACTCCTCGGAATAAACAACCTTCATATTA
>CAYULE010000198.1:3780-4973 GCA_964445385.1 uncultured Smithella sp.
CCTCGGAATAAACAACCTTCATATTACCCTCCTTATGAACGTGATCAACCACCTCGCAGCAAGCTGCGGAGAATTAACACTCGTCCCGCAACAGCGGGATTAAATCAGAAAGCCAATCGAATGAAGGGCCTTCAGGGTAATTTGCGAAACCGGAAGATCATTCAGGTCTTCGGGGGCAAACCAGCCGGCCTCTTCGGCATCATCTGCGCCTTTCGGTTCCCCTGACACATAAAGCGCGGTAAAATCAACGACAACAAAATGAAATTTTACTTTTCCGGCTTCATCGCGCTCGATCAGATCGAACACATAAACACATTCACCGATTGCCACCGTTACGCCGGTCTCTTCCAGGATCTCGCGGGCCGCGCATTCCTGCATCGTCTCGCCTAGCTTTAACATGCCGCCCGGAATAGCCCATCGACCTTTATTGGGTTCCACCCCTCGCTTCACCAGCAGGATTTTTTCATCTTTGATGACCATCGCCCCGACACCCGTGCGGGGCACAACAGGATAAACCCTGGCATTTTCAGAATTCATTTATTTTCGCGCTCCTGCAAAAAAGAAAACCTGCTTGTCACCCAGGGTTCAGGATTGCCGTTATAAACTTTTTCTACAAACTTTACCCTTCTGTTTTTCCCGATGAGCAGAATCGTTGAAGATCGCGTGCCGTAAACGGGACTGGTGATAAACATCGGCGACAATATCCTTTCCCATTCCAGATTCACGCCGGTTTCAGGCAACTGACTGTCCGGCGGCACATGGCGATCCGCAAGAAGATTAAATAACGCCTCTTCCAGTTCGTCTCCTTTTTTAGTGAGCGCCGCTTTCAGTAGTTTTTTTCCTCTTTTTACTTTCGGCCAGGGTGTATCCAGCAGGCGATTGCTCAAACCATAGATGCCGGAGGACAGTTTCTGCGCCTCACCGCGATTGGAATAGACAAAAAGATCATTGGTATCCCCCGCCAGTAAATTAAAACCGTTATATTGCGCGGCCTGTGCGGATATTTTTTTCAGATACGACAAAGCGCCGGATGAACCTGTCAAAAACCGGCTGACCAGTTTGCCGCGGGAGGGCGCCTGATCCTTCCAGGCGGCCGGATCACGATAATTGGTAATGGCCGCAAATTTTCCTTCTCTGGTCACACCCAGCCAGGTGCCCTTCTCCTGCAAATCAATTCCCGCCAGCACTTGCGG
>CAYULE010000199.1:0-4955 GCA_964445385.1 uncultured Smithella sp.
AGTCAAAAAGTATGTCAAAGGAGAAGCAAAGAACATGAAAAACTGGAGTGAGATTTACAAAGAGAAATTTATCAGCGCCGCGGAGGCTGCCAAAATGGTTAAGCCGGGCGACTGGGTTGATATCGGGATGTTCAACGGAAAATCGGTTGCCTTTGAACGGGAGCTGGCGGCCCGCAAAGATGAGCTGAGCGACATCGTCGTTTACGCGGGAATCACGTTACCACCTATTCCCGAAGTCTTAATGAAAGATCCCATGGGAGATGTTTTCACTTACGTCGATTATCATTTCAGCCCGTTGAGCCGGATTATTCAGGAAAAGAGGGGTAATGTTTTTTACAATCCAACCCAGTTCGGCGAATCGGAAGGGTGGTTTGAGTCTAAATTTACCGATCCGGATAAAATCGGAACAAGGCTTCGCGAGTTGGCTGTGGTCCGGGTGGCGCCCATGGATAAAGACGGTTATTTCAACTTCGGCCTGCAGAACGGCATTACCCTGGCCTTATTGAAGACAGCCAGGAAGTGTATCGTGGAGATCTGCCAGGGAATGCCCTACTGCTATGGCGGGGCTCGGGAACGCATTCATATCTCTGAGGTTGATTACGTGATCGATGAGGATTCCCCGATGATGGAAATGCCGCCGGCGGAACCGACTGACATTGATCGCCAGATCGCGGGCCATGTCCTTCCGTATATTCATGACGGTGCTACGATTCAGCTGGGGATTGGCGGCATGCCCAACGCTTTGGGAACCATTATCTGTGAAACCGATCTCAAGAATCTGGGCGGGCACACGGAAATGCTGGGTGAATCCTATATGGGGATGATCGAATCGGGCAAAATGAATAATTCCAAGAAAAACATGGATTACGGTAAAACGGTTTATACCTTCGCGGCCGGCACCAAGAAACTGTATGAATGGATGGACCATAATTCCGCTCTGGCCTCATACAATGTCTTTTATGTCAACAACCCCATCAACGTGGCCAAGATTGACAACCTCATATCGATCAACCAGGCTCTGGAAGTTGACCTCTATAATCAAGTCAGCGCCGAAAGTTCAGCCTTCAAACAGATATCGGGTAATGGCGGGATGCTCGACTTTGTTCTCGGTTCTTTTTATTCCAATGGAGGGCGAAGCCTGATCTGTCTGCCGTCAACTCATACGGATAAAAAGGGAAATGTAGTCTCCAGAATTGTGCCTTCCTTCGAGGCGGGGACGATCACCACTGTGCCCCGGCAAAGCGTCAATATCATCGTTACCGAGTACGGTTCCGTTTCGCTCAAGGGAGACAGCACCTGGATCCGGGCCGAAAAGATCATCTCCATCGCCCATCCCGATTTCCGTGAGGGTTTGATTAAGGCCGCTGAAGAACGCAAGATCTGGCGTCGCTCCAACAAAATTGCCTAGGAAAAGGCAGAAGACGTCCCGTAGTCTCGCTTAATTGATACATCTTAAACGCCATACGGCAGGCATCCGATTTTGGATGCCCGCCGTATGGCGATGATATGATGTCCCCATGGGTACATTAATCTTCGGCCGGATATCGGGTAATCTGCGCGATTTTGCGATAGATCGGTTTCATGATGTTAAAAGACTTCTTGTACACCTCATGGAACAGCTGCGTGTATACGCGATGGCTTTGCGGATTTGGCATGAAGGTCTTGCCCTGGCGAACCATGGCTGCCACGGCTTCTTCAAAGGTAGCATAAATGCCCGTACCCACGGCTGCATCGATCGCCGCTCCCAGTGCCGCTATCTCGGACGTTTCCATGCGCGAGGTGGGCAGATTGAACATATCCGCCGCAATCTGCACCGCCACATCACTGCGCGAACCACCCCCGCCAACGCGAATCTCCTTGATGGCAATACCGGTCTTGTTCTGCACAATCTCTTGCAGGCGGCGCAACTCGAAACAGATCCCTTCAAAGATCGCCCGGTAAATGTGCGCCCGGGTATGAATATCGCCAAAACCGATAATCGAGCCCTTGACGTATTTGTTGTTCACCGTGGGAGACCAGCAGGGCTGCAGCATCAGCCCCATGGAGCCCGGAGGAATGTCCCGAATGACCTCATCCAAAACCACCTCCGGCGCGACACCGCGCGCTTGAGCTTCCAAAGCTTCGCGGTGGCCGAACTCCTGTTTGAACCAGGTGACCATCCAGAATCCACGGTAAATAAACATCTCGATATTCCAGGCCCTGGGCAGGGCCGCAGGCCAGGTGAAAAAGCGCAATTGCGCGTCATTGATGTATTTGTTCGTGATCACCTCCATGGCCGTCGCCGTACCAAAACTGATCACGGCAATGGCCGGATCGATTGCGCCCGCCCCCAGCAGTTCGCACTGTTTATCGCCCGCGCCAACGACCACCGGCATTCCTTCCGGCAATCCGGTGGCAAGCGCGGCTTCTTTGGTAATATTCCCCAGCACTTTGTCCGGCGGGTAGAGGTCAACACAATGTTTTCTCTCTATTCCAAAGGCGTTGTAAATGAATGAGAAGACCGACCCGTACCAGCGCTTTGCCTTGTAATCAAATGGCCAAATACCGGCAACCATACCATAGGAATCGCGAAATTCTCCCGTGAGCTTGCGCACGAAGAAACCCGTCGCTTGAACGAATTTGTGCGTCTTATTGTAAATTTCCGGTTCGTGTTGTTTGATCCACAGAAACTTGGAGTTCTTCTGCGAATAACGTATGCCTTCGGTGAGGCCGGCCAGGCTGATGGCAAACTTGATAGCTTTGCTGAGAGGTGGAACATCTGTAACGGTGCGCTGATCGAGCCAGATAATCCCCGGCCGAAGGGCGTTGCCATGCTCATCCATGGGAATCACGGTATTGCGCTGACTGGTCAGGCCGATACCGCTGATTTCGCGCGGATCGATGCTGATCTTGGCCATGAGACCCTTGCATACCTGACAGAGTTTAGTCCAGTAATCTTCGGTCCGCTGCTCTGCCCAACCGGGCGCCAGGGAAAAATAAGGTTCATACTTGGCTTGCTCCAGGGCTATTTCATTACCGTGGCGATCAAAGAGCACGGCACGGATACTCTGTGTTCCGGAATCTATCGCGATGACATAGTTCTTACCATTCATGGTTCACCTCATCGGGTATCAGAATATATTTGGATTGCCGCGCCGACTGAGCATCGGCGCGCAACGACCATTACAATAAAGTATCCAGACCGAGCTGACCGCCCGGATTCATAATGTTGTGCGGATCGAAGTGCTTTTTCAATGCCAGCAGGACATCCATTTGTTCCCTGCCCAGGTGTGTTTCCATCCAGGGTCCAATCATACGGCCTACGCCATGGTGGTGGCTCAACGATCCACCAAATTTCTGGATATGGTCGATGATCCCCTTCTGGAACTCCCGATACGCGGCGACGTCGGTCATCCTGGCGATAAAGATGAAGTAAAGATTGGTTCCCTGCGGATAAAAATGCGACGCATGCGTCATGCACATGGTATCCGGACGGCTTTTAATATAGGACCGCACGCCCTCGTGCAGACGATGCAGGTTGTCCCAGGTGACACCGGTCTCCAGCGTGTCAATCAGGATACCGTAATCTCCGAGGTCCTCACGCATGAAGGGTTCGGTGTAGCGGGTCTTTTCCCACTTTTTGGCGGCATACCCGCCAAGTGAAATGGCGCCGTACTGTTTAGCAATTCCGGTGAGTTTGCGCGAAACGAGCTTTGTATAGTCCCTGTCCCCCTCCACATTGCCCAGGCACAGGCAACGCTGCATGGCATTGAACCCGCGTAGCGTAAGAAACTTATCCACGAAGCCTGGCATGCCATAAAGTTTCAGACCGCGGTCCGTCTCTTCGGGATCGGAAATCCGGAAGATGGCCGGTTTGCCGAACTCGGACTGCATAATCTCGCGGCTGGCGTTTACAGCCGACTCCCAGGTGGGGTACATGAAGCTGAAGCGCGCGCGGTTTTCCGGCAGGTAGCGGAATATTTTCATCGTGATCTCGACCAGAATGCCGAAGGTGCCCTCCGAACCTTTCAAAATGTCGTTTACCTTCGGGCCTGTAGCCGTCGCCGGAAAATCGAGGGTTTTGAATGTGCCTGCCGGGGTAACATATTCCTGACTGAAAACAATATCGCAAGCATCGCCGTAATAGGTGGATGCCTGGCCGGATCCCAAGGTTACAACCCAGCCGCCCACGGTTGAATACTCAAAGGACTGCGGGAAATGACCGCACGTGTACCTGCGTTTCGTATGGAAAATTTCCGGGGCGCGGTTAAGGGCTTCCTCGTAGGCAGGACCATACATGCCCGGCTGGACGCGTGCCGTCTGATTGAACTCGTTAATCTCGAAAAGCTTGTTCATGTGGGTGCTCATGACCAGAGAAACGCCGCCTTTTGCCGGACGGCACCCCAGGTTCACGGAGGACCCGGCGCTGAAGACGGTGATCGGGATACGTTCTGTATTGCAATAAGCTACAATCTTCTGGATGTCCTGCTTATCGCGGGGATGGACGACAATGTCGGCAACCTCGCGGATAACGCCTTGACGCATTTCCAGCATTTCCTCCGTAGTCTTGCCATAGGCGAATTTGACGCGGCTGTAATCGTCAAGAGCAACATTTTGCGGTCCCACAAAGGTCTTGATCTGCTCGATCTGCGCGGAGGTAAGCTTGCTTGCGCGGTTCAGGATCACGGGCGCATGCCCCTCTTCCTCCTTCTTCAGAAAGTCGGCATCGTTCAGATGAAATTCTCTTTTCATCATCTCGAACCAGTTATCGCTGGGGTGCTTGAAACGGTGTGGATCACCGTATTTAAAGATGGACCTGAAGCTTCCCGGTTCAGGCGCCTTTTCCGTCCATTCCGGATGAAATTTTTTGTGTTTCATCATCATGTCCTCCTTCTTCATTCTTAAAGATACAGGGTGGATGAAGCTTCAGCGCATCTGCGAGTTATCCACATTAAAAATAAATAATCAATGCCCAA
>CAYULE010000200.1:0-4951 GCA_964445385.1 uncultured Smithella sp.
GAAATTTACCGCTTTATTCCGGCGCGGGTGCGCCATTTCCGTGTGTTTGCGCTCAACCATGATCACGATGAAGAACTCGCGCAGGCGGCGGAAGCGGCGTTGGGCAATATTGAAAAATCCATTCCGACGAACGTGTAATATGGTTGATCAATCCGAAACCACAGATTTAACTTTATTCATTCGCACGTCCAGCGAAGACATCGCTCCGTGGAACCGTCAGCGGATTGTTGACGCGCTTTTACGTGAAGCGGATATCGATTATCTGCTGGCGGCGGATATTTCCAAAGATGTCGAAAAGCAGATTGTCGCTTCCGGCATCGGTCTTTTGACAACGTCGCTTGTTCGCGAACTGGTCAATGCCAAGCTGATTGAACGTGGACTGGAAAAGGAACGTCGGCTGCATGGCCGCCTGGGATTTCCCCTTTACGATGTCCGTCAGCTCATTTTGCATCAGAACAAGGAAAACGCCAATACGCCTCATTCACCGGAAGGCACCAATCTGTTGTTTGCCGAAGGGATCAAAAGAGAGTTTTCACTCTATGATGTTTTTTCCATTGACGTTGGAGAAGCGCACACGGCAGGCGACCTGCATATTCACGGTCTGGGGTATATCGACCGGCCATACAGTTGCTGCCTTTCTCTGGAATATATGAAGCTGCTCGGATTGAAGCTGCCGCACGCGATCAACTCCGCCAAACCGGCCAAGCACGCGGAAGTGCTGCTGGCGCACATGGTGCGTTTCAGCGCAATTTTGCAGGGGCATTTTACCGGCACCATCAGCTGGGACGCGCTGAATATTTCTTTCGCGCCGTATTTGACGGATAAGACGGACAAAGAAGTCCGCCAGTTCGCGCAGATGCTTGTTTATGAATTCTCGCAACTTTCCGCCACGCGCGGCGGCCAGGCGCTTTATACCGATATTCATCTTTATTACGAAATGCCTTCATGCTGGGCCGATCTTCCCGCCATCGGTCCTGCCGGAAAACCGACCGGCAAAACCTATCGGGATTACATACCCGAGGCGCAACGTTTTGCCCGGGCGATTTTTGAAGTCTTTAAAAAGGGCGATGCGACGGGAAGGCCTTTTATTCTGCCCAGGCCGCTTCTCCATATCACGGAGGCGTTCTGGCGTGAGCCCGGTGCTGATCAATTGCTCCACCAGGCGTGTGACGTGGCAGGTTGTCAGGGCAATACCTGTTTCATATTTGACCGCGCCGACGATTCGCTGACGGTTGGCTGCTTCAACAACATCTTTCTGTCGGAGGCGCGCGCCAAAGGTGAAATGGACAAACCCTGGCTCTTACGGCAGGCAGCTGTGCAAAGCGTGACATTAAATCTGCCCCGCCTGGGCTATCAGGCCGAAGGCGATGAAGCAAGGCTCTTCGCGGATTTGAAGGAATTGATGGAGATGGCGGCTAAAGCGCATATTCAGAAAAAAGATTTTCTGGAAAAGCTCTTGTCTTACGCGGAACAGGGACCGCTGGCGGTGCTCGCGATGAATGCCGACGGAAGCCCTTTCTTAAGAATGAACCGGACGTATTATATCATTGGTCTTGTTGGTCTCAATGAACTGGTTCAGATATTTCAGGGCAGCGAGCTTCATCGATCTGCCGATGCCATGGATTTCGGTATGAAGATTATCCGCTTTCTGAAAGAGGAAGCCGGGCGTTTAAGTTCGGAGTCGGGGATGAAGTTTGTCCTGGAGCAGTCGCCGGCGGAGACCACGTCTTATCGCTTTGCGAGACTTGATCTGAAGTATCACTCGCCGGCTGCCGGCCGTTTTGTCCGGGGCGATATTGCCGAAGGATCCATCTACTACACGAACTCCACTCACCTCAACACTGCGGCGGACATTGCGCCGCTGCAAAGAGTTCTGGAGGAGGGGAAATTCCATCAGTTTCTGGCCGGAGAAGTCATCACCCATTTGCAGCTGGGCGATGCCCGTCCCGGACCGGAAGCGCTGGAGCGGTTTGTGAGGAGTGTCTTTGACCGGTCTGCCAGTCGCCAGATTGATTTTACACCGGAGTTTACGTCGTGTCTGGCGTGCGGGAAAACCGCCCATGGTCTTAATGAAATATGTCTTTATTGCGGTTCATCCGATGTCGAAGGTATCGCGCAGCTTACCAAATATTACAGCAAAATATCCGGCTGGAACAAAGGGAAGCTTGCGGAATTGCGCAACAGAAAGATTAACAGCTGTTTTTAGATCAGCCCTGGTTTGAGAAGACCGGCTTGAAAAGGAGGTTGAAATGTTTCGTACCCTATCCATCATCATTTGCCTCGTGCTTCTGGGCGTCTTTTGTCTGGGCGCACAAGCCCAGGCGCAGAAAGTTTTGAGTGTTCAGGTTAAAGAAGGCCAGCTGCGGGCCACACCATCGCATCTGGGTAAAATCGTCGCCAGTACATCCTATGCCGATCGGGTAACAGTCCTTGAAGAAAGAGGGGACTGGAAAAAAGTGTCCATTGCGGGCGGAGCCGGCCAGGGTTGGATACATGCCTCGGCACTCACGAGTAAACGGCTGGTGCTGAAAGCCGGGCAGGGCAATGTCGGATCTTCCGTTTCTCAAGGTGAAATTGCCCTGGCGGGCAAGGGGTTCAGTAAAGAGGTCGAATCCCAGTATCGCCTTAACAATCAAAATCTTGATTACACCTGGATCAACCGGATGGAAGCCATCAAGGTGTCTTCCCGGCAGATAGAGAGTTTTGTTGCCGGCGGCCGTTTAGCGCTGCGCACCCAGGGAGGTAAGCCATGAATAAACGATTTGCCTTTTGGCGCCTCGGGATAATATTGATGGGGGTGATGACCATCGTCGCCTGTGCCGCAGTGGAAACTGTGACAACGGTGGCCACGACGGTAGGTGAGGCCACCGGCACGATCAGCCGGCAGCAGGGGATGTCCATCCGCAAAAGCACAGCGGCTGTATCGAAAAGCCTCGAAGATTTCACGCCGGAGCAGGAATATTATATCGGCCGTTCAGTTGGCGCGGTCGTACTGACAAAATATCCGGTTTTGTCTGACTCGAAAGTCAATGTCTATCTGAATGTTATGGGGCAGTCGCTGGCGCGTGTTTCAGATATGCCGGAGCTGTTTGCCGGTTATCATTTTCTGGTGCTGGATTCCGATGATGTCAATGCCTTTGCCACGCCGGGCGGTCATATCTTTATCACCCGCGGCTTGATTCGCTGCTGCCGGACGGAAGATGCGCTGGCCGCCGTACTGGCGCATGAAATCGGCCATGTTCAATTAAGACACGGCATGAAGGCCATTGAGAAGGCGCGCATGACGGAAGCGCTTTCGATTCTGGCGCAGGAAGGCGCGAAATCTTTCGGTGGCCGGGAAGTGGCTCAACTGACGCAGGTTTTTGGCGGCGCGATTTCCGACATCACCAATACAATGATCAACAACGGCTATTCCCGTTCTTATGAATATCAGGCCGATGCGGCGGCGGTGTCTATTCTTCAGCGGATGAGTTACAATCCAGGGGCATTGATCGATATGCTGAATGTGATGACCACAAAAATCAAACCGGGCGGAACTGATTTTGCTAAAACGCACCCGTCACCTCAGAAGCGGATTGCCGAGCTTAAAGACAGCGGGAAATCGCTGTCCAGCGGCGAACCGCCCGCTGTCCGCAACCAGCGATTTAATAAAGCCGTCGGGCATCTGTTATGATACCATTGGCAGGGGACGGTTTGAAACCGTTCCCTGCCAGGTCAGGATCAGGGCCATGGATTTCAAAAAAATGTTCCAGGGGCGTAAGACAAAACTGCTGCAGGGGCTGACGGCGGGTGCCGTCGGAGCCCTTGTCGCTTTGATATTCTTCTTCCCGGGCTTTCTGGACCGCTGGGAGGCGAAGACCTGGGACTGGCGGGTCAACCTGCTGGCCCGCCCATCGCCAGCCACCCCGCAGATCCGTCTCATCCTGCTTGATCAAAACAGTCTGGATTGGGCCAAAAAAGAAAGCGGTTTGTCCTGGCCCTGGCCGCGTGAAGTTTACGCCGCGATCATCCAATTCTGTAAACGGGCGGGCGCCAAGTCGCTGGCTTTTGATGTGCTCTTTACGGAACCTTCCAAATACGGCGTAGCGGATGATCAGGCGCTGGCTTCCGAAATCCTCGGCTTTAAACATTTTGCTGTCGCTGTTTTCCCCAGCCAAAAAGAAGGCAGCGAAAAAAAATGGCCTGCCTTCGCACCCGTGCCGGCCTTGAAGATGAAAGGGCTTGAACCCTGGCTGGTTCAGACCGGTCATCATCCTTTTACCCGTGCCTCATTTCCCGTGCCGGAAATTTCCGCCGCGGCCGGCCTTCTGGCCAATGTGAATATCAATCCGGATGCAGACAATGTCTATCGCCGGGTTGCTCTGTTTGAAGTATTTGATGGTAAAATTTTACCCTCGCTGGCCCTGGCCAGTTACCGGATGGCAAAACCTGATGCGCCGTTAAACGTTTATCCGGGACGTTTCATGCTGGATGAGCGGGAAATCCCGATTGATACTACGGGAAAAGCGATTCTTAATTTTCGCGGGCGGTCGGGAACACACAAAACATACAGCGCCGCATCAATTATTCAAAGCGAGCTGCGTCTCCGGAACCATGAGGCGGCTGCCGTCGATCCCGGGGACTTTAAGGATGCCTATGTCTTTTTCGGGTTTTCCGCGCCCGGTCTTTACGATCTTCGTCCCACGCCTGTTTCCGGCGTTTATCCCGGCGTGGAAATTTCCGCCACGATGCTCGACAATATCCTGGCCAACGATTTTATCCGGCCCGTTCCTCCGGCCTGGGTCGTGATTCTGACTTTGCTCATTGTTCTTTTGGCCGGATGGACAACCTCTTTGGCATCCGGTATGAGCAGAAGCGTTTTGCTCTATCTGTTCTTTCTGGGGCTGCCGGTGGTCCTTTGCCTGGTCGCTTACCGGCTGGGTTTCTGGCTGCCGCTGGTGGTTCAGGAGGC
>CAYULE010000201.1:0-4925 GCA_964445385.1 uncultured Smithella sp.
AAACCGCTGGCCAGACCGTAAATCAGCCATACACCGATAACCAAACCATAACTCACCAATACCCAAAAGACCGGAAAATATCGTTGAAGCAGGCCCTCGGATCTGGCATTCGGCATATTGCTGCATCGAGAATATAACCAGGCGCCGAAAAGCAGCGGCACGGCGGGAAGAAAAAGATATTTCGTAAGATGGGCAATTCCTAAAACAAAGCCGAAGGCCAGCGCCTCGGCATTTCCACGTTTCCCTCCCCGTAACGCCAGAGCCATGGCCAAAATAAAAAGAGGCACGAACAAATTTTCACTAAAGAGGATATTCGGGTAAACAACCTGCATGGGAAGCAATGCTGCAAGGGCCGCCGCAAGTAATGGACGACGCACACCGGCCGCACGCGCGAGGAACCAGGAGGCAGGAACGACAAGGCTTGACCAAAAAGCGTTGAACACAAGCATTCCCTCATACCAGTTTTGGAAAAAAAGCGCGGGGGCAAGCGTGAGAGAATAGGCGGGCGGATAATGTGCGTTAAAATATTTTTGCAGATCAAATATTGCACTGGCGTTGAACTTATACAATAATGCATCAATAATCAGCGGGCCGGAAGAGATAAGAACAACCCATACTGCCTTGATTGCAAAAAGAACAAAAGTCACTAAAGCCAACATGGGCAGGTCTTTATGCCAAGGATTATTTTCTTTCATGGTTTGATTATGCTTGTGTAATGATCATCGAGGTATTTATTTTAAATGTTCGATCATGCTTTCATTGCCTTCATTTTTCTTCAATCGACCAGAGTGAAAATGATCATACCAATCTGAAAAGTAACGGAACTTCCAATGTTTTCAGATGATGAATGCCGTGCTCCCACAAACCATCTTCTCCCCAGCAATCGCCATGGTCGGAGCAGATCAGGACAGTCGCCTGCGCAAACTGTTTAAGCAACGGCGCTAATTGATGATCGATATATTCCAG
This sequence comes from uncultured Smithella sp., assembly GCA_964445385.1. Lineage (GTDB taxonomy): Bacteria > Desulfobacterota > Syntrophia > Syntrophales > Smithellaceae > UBA8904. The sequence continues at coordinate 967 of CAYULE010000201.1, forward strand.
GCAGGCCTTCTGTCTTACGCGACACTTTTGTGGATCATTGTCGCTGGCAAAAGGCCGGCAGGGATTGTCCGTCACATCCCAGGGAGCGTTTTCATAGTAGTAAGGAACATGTGTTTCACCGATGTTCAGGAAAACAAACTTCGGTAATGATGTCTTTTGCATCTGCGAATGAATCCAATCAAGTTGAAGGCGCAAGGAATAGGTATTGCCGGTAAAATAGAAAACATCGAAATCGGACGTCAGAGCTTTCCCCGTCGCCGTTTTATCGTTGAACCATCCAACCGCTCCGCTGCCGATCGTAAAATATCCTTTTTTTCTCAGTCCATCAATAATGCTTTTTCCTTCTAAGCTCAGATAAGCGGGGGCAAAACCGGAAAATCCCGCACCCTCGAGCTTGAATATTTTCGCGAATTTCGGATTAACGTAAGCTTCGCTTCTTTCGGCCACACCGGGCGTGAATCCCATAAAAAATGACGCATGCGCGCCGTATGTGAAATGTGAAGGCGAATGCGCAAGGTGCAGTGGACCGATCGCTTTGAGATGGGGAGCATCCGCGGCTTCAAAGGTATCATAACGGCAGGAATCTACCGTAATAAAGAGAATATCCGGATTAACAACATGGTGCATGACAGATTTTCCTATGGGTGAGTAAAAGTTATTGCTCAGAGATCATGTTTTTCCCGACGGTGAAGACAGCGTGGCCGGACCGGCTTGCATCGCGTTGAAAATGGGATGCTGCCTGCGTGGACGGGACTTATCCCATTGTCCATCGCTCATCTGGTGAAGTTCCCCTGACGATGGAAAACGAATTGCTTCAATATTGGCGTTCGCTCTGGCACGATGCCAGCCGCGCGTCTCCATTTCTTCGCTGGAATAAACGCGCTCCCTTCCGTATTTTGCGATAGCGTGCGCGCGGCTTAAGGCGACATAATGACGCAGAATGAAATTTTCCGGATATATTTTTCGATCGGTAAAATTCACACTATGACCTCCGGAAGAGACCAGGTCAAAGGTCTGACCGGTTTTTTTCCATGCATTCACACGATGAAGTTTGGCGGGTTCAAAGAAATAATAATATCGCATTTTTACAACATAGTCCGTGCCTTCAAACGAATCAGCATCTGCTGTGGGCAGAAAAACAAATTCATCGAAGTTAATGGCGTTATAACCTTCCTCATCGGCTTTCAGGATGCCTTCATACAGCGATTTAAAAGGCGCGGGGGCTTCTCTTATCTCGTCGGCATCGTGATGGATAAACCAGTCGGCGTCAATTTCTCTGCTTAACTGTTCTTTCAAACTGAGTTGAGCAACAAGGTTAAAATACCCGTCAAATGGCTGTGTCTCTATGCGAAATACTCCGCGACCAAGATATTTTTGCGCAATTTCCACAGTGGCGTCTGTCGATTCATTATCAATCACACATATTTCTATGCCTTGCGTAAACAAATGTTCGATGACTCTCGAAATATATAATTCTTCATTTCTTACACTTAACAATGCTACAATTCTCAATGAAGTAACTCCTTTTTTTAACAAGACAATTTTTACATCATTTATCCCGGCTGATGAGCAGGACATTTAAAGCCTATATTTTTGTAAGCTGTACACGCTGTTCTAAATGGAATATTCCCGAGTAAATGTTCCCAGGTGCATCCTGAACTTGAAATACTAATGCATCCGTTATCATACTTAACACATCTCGCTCTTCTTTATCATTACTTCCCCATACGGCTGCATTGGTATAATATATTCCCGTCAATAAATTACACTTAAAGTGGCAGTCCACGATAAACTCTTCACCGGATGCTATGTGCTCAATACATTTAAAGGGAAATTTACCAGGCGTTTCTGCAACTGAAATAATCAAGCCGGTTGTCATTTTAAACACCGTGCGAAATGTAACTTTATTTGCTGCGGCATGAAATTTTATTTTATAGGAATAGGTATAATAATGGTTGCTATGAATATGATTTACTATTGTACCCTCTGCGTTTTTAATGCAAACATCGTAAATATCGATATCATAATTCTTGGTTCGATCCATGCTTTTAGATAAGAAATCAGGCAAATAAAAATCTCTTTCTTTTATATGATCGTTGCCGATTCCTTCGATATCCAGAGACTCAGGCAAATGACCGGCTCCGTTATCTTTTAAAGGCAATTCTCCCAGAGTTTCTTTATATTCTTTATTCAGGTTAATTCTTTTAATCTCTTCTCTGATCTTATGATATTGATCTGCTGATGAATATAATATTTTGAAATAGAAAGGACGGATCAGCTTTGGTTTGGCATCAAGAATAACTTCTCCCGCATCGAGCAACAGAGCGCGCTGACATAATTGAGTAACCGCATCAATGCTGTGCGACACAAATAAAACCGTTTTGCCGTCCTCCATGAAATTATTAATTTTTGCAAAACACTTTCTCTGAAAAAGAGCATCTCCTACCGCCAGCGCTTCATCAATGATTAATATGTCCGGGTCCACGATAACCGCAACAGAAAAAGCCAACCTCATCATCATGCCGGTGGAATATGTTTTCACCGGTTGCTCGATGAAGTCGCCGATATCCGCAAATGCGGCAATACCTTCAAATCGCGCTTCTATTTCCTCCTGGCTTAAACCCAGTATGGCGCCATTGATGAAAACATTCTCACGCCCGGTGAAATCGGGATTGAAACCGGAACCCAATTCAAGTAATGCAGAGATTCGACCGCGCGTTTTCATACTTCCACTGGTCGGTGAAAGGATGCCGCAGATCAGTTGCAGCAATGTTGATTTACCTGAACCGTTTCGGCCCACGATACCGATGGCTTCACCTTTGTTGATCTCCAGTGAAACATCTTTAAGCGCCCAGAATTCTCGCGAATATTGTTTAGGCGGCGTTCCGATCAGTCTCTGCAGACGGGGATAGACAGAAGCTTTGAGCCGGTCGCGAGGGGCATCGTAAATCTGATAGCATTTACTCAGATTGCTAATCCGTATGGCAAGTTTTTCAGAGGACATCAGCAAAGCCCTTTCGTGTCTTTTGAAACCAGGCAAATCCGGCCCAGGCAATGAACAGTCCAACCACCATCATGATGCACCAGTTCACCGGATCAGGCAGGTTCCCGAGGATCAATACATTTCTACCCTCTTCGATGATCACGGCCAGGGGATTGAGCCCTATCCATGTTCGATGGGGCTCCGGCAGCGCGCTGATCGGGAAAAACACACCGGACATAAATAAAAGCACGGTCGTTATGACGCCGGTGATTTGACCGATGTCGCGCATAAATACACCCAGTGACGACAGAAACCAGGCGAATCCGATGGTGGCAAAGACAAGCGGAAGCATCACGACGGGGAAAAGCAGCGCCGTAAAAGGGATATGCCCCATAAAGATAAGCTGGGCGACGATCAGGACGATCAGGCTAATGGCAGTGTGAAAAAGCGCGGAACCGAATGCGACCCATGGCAGGATATCCAACGGGAAGATCACTTTTTTAACGTAGTTGACGTTGGAAAGAATAAGTCCCGGCGCGCGATTAACACATTCAGCAAACAATCCATGAATAATCATGCCGACAAAAAGCATAATAGCGAAATCCATTTTACCTTCCTGCGCGCTAATGCCCCAGCGTGTCTTGAAGACCACTGAAAAAACAAAGGTATAAATCACCAGCATCAGCAGGGGATTGAAAAACGACCACGCCATTCCCATCAATGAGCCCTTATAGCGGCCCACCACTTCGCGCTTGGCCATCTGCACAATAAGCTGGCGGTTACGCCACAGGTTTCTGACCAGCGCCGCGGGAGATGTGGGATGGGAGGCATGGGGATTGACTTCCAGCGGGGTATTCGTCATGCGAGGCGCTCACCTTTTTCCAATAGATTTGAGAGCTTTGCACAACTCCTTTTAGTCATTCCGGTGAAAACCGGAATCCAGGAAATCATCGATAATACTGGATTCCCGCCTTCG
>CAYULE010000202.1:0-4922 GCA_964445385.1 uncultured Smithella sp.
GATTCCCCTTCGAGTACATACACTGTGCATACGCATCATCGTAAATCATTTGCAGTTGTTGAGAAGAATACGCTGAGGCGGCGGCGCCCTGGGCCGCACCTGAGGCTGTTCCTATTCCGCCACCGATCACCGCACCATGCGCAGCATATCTTCTTGAACTTCTGGGCCCGTGTCCCATGGCCGCGCCGGTGAGAGCGCCGATGCCAATTCCTATGACACCGCCGATCACGCCGTGTAAAACAGCGTTACTGTTGGCTCTGTCCACTGCAGCCTGCCCGCCCATTCTTTGAAACGCCCATGCCTGACATTCATCCGCTTCCCGTTGAAATGCTCCAAAGGGCTTTCCGGGAGCAGGCATAACTTGTATGGTTGGGCCTAAAGGTGCGGTTGCGCACCCTATGAAAAACATTGAAACAATGACAATGATCGTTACCTGCATGTATCTGGTATTTTTTTTCATAAAACTTCCTTTCATCCTGTTTGCCCGGTGATCAAATTAGCCACCTCCCAGCAAGCTGTCGAGAATTAACGTTCAGCCCGCAGCGGCGGGATTAAACGCATAGAGTATTTTTACTTCGTATTTTATAATTATTGAATTGTCAATGGATGTACTCCTTTTCAATTCTTGGGTTTCAGTTAAGATGACAGCAACGCATTATTCTTCTTTATAAAAATTCGGATACAATCTCCTCGCGCACTCCGGACAAATCCCATGGCTGAATTGGGCATCCGAGTGTTCTCCAATGTAGGATTCTATCTGATTCCAATAACCCTTATCATCACGAATTTTTTTACAGGAGGCGCAGATCGGAAGCAGACCGCTTAACTGCTTATTATCGGAAAGCGCTTTTTGTAATTCCAGATTAATCTTTTCCGTCTGGGACAAAAGGGTAAACTGACGCCGTTGCAGAACGCCGAGTCGCATTGCGGTTGCCGCGCCAATCACGACCGGCGTAATAAGAAGAACAAAGAGGACAATCAGGCTGGATTTTGGAGAGCCCATTGCGGCGCGGGTCAACAAGGTGATCGCGACGCCGTATGCAGCTGCAAAAAACGACATGACAAAACGGATGGGAAGAAATATGAGCAAAGCGATAAGTTGAAGCATCATGACTGCAATGGTTATATAGAGGACATCCTGACGATAGATAAAAAACAGCATAAATCCGGTGAGACCGGCGATGACAAGCGCAGTTACAAAATTGCTTATTCTGAAAAAGTTGGTTTCAGGTGTGATCATGAAAAACAGAATGAACAATGCCATGGTTATCACCACGCGGTAGGACAGAAGACCGTAAAACAGTCTGGACGGACCAAGAGAGATGTAGTCGGGCACAGCGAAGAGCATCAGCAAAGCGCCCCAGACCATCAGAGCGATTCGTAACTGCCGGATGATGATGGGTTGGATTCGGGTTTGAAAAGATTGTTCCACTTCCGGATCTGAGAACTCAGCCAGCCATCGTGAAATCTGGTATTTGTCGTTGTCCGCATTCATGGCCATTGTCTCAAAATTGTGCTGATTCATTAATTTACCACCTGCTTAAGTTAATGTAAAATAAAGAAATTGAAGAGTCAATGAGAAAGGTTTTTTTAGTGGATTCGTCATTAACAGGTCTTAACGGTTGCTTCGGTATTGAATCAAATGCTTCATATATAATGATGCTTTGACCGTTTTGCTTCTTAATGTCTTTTCGGGTAAGTCTGGCTATGGGAAAAATGAGTCAGGCATTGTCGAGCGTATTTTCCGTCTAGCGCTTCTGAAATATGGTCAACTCATCTCGATATAAGCCAACGGGATAGACAAGTCCCCGATCATTCCAAGTCTCGAAATGATCGATAATGTCAAAATTTTCTTTCTTCAGGAAACCATGTAAATCAGCTGTCATGAGATCGCTGCGCCAGCCGCCATTGATTCCACCGTTGATGCCATGATGGATCGCACCGATGGAGCCATGCCGCATAACGCGACGAAACTCATGAATATAGGAAGCCACTTCCGCTGTATTGATATGAACAAAGACGTCAAAGGACCAAAGCGCATCAATGGACTCCGTTCTGATTTCCGATAAATCTTTCCCGCTGCCGATCAGAAATTTTCGATCAGCATGATTACCAAATTTGTCTTTACAGATTTTGATACAAGGATCCGAAATATCCACACCCGTAAATTGCGAGGCCATTTCAACGAGCACTCCCGTCCACCGACCGGCACCCGGACCAATTTCCAGAATATGTCCTCCATCCGGAATATATTTATGAATCACATTCTTAATTAGCGATTCCTTCCATTCTTTACTAAGCGTCCATTCATCACCGCCGGTTTTGTTCCAATCCCAGCTTTCCCAGATTGTTTTATTTGCCATCAGGCTGGACGTCCCGGGTAGTCCCCGTTCCTTTTTTATTTTTTGCAATTTAATGAAAATCAAAGCTGCCAGCATATCACTGCCAATGGCACTGGTTAGATAGTAAACTGACAACAAAGCAGTCCAATATAGCCCGTTTTCTTTAACCGATATAATCCAAAGATCTATTTTCTTGCCAAAGGGGAGCTGAGATCGGTTAGCGATGATTTCTTTTGTCTTTTTTGAAGCCATTAAATTTGCTCATTTTTTGATGGAACAACTTATCCTTGGTGAAAATATTGTTGGAAAAATTCATTTTAACCAGACTTGAAGCCTTTCTTTGCAAATATTGATTGCAAAGATAAGAAGGCAGCAAGACATAATATTGGAAATCCGGCAGACAGATAAAGAGCGCTGATCGCAGGGAAAGAACTGATATCAACCAGGACGATTAATACGATCCGGGCAGCAAACAAACACCACATCATCGTGCTTACCATAAAAATATCCGTCATGGGCGCTTTTCCTCTTCCTATGAAAATTAAATAGATAAAGTACGCAAAGATACCGGACAGCGCAAGAACAGGGATAATGAATTTATAGGCCGTTGCCAGTAAGCTCTTTATTTTTAAAGATAACTTCTTGCTACTATAATCTTGTGTCTGCGAAATTTGGTCAAAGGTCAGCGTGCCGTTTTCACCGATGCGTAATGAAGTACTTTGTTTTTCCAATAGCGATTTAATCGGGAGATTATTTGACGGTGAAGCATCCGTGAAAATGCTGCAATCTTCATTTTCCGTCACACTGATCGAAAAACGCTGGAAATTCGCATCGGGATTTTTGAAGTGCGCAGCAATATCAGGACTGTTTAATCTATCTACTTTTCTTTTGATTGTTTTGCCATTCACGGAGCAGCTCAACATGATCCAGTCGCGATGAACTGAATAGAACCAACCAACTAATTCGATTTTTTGTTCACTTGGTTCAAGAGTAGTCCGCGGGCTTCCAAGGAAAAGACGCGCTTTTTGAAGCTGAACCCATGGCCCCGTACTGGGCCCTTCAGTGGCCGGCACAGGAAACTGAACCATCGCCAACTTTAATCCTTGAACTGTTTTTTTTGGGAATTCTTTCAATTGCGTCATGGTGATATTCGGCATAAATGGAACGGGGTTTGTTCCGCACTTTATCAGACCGAGTTCACAGGATTTTTCTATTTCTTTTGATATGCTGTTGTAGAACGCTGCCGCACGCACAGGACTTTTATAATAACCCTTATCGGCAACAGCGTCCCTTAACGCCCACATGAACCAACCGCCTGCGTAATCCCCGCATGTCCATGGAAAGAGTTCACAGCTCTGGGAGGTCCAGCCTTTTCCTTTATTTTCAAAATAATCTTTTAATTGCAAAAAGCTGGGACTGATTTTATATAGCTCTTGCCTTTTGTTAAACGATACAGGCACATAGGGTAAATCCGATCCTGCGTCCACACTGTTTAAGTTTTTCAGGGCGCGAGAAAATGCTTTACCCTTAAAATCAACGACCTCAAATTTCCCATATTGATGATCATTGATGAATGCGATCATACTGACAAACATTATGGCAATGGTCAGGAAGCAAGCAAATCTGTAACAAATATCTTTTACCGGCACGTTTTGTTTTTTTAAGTGAAGAACCTTAAGCAAGAGCAAGAGCAACAAGCCCGGAACTATCCAAATACCTTCTTCGCGAGTCACCCAGAATAAACCAAAAACCAAACCGTAAGGAACAACGTTCATCAATCGCCGATCTTGCTGCCTGGGAACAAATACCAGCCGGATTAACCCTGAAATGATTATCAACGATAATGCGGGATAAATATTGTCTCGAATGATTCTCGTTGGAAACAATTCCGGATGAAATAGAATCACGGCAAATATAGTTAAAACTAAATATTTGTTCAGGCCAAGGTCACGCAATGTGCTGGCCATTAGACCACAAGCCAAGAGGTAGAAAAGTGCGATAAGCAATGTAACCGGAGTGCCTGCCAGCGCATTGAAAGCCAGGAATAATGGAAATCCCGGACCTTTCGCTAATGTCATTTGATTGTATGTGCCAAGCCAGTTTCCGCTTATGATCTGGCAGGCATTGTTCCAGAATAAAGCATCGTCATGTCTTTCACCTGTGAAGATGGATACGGGCAAATGCATCGCCAGGATCAAATAGGCAATAGCAAGTATAAAAAATACCGGCCGTAACGGCAACCGGTCAATCAGCGATGTTAGTTTTGTTGTAAGCATTTTGTTTAAGTAATCTTTCTGTATTTCGCATATTAACAGAATGCCAACGGCTTCATCATCCACCCCGGTATGAAATGGTTTTTCAGTCTGATAATGGATATTATCTACGCATATTGATTATTTATATCAAGCCACTTTAATATTATTTTTTGATATCATTCGTAACATATTAAAATAATTATGTTTTCAATAACATTATCTCAAATCCGGCAACACCTTGCCTATATTTATACTCTGTTTAATATTTTTTGAGATGCTGCAATGATACGGTTTGGAAGTCAGGAAAACGGGAAACTTGAACCTT
>CAYULE010000203.1:0-3338 GCA_964445385.1 uncultured Smithella sp.
GTTATTAAAGCCATTACATTGTTGATTGTCAATTCTCTTGCTGTTGCCGCCGACCTGGGAATATCGGTTGTTGCCCTGTGTGTATCCGGCATTCTCTATTATGCGATTAAAATGTCGAACAAACCGGCCGACCTTCTCCATAACTACGGATACGGCAAGGTTGAAAATGTGACCGAGGCCATTGAGGGGGTTGTTCTGATTGGTCTGGCGCTGGCCATGTCGGTTCAGGCCATTCTCAGTCTGGTCAGACCCGGCGCAGGAGTACATTCTCCATTTGTCGGCCTGGCCGCCAGTTTAATAGGTGTCATCATCAATTTCTGGGGATCCGCCTTTATCCTGAAGCTTGCTGAAAAATCCGCATCCCCGGCCCTGAAGGCCGAAGGAATTCATTTTCGATTGGAAGGGATCATCTCGCTGTCCATCACTATGTCTTTTGCCCTGGTCATGATCCTCTCTCATACCGGCTTTCTGACGTTGGCCAAGTATGTCGATCCGCTGGCGACCCTGCTCGTGAGCGCGTTGATTACGGTGCCTTCCGCGCGACTGCTGAGGGAAGCTTACATGAAACTTCTGGACGCATCCATCGGGGAGACCTCTCAGATGGATGTCATCAAGGCGTTGGCCAGTCACTATGACCGCTACTGCGATTTTAAAAATATACGAACTCGATCAGCGGGGCGTAAGCAGTTTGTGGACATCCATTTGATCATGCCGGACCATATTTCAGTCAGAAAAGCTCATCAGATTACTACAGCGCTGAAGAAGGATATTGCCGCCGCCATCTATGAAAGTGAAGTGACGGTGCACGTCGAGCCCTGCAACAGGGATTGTGCTTACGTTAAGAACAATCAGCAATGTCCTTATGCCGGCCGCTAGAAGCGCTCGCAATCGTCATTTAATCTCTTTTGTAAAATAGACTTTAATATTCTCCGCGGTTCGGGCGATCAGCCGTTGGCGGGCTTCTCGACTAGCCCAGGCAATGTGCGGGGTAATGAATAGTCTTTCCTTACGGCGAACTTTTAAAAGAGGGCTCTCCGCCGCGATGGGTTCGGAAGTCAAGACGTCCAGCGCCGCTCCGGCAATCCGGTTTTCGTCAATGGCCCGCGCGAGCGCCGCTTCATCCACAATGCCGCCTCTGCCCATATTCAAGAGGTAGGCTGTTGGCTTCATTTGCCGCAAGCCTGATTCGGTGAGCAGATTCCTTGTCCGATCGTTTAAGGGGCAGTGAATGGATACGACATCGGCCGTGCGCAGTAATTCTTCCAACGGGAAGTGCCGGTAGCCTGTTTCCTCCAGATTTTTTCCTGAGGTCGAGTAATAAACAACCTGCGCGCCAAAGGCTCGGGCGACTTCGGCCACTCTTTTACCAATGGTACCCATGCCGATAATACCAAAGCGCTTGCCGTTCAGTTCCCGGAATCCCGGGCCGATATGGGTGAATACAGGGCTTGCGGCATATTGTCCCGATTGAACAAAATCGTCATAATAACGGCTGGAATTCAACAAATAGAACAGCATGGCAAACGTGCACTGCGTGACGGATTCAGTGGAGTAGCCCGCGACATTTTTTACCGCAATTCCTTTTTTGGCCGCATAGTCCAGATCGATATTGTTCATGCCGGTGGCGGCGACACAGATCAACTCCAGTTCCGGACAGGCGTCCATCACGCTGCGGTCGATGACGACTTTATTGGTAATGACCACGTTACAGCCTTTGATCCGCGCGATTCGCGAGTCGGGTTGGGTCAGCTCGTAGCTCACGAAATCTCCCAGCGAAGAAATTTCCGCCAGATTTTCCACGTCACCCACGGTCACCGCGTCCAGAAAAACCATTTTAATGGATTGACTCATGACAACCTCCGGCTCCTTTATTTTTCGAAATGCATATACCACGGATATTTTGTGACTTCTTGGAATCCCATTCGTACATAAAGCGGTGCGCCGAATTTACTCGCCTGCAACACGACCAGTGGCGCGCCTCGCCGGAAGGCCTCGCGCGTAACCTGACAGACACAGGCATAAGCCAAGCCTCTTCCGCGGTGATGCTCCAGCGTGCCTACCCAGTAGATGCCGGCAATGGAATGCGAAAACAGGATCATGGCGGCAGAAACCGGTTGTTCCTGATCGTAGGCTACAACCAGATAGTTGTAAGGTTGCAGCAGCCTTTCCGGGGATGCGAATATCTGTTGGCCAGTCTGCATGGGCATTCCCAGGCTCTGATAACTCTGTGCGGTGACCAGCGCGAAATCGACCACACCGTCTGTAGTAACGACGTGGCGAATTTCAACGCCTTCCGGCGCCGGGATGTCCTGCAAAGGACGATCCGTCATCATGCCCGGCGCGTCGGATATCTGAATCATCTTTTCCCGCAGACAGATGGCTTCCAGGGCTTTGTCCGCGTGTTTTCTGATGTGGACGCTGAAGGAGGATTTTCTTTCTCTGTAAAATGACCGGATGCGGCCAAACCGATCGATTGCGGCGTGGTCATCTCCGCCGGAGAGACTTATGGCAACACTGGTTACCGGGGACGTGCCCGGTCCTTTCGTCAGCAACAGATCGTTTTGCTCGAATATTTCTCCGGGCGCGTTCCAGCGGGTCATCTCGCGGACATATGCCGCCAGATTAAGATCACTGAGGCGCAGGATATCTTTGGCATTCATCAGCAAGTCCTTCTCAACGGTTTATCGGTTCTCTGCAATGAATTTGACAGGCTTTACCATTTGTTCTTTGAGAATTTTCCGGAATTTCTTCCGGAAAGGAGGAATCTTTGTGAGCAGCATCATGATTGCATTCATCCGCCTCACTTTATGATTTTTCTGGGGGAAATCATAAAGCCCGTGACTTTTGTGGTAGCGATGATCGGCCTGGAAAGTGAAACGCAGCATTCCGTAAATTTCGTCCCGAAAAATTTTTCTGCCTGCAACGCCAAAGAATGTTGCAGGAGGAGCATAATCTCCGGCGGCCCGCCCAGCAAGCGTGTCCGCCAGTTGGGCCAGTAACAGATCAAGCTGTTTCGAATCACCCGACTCATCCGTAACGATCCCCGCCAGGCCAGCCTCTTGTGTTTCGGCATAAGCCTCCAGAATCTGGCGGAGGTTGGCAATCTGCCCCAGGGGGCCCGAGATCAGAAAGCCGATCTGCTTACCGGTGAGTGTGGGCATGTGGGTGTTGAAGAAAGACCGGTCAAAATAGGTCTTCCACCTGGATGAAAGATAGCGATCGTGGATGGCGCCGGCAAAAATCACCACATCCGCTTTTTTCACTTTCTCGTTATAGAAATCAATATAGCCGTCTTTGCCCTGATATTCACAGGTGTTGTCCAGCCCGCACTTGCAGCA
>CAYULE010000203.1:3438-4886 GCA_964445385.1 uncultured Smithella sp.
GTAATGCATTTGCAGGTCGTCGCAAATGGCATGAATGTAATTATGCGCGGTGTGATCGAAAAAATGAACGGAGGTGGAGAGAGAGGCTGTGTATTTTCCGGCGAAGGCCGCTTCCTGTTTTCTTTCAAAAATAAGCTCGATGAAGCGTTTGTACTGGGAGCAGACAAGAAGAAAGTAAAGCGGAAATGCCCAGAGCACGGCATCAGCAGCTTTTACTGCGCCCATAACTTCCCTGAAAGCTGCCTCATCTTTTTCGAGTTTTCTGATATTCTGAGCAATCGGGAAATACTGAAAGGAATGCTGCGGGTACTTTCTTGCCGCATAGCGGACATACTGGAGAGTAACGCTGAGATCACCTTTGGGGCTTCCGTTCAAGACAACGATGTTCATTAACTTACGTTCCTTTCTTCAAAGCGCGATGGATCTCATTCCAATCACGTAAAATCACTTTGCGGGGTATATCCGTTATTATGTTTTATTTTCCCCCCATGATGATTGGGAAAACTGTTAAGAAGGCATTTTGTAAAAGCAATAACGGTTTCGCCCCAGATTTTTTGCTTCGTACATGGCTTTGTCCGCTTTTTTAACCAGGGTCTCCAGATCGTCGCCATGGTCCGGATAGATGGCGACGCCTAAACTGGCCGTTACATAGGCATGAATTGAATCCAGTTGAAAAGGCTGATAAAAAGATGCCACGATTTTTTCGGCAATTTGTCGGGCGTCTTCAATAGCGTTTAGAGATGAAAGAGCGACGGAAAACTCATCACCCCCTTGACGGGCAACCGTGTCCGTATCCCGAACTTGATCCGCCAGTCTGTCGGCCACTTCTTTTAACAGCAGATCTCCCACTGCGTGACCCCACCGGTCATTGACATCCTTGAAATTATCCAGATCGAGCACCATTACGGCGACCATTTTTTGAGACCGCTTGGCTCTTTTAATCGCCATGTTCAGGCGGTCGGTAAAAAGAATCCGGTTGGCCAGATTCGTTAAGGAATCATGGAAAGCCTGTCTGCGAATGGCTTCATCCGCTTTCCGCCGGGCCGTTATGTCACTCATGATTCCCCGAAAGCCCTTGGGCTTGCCTTGTGCGTCACGGGCAAGACTGACGGACAATTCCACTTGCCTGATCTCTCCGCTTTTATTGATAATTTCCCATTCCAATTTGTTTAAGGGTTTCCCCGTTTTATAAATCTGAGAGAAGGCGCGAAAAGCGATGTCGGCCTGCTTTTTATCCACGTATCGTTTATAAGGGACTCCCAGCATGTCTTCCTGCCGGTGGCCGAACAATTCCAGGAAGGCTTCATTAAACAGCAGAAGATTTCCTCTCAAATCGACTTCATAGTAAGCATCGGTGATGGAATCGATGATGGTGCGGGAACGTTCTTCACTCTGTTTCAACGCATCTTCAGCGTGTTTCTGAAGGGAAATGTCCATCTGGCAGCCCA
>CAYULE010000204.1:0-4866 GCA_964445385.1 uncultured Smithella sp.
AATGAAGTTCGAAAAATTGCCGTTACCATCAAAAAGAGCATGAATATGTGAAGGAAAGGACAAGAACATGGTTCCACATCAACAGAAGCGTTTATTCGTAATATCATTTTCGGTTATTTTCCTTTGTTTGTTGATGATGCCCCGTGTGTCTTTGGCCATAGTCAAAGAGGTAACGCTTTTCCCCAATTCAGCCCAGGTTGAAGAAATGGTGAAAGTCCAATCACAATCCGCAAGCACAAGCAAAAATCATGTTGTTTTTGTTTTACCCCCGCAGAGCGACACCGAATCTCTGGTGGTCACTCCCTACCCCGCAAACCGGATGAAAATAGAGGATATCCAGATAAAACCCGTAACGCGTGTCGATGAAAAAAAAGTCGCCCAACTGCGCGTCCAATTAAAGAAATCACTAAACGAAAAAAGAGAAATGCAGGCCAGATCCAAGGCATTGGATGATCAGCTTCTATTCTGGCAGGCCCGGATTAAAGCAAAAACCAAAACGATTGCCGACGCCGATTTAATGGCTTCTGCCATCGGCAGAAACAACCGCAAAATCTATTCTGAAAAAAATTCCATTGAATCGGAACTGGAAAAAATCGACAAACAAATCAAAGATCTTCAGGATAAATTAAACCAGGCTGCCGGTAATAATGATAAAGCCTGGGAGGTCACTGTCACCCTGTCCGGCGTTGTCAGGAATGACTCCGTCCTTAACTATAGCTATACGTTGCGTGGCTGCGGCTGGCAACCTTATTACCGCCTGGAAGCCCTGCCGTCCTCAAACAGTATTGTTTTTTCGTGGGACGCGGAAATCTGGCAATCCACGGGAGAAAGCTGGAAACTGGCCCAGATCAATCTGGCGACCCTGCAACCTGTCCGAACCATCACGCCTCAGGAGCTCCCCCGGTGGATCATCAAACCAAAATCGGCCACACACAAAGCACGAAAGGCTAAGTCTGCGACGACTGCGTCCGAAGCTATGAAAGCGGATGAACCCGTAACGGAATCAACTCCCGTGGAAACCACCAATACCACTTACTCAGTCTGGTCTCTGGGAAGAAAAACCATCACGGCGGGCAATCGGCAGCGCATGAAAATCAAAGAAGAAACCTGGCCGGCCCAATTCCTTTTTCTGGCTCGTCCCAGTCTTTCGCCACAAGCCTTTCTTCAGGCGCGGATTAAACTTTCCAAACCCGTTGAAATACCCTCCGGACAGGCGGCTTTCATGATTGACGGCGCAATGATCGGCAAGCGTGAATTCGCTCTCGCCGGAACGGATGCGGATATTTATTTTGGCAACAGCCCTTTCGTTACTGTCAACGCTTCAACCCTGGCCGACAAATCCGGCGCCGCCGAAATATTTCAGAATAAACAGACGCGTCAATGGCAGTGGCTCATTGAAGCGAAAAACGCGGGTAACAAACCCGTCAAGTTACGCATTGAAGAACCTGTCCCGCAACCGCGTGACAAGAAAATTAAGCTGGCGTTCAAACACAATCCGGAACCATCGGAAAAAGATACCGCTAAATTTGTCTGGCTTGTGGATTTATCCGCCATGCAAAAGAAAAACATTGAAACCAGCATCGAGATGGAGGCGCCGAAAGACATGCCGATTGATTTCGGCTGGCGTCATTAGTGAAACTCCAATTCCGACAGGAATTGGCTAGTTGAACTTATCCCGCGAAGCGGAGGGCGGAATGCCCGACTTAATGACCGCGGATGATTTGAGCAATGATGTTTTTAGTCCGGTCAATGATCTTCTCGTAATATTTATTGCTGCGCTGGACGTAGTATTTGGTTTCCACTCTTGGAGATATTTTCCCGGCTTTGGAAAAAAATGCTTTCATTTTCTCAATGGATGAAAAACGGCGAACAAAGATCTCTTCCCAGTTGTTTTTGTAAATGATACTGATATGCTGAACATCCATAGCGGCGGCCAATTGTTCAAAACTGATGATGATAAGCATTTTATTGATACTTTCTTCATCCAGAAATTTACTGAAGTGCACTTGAGCAATATCATAAGTGCCAAACACGTCTCGCATCATTCTTCCGAGGTTGATGATTTCCTGGATGGTTACCGACGTTGGATTGGGCTGCATTCTAATTTGCATGGGATCAAAAATACCGTTCCAGACCATATAGGCCAGACAAAAGACCATATCCTCATTGGCAATAACCGGCGACGACGAATCGTGAGAGGCATAGACCTGCCAGATGTCGTCCTTGAATGCAAAAGTCAGGGCGGGACGCTTAATATTTTCCGATGAAATAGGAATGATGGGAATTTTGAAATTTTTTACGGACATGGAAGAAGAAATTTTACGCCCGATTATGGTCAGATCATCCTGCGCGACATCTCCCCGCATTCCTTTTTGAATTCTGCGAATATCCCGATAAATGTCCGTTACATATTCAAACATTAAACCGCCGAAAACGATTTGTTTGTCTAATATCCAGGAATCAAATTGATTGAGTTCATAGATCTTCCGGCGATCAATTTTATATTTTTTAAATATGGCACCGGCCATTTCATCTTTCCCGGTCTGTTTATTGGACATGAGTTTAAAATCATAACGTAAATAGAAGCATTCTTTAATAAACTCGAAATGGTCGTCCCTGACGCGAGTAGAACAATAATCCAGTACGGCCTGCATCGTAAACAAGCTGGGATCGAGCGGGGGATTTTTAGCGTCGGGAATCAACACTAAAGAACGAAACTTATTGCATAACAATTCGTCCTCGGGCGATTCCAGAAACATTTTTAAAAGCAGCATCTTAATGATGGATTTCAAAGGGTGGGTCAACGATTTGTTAAGTTGCCAGAGAGCCGCGCCAAAATATTCAGTTTGTTCTACCCGCTCCAGGTTACCCAAATCAATCAAATCATATTCCCCGAAGCCACTTTTTTGGTTCTGGGCAAAAGCCTTTTCATAATCAACCGGACCCTCCGGATCATAGGCAACCCACCAGAAGGGAATTTTTCCGCAAATGAGAATCGATGTGCGATAAAACTCTTCCTTCAAGACATTTTTCTGCGTGGACCCGCTTGATTCAAAGTCGATATTTCCGAATTTGCATTCTCGAATATCAGAAACGTCCGTCAGGAAGAAAAAAACGGGGATTTTAACGTGTTCATCCAGCCACCCTTTAATCAGATTGAGTTTCTGATTCAAATAGTGGAGGCGATCATCTTCGAAATGAAGCCGATCGATGCATATCCAGATATCGCAGTCGGAATGAGATGTTTGACTGATTGTGCCAACGGAACCAATCGTATAGATACCCTGGATATCAGAATCGCCGGTTATCCGGCGAATGGAAAACCTTTCATCCGCAACGCCGAACATTTTCTTATACTGACTCTCTTTTAAAATAATATCCCGGTTGTTCTCAATATTGAACACCTTGAAAGGAGATTTCATCTCTTTGATGTATCCGGGCACGGAAGGATGGTTCACATTCAGCAGCCAGGGGAGGACGGAAAGAATGATATTGGCGTCTTTGGGTGAATTCACGATAAATTGTTGTTTGCGCCACTCATTATATCGGAGGTAATTTTTCTTATTATTCTGGATAGTGACCGAAAGCAATGTTTATAACCTCTAAGTGAATAATGCCGAGTTTATAGAAGAATGGATATGAAGTCAATTGGTCATTATATGAAACGCTATTTCGGAGATTGACAGCAAGTATCCGTGTGTGAAATAACCGACCAAATTAATCAAGGAGCGATGCGTTGTCCCCAGACCATCATTATAGCCGATTGGGCCGATATATCGAACATCATGTAAACGACATCATGGTTGGGGATTATTATCATCTGCGGCAAACACTCAAAACCGGCAACATCCGCAACTCCGGACGACCGGATCAGATACAAAATGTTTTATCCAGACTACAGAAAAGATTTGATATCTCGCGCCAGCGTGTCCAGAAACGTAAACAGAGTATTCCCGCTCTGGGATTTCCTCCCGAACTGCCCATTACAGCTAAACGACATATCATTATCGATACCATCAGAAAAAATCAGGTTGTCGTTATTACAGGCGAAACCGGATCGGGCAAGACAACGCAGATTCCCAAGATGTGTCTGGCGGCGGGTCAAGGCCTGCGCGGCATCATCGGGCTGACGCAACCCCGGCGGATTGCCGCCATCAGCATCGCTTCGCGGATCGCCTCGGAACTCGGCCAGAACATAGGGGAATCCGTGGCTTATAAAATCCGTTTTGAAGAAAAAACCTCCGCTGAACCCCTGATTAAAGTTATGACCGACGGCATGCTGCTTGCCGAAACGGTTCAGGACCGTGATTTACTGGCCTATGACACAATCATTGTGGATGAAGCGCATGAGCGCAGCCTCAACATTGATTTTATTTTAGGCTATCTGCGCACCCTGCTGATGAAAAGAAAAGATCTGAAGCTGATTATCACCTCCGCTACGATCGACACGGCCAAATTTGCCGAGGCTTTTGACAAGGCTCCGATCATTGAAGTCTCCGGTCGGATGTATCCCGTTGAGGTGCGCTACCGGCCAATTGATCCCGTCCGGGAAGAAAAAGGCGAGACGACGTATGTTGATGAAGCCGTAGCCTGCGTGGAGAATTTACAGCGGGAAAGACGTTATGAAGATATTCTGATTTTCCTGCCCACGGAGCAGGACATTCGTGAAACATGTGAACGACTGGCCAAACGGTGTTCCGGTCTTGTATTACCCTTGTTTGCCAGGCTTTCGGCCAGTGCCCAGAGGCTTGTTTTTAATTCCGCCTCTGAGCAGAAAATTATTGTCGCCACCAATATTGCGGAGACATCCCTGACGATTCCCGGCATCAAATACGTGATTGATTCGGGTCTGGCGCGCATTCTGGA
>CAYULE010000205.1:0-4854 GCA_964445385.1 uncultured Smithella sp.
TTCTGTTGAATGCTTCCCGCGCATCCCGAAAACAATAAGCACATGACGATGGCCAACAATCCTGTGGCCGTTCTGCCGACATTTACTTTGACGTTTTCTTTTTTATTTTTCATAATCAATCCTCCTTTTGATGTTAGCCTGGTTAACAATAAACATAAAAAAATAATCCCTCTCTCGCGGGACGAGCGTTAATTCGCCTTAGTTTGCTTCGATGCGGTTGATCGCTTTGCGGCCTTGTCGATCTTCTCGAAATAGCCGCTGATCACCTGGTACTCATCCCCGGAAAGCGACGCCTCGATTTCCAGAAGCGGCCCAAAAGTCTCCGCCACAAATTTCTCGTGCGCGAGCACCGCGGCCTGCCCTTTGGGAGTCAGATTAAAAATGACGTCGCGACCCGTGTCCAGGCGCTTGCTTTTCAGCAGATAGCCCAGGCCAATGAGTTTGGCGACGAACTTGGAGGCGGCGGCCTTGGAAATCGAAAGCATTTCCGCAAGCTTAGTCAGATTGCAGCCCGGGGATAAGGCAATGGCCGCAACGGTGTGAATATCGGACGAATAAAGCAGATCGCCGGTACCGTAATCGCGCGGCGTGCTTTCCAGCTTTTGCAGGTAGAGATGCGATGTGAAAATCATATTCAGAATGGGTTTGCGGTTTTGCTTTTCCATGGCTATATTATTAACCTGGTTAATCATAAATGTCAAGGAAAAACCGTCAAAAAAAGATGCAGGTCTTTACCGTCCGCAGCCGGAAGGATTCTTTCTTTGCTGGAGAGACCCCATAACGCTTGCAACATCGCCCATCAGGCGAAACGGCTTGGACGGCGCGTCGGTCTGATTGATGGTTCCGGCCAGATACAGATCCAGTTTTTCGCAATAGTAAAGAAATGATCCGGTCGAACCAGAATGACCCCACACGGGCGGCAACTTCATCATTTTCTGCATATACCAGGGGAATTCGACATACATAATACCGTAACCGTATTGCAGTGGAAAATCCAGCTTGCGCCAATTTTGCATTAGAGCCAGCGTTTCGGTCTTCAAAATGCGTCCTTCTTTGAGGGCCTGGAGAAAAACAATGCCGTCTTGGGCGGTGGAGACGATGCCGCCATCGGCCCAGTAGGCAACGTTTTGCCTGGTTTTTGTAATGTTGCGGTCCTGGTAATAAACGTCCGCGGGCAAAGCCGCAGGAGCTTGAGACGGTTCTGAGTGGCCAACCATACACGTCTTTCGAAGACCCAGCGGCTCAAAGAAGAATTCCTTAAAAACGGTATGCAACGGTTTGCCCGTGACGGTTTCGATGATTTTGCCCAGCAATTGATAATTGGTGTCGGAATAAGAAGCGCCGGCGTCGGGCGCAAAATGAGGTTTCAGATCGTCTCGCGCCAAGGCGATGGTTTCTTCGACGGACCATGAACGCTCAGAATCATCCACGATTCTCTCAAAAAGATTTTTTCCGCCTTGTGTTTTTTCGGTATAGTAATCCGGAAGGCCGGAGGTGTGTGACAAAAGGTGTCGAATCGTCAGCGAGCCTGTAGAGTCCTTTCCTTCAAAAACGTGAATGCCTTTGATCAAATCTTGAGGAAGATACTTCGCGATGGGATCATCCAGCGCAATTTTTCCATTTTCATATAGGTGCATGACCGCGGACGCGGTATAGAGTTTAGTAATGCTGGCAATAAAGATGGGCGTCTCCGGCGTCATGGGCGTCCGGGCTTTGGCGTCGGCGATTCCTGCCGCGCCCGACCAGGAAAAGGAACCGTCGCCTTTCGCCACGGCAAACACGCAATTCTTAACCGTCTTTGGATTGGCGGCGACAAAACCGGAAATTAAATATTGCAGCTCCAAATCGACGCTTGCAAAAACGGGACGCGATGTGGTTCTTCGCATCGCATCGCATCCGGCGGCAGCCAAGACGGACAGAATAACAACGGCAATTAGAATAAGCCTGGCTGATTTTCCGTTTTGATCAGACTTTTTCATTTTAAACCTCTGCGATTGTTAATCGGAATAAGTATTTTCCCTGATTACCATATCATCGACCCGGTCAATCTCTCACGTCCCAGACAAATGTGCAATGATCTTCTCCATCGGCAATGCGGCATCCGTCTTTTCCGCGATGAAAAATCATCTTTCCCGGCAGATAGGAATTGAAAACTGCGTTGTCCACCTGGCAGATCAGCGACGTAAACTCCGGTATGTTAAGCGAGCAAGCCAGCTCGTTAAACAGGCAGCGGGTAATTCTGATTTCAAACCGCCGATCATTGCGTTCCACGACTTCCAGGGTATTCCATCGCGTTGTGCCCGTGCGATTGATTTCCAGTTCCTGCTCGATGAAGTTTTGAAAGCTTCGCTTCTGGGAAACCGTATTAAAAAGCAGTGATTGCAGGGCAACACCTCCGGACAGCAGCGTAACCCGCATGATCTCATATGCTTTTTCCTCGCCGATTTTTTTCTTGAGATTAATATAAATCCAGGCCGGCAAAGCCGTCATCTCGATAAATTCCGGTGGGAAACGATTGTCGATGCTCTTCTTAAACTGTCCGATCGTAAGTTTGCATTTTAAGATAAACATCAGAGGGAAAGGCATTTCATCCCTGATCAAATGCAGCAGAATCGGTGTCGTGATTTTTTTCAGATTGAATGGTCTGGTCATAGACATACTCCTCATTTTTGTATGTAGATTCTCTGGCTTCCATATTTGCTGTATCGGCGCAAGGTCGCCAGTCGCCCCAATCCGGGCATTGACGATTCCTCAATTTGTCAAACCGGATTGCGACATCCATGTTACGATTTCCTGCACGGCGTGTTCGGTTGCCCCGATCTGGCAGTGCTCCGCCGATCCATCTTCCTCCCGGAAAACTTTCAGGGTATAGCTTGCGGCATTTTTAAATGAATTCTTGAAAAGCAACATTTGCTTTTCGTCGGAGACGTAAATATCCTTTTCGCCGTAAAGGCACAACACATGACAGCGAACCCTGTCCTGAACATTGCCGAGCGTATAAGCACCGAATGCTTTCATCATGTTGAAGGGATCGTCGCCCCCGATGGTCCACATGCCGTTTTGCAGGCCCCAGCGAAGGGATCGGTCCCCTTTCGCTTTCCAGTGAGCAACCGTGTTGATGAGCCCTTGCATGTTTTGCCGGTAGAGCCAGCGGCCCGCCTGCGGCATCTGGAAAAGCGCGGCGGCTTCCATATCATAGGGGGCGCCGAAAAGCACCACTCCGTCGAGACGATTTTCATAGGCCGCCGCCCGGCCCGCCAGAAGTCCCCCCAAGCTGATACCCACGAGGACTTTTTTCCTTGCCGCCAGGTCCGGTTCTTTCGCCATCATATAATCCAATACCTTGCCGACCGGTTTGTGCCACTCAGGCGTGAACCGCACCCCGAATTCCCGGATCATCGAGGATTGACCCGGACCTTCGAACAGGATCACCGGATACCCTCTCGCGATCAGAGCCGCCCCGGCAAAAAAATAGCTTTCTTCGTTGGTCGAATCAAAGCCGCCTTGGATCAGCATCACGGGTTTGTCCCGGCGGCCGGGAAAGTAATAGATGAGCATGCTGCCGGTTTCCCATGGTACGCAGTAAAGGCGGTGCCTGACGCCAAGACTTATGAGCGCGTGTTGAAAAGCTTTGACGCTTTTGCGGTGTAGCTCCCTTTTTACGGAAAAATCCTTGCCCGAAGGCGCAATGAAGAACTCGGCCGCCCGATAATAATTGGAGGCGCGAAGCAGGCCATTTCCTTTCGACAGAGGATCGGGCGCTTTGTCTGCCAGGACTTCACATCTTTCAGCCATGGCCTTCCATTCCTTCTGCCAGGTTGCATCGTCAGTGATCCGCGGGATCAGGGAGAACACTTCTCCGGGAAGAGCGCCTCCGTATGGCGCATGGCCGAGCGTGCGAAAAGCCTGGTAGTGGAATTGAGCGTCTGGGAAAAGATATCGCATGCCCGAGGATGCTTCTCCGAGAAGCGCAAAGGCGATGATATTGAATGTAAGCAACAGCGCCGTCATCCAGAGTGATTTTCTGATCATGTTTTTACTCCTTCTTTTGGGCATCCCATTTCTAAGCAATACGTATAGCTACTAAACAATAGAGGCAAAAAAAATTTACTCCAAACCCTTTAGTATCCGGTCGATATGTTTTTCTGCCTTCCCCAGGATTTCCCGGAACATATTGATTTCTCCGGCTCCGGCTTGACTTAAATCTTTTGCAAAATCATCGTACATGGCCGAATGAAAGTCGATATGGCCGTGGTAAGCTTTGCGCCCCAGTTCGGTGAGCACGAGGCGGACCTCCCTGTCGCTGCCCGGATCACGAGTCTTGGCCAGTAATTTTTTCCGGCTCAGCCGGCTGACCATCTGCGAGACACCGCCTTTGGTGATACCCAGAATCTGCGCAAGCCCGGTAATGTTAATGCCCTCGTTTCGACCGACGGCTTCGATGGTGTGAATTTCACCGGGAAGCAGTTTGACATCAATTCCAAAAGCCATGGCCTTGTTGTGCATCTGGACGTATTTATTGACGATGCGTAAAAACTGCGACACGAAAAGCGGAATTATCTCATTTCTTTTATCGTCCATAATTATTGTTTAGCAGCTAAATCATAAGCTGTCAAGAAAAAAGTTTCCCAGGCATCTTACGGGTTCCACATGATAATGATGCTTTAAAACACCATCTTTCTGATGCTGGCAAAGAGATTGCGCACGACCGGATTATCCGGCAGTTCCCTCTCCAGGCGGCCGGGAAGGTCTCTTTGTATGGCCAGTCGCCTGGACGGGAGGTAATTGAGGTCATAAAACCAGGTAGCCAGCATCACCAGGAAGTCTGCTACCGTCTTCAGGCCCCCGACTGAA
>CAYULE010000206.1:0-4825 GCA_964445385.1 uncultured Smithella sp.
CAGAATCAGGATAATCCGGCGGTCATGGATACGCTGGGCTGGGTTTACTATAAAAAGGGTAATAATGCCAAAGCACTGGAGCTGCTGGGTAAGGCTCAATCCAAAGCGCAGGGTGACGCAACCATTAATTATCACCTGGGTATGGCGCTTTATAAAGCAGGAAAACGCGATCAGGCAAAAAATATATTGGGGCAGGCCATAAAAAGCGGAGAGATGTTTATCGGCAGGGATGAAGCGGAGAAAATTTGGGGATTACTATAAAACTATTGACATTTTCAAGCGTTTTGGCTATTAAGGCGCAGGATTTTCATTCATCATTAACAGGAATTCACGAGGGGGAATCATGAAACATAGACATTACTTTATTTATGTTCTTTGTGTGTTATTTATATCGACAGCTGCCGCGTGGTCGGCAGACAAATCTTCTGTACCCGATATTGCTAAAAAGAGCACAGAGGAGCTTAAGGGATGTTGTGATACAGACTATATCATCGGTCCCGGTGATCAACTGGATATCTCCGTCTGGAAGGATGAAGCAATGACCAGGACGGTTACTGTCCTGCCGGATGGTAGAATCTATTTCCCTCTGATCGGAGAAGTTTGTGCCGGCGGTAAGACGGTTGCCGAATTAAGGAAAGAACTGGAAGCGCGTCTTGTCAAATATGTTCCTGATTTAGTTCTCCATCTGGATGTAAAGCAGGTTAACAGCATGCTGGTCTATGTCATCGGTCGCGTCAACACGCCAGGGCGTCAGTTGCTGAATGCCAATATTAATGTTTTACAGGCTCTGTCCATGGCAGGAGGGCTAAATCCTTTCGCCAGGAAAGGCAATATCCGTGTTTTACGTCCGGAAGACGGGAAAACAAAGATCTTCTATTTTGATTATGACAATGTTTCAGCAGGCAAAGACCTGGAGCAGAACATTATTCTGAAACGGGGCGATATGATTGTTGTTCCATAAACAAACGGAAAATTAACTCTCGTCCCGCTTAAGCGGGATTAAAACAGGATAAGACATCAATTCCATGACGGGAAGAAAAATAAAAACATTTATCCCTGGTTTAATCATCATCCTGATGCTTTTAGCGATGAATTCCGCCGGATATGCGGCAGACATTGTGGCCCCGGTAAAAGGGGAGAAATCGGCCCCGTCCATGGATGCGGAAGAATCGGGGCGAAAATTGTTTTCAGCTCCGGAATGGGCGGATTCATTAAGGCTTATTCCATCCTTGGCCATTACAGCAGGATATAATGACAATGTCTATTTTGCAACGACGGACAAAAAAGGCGACTGGTTCAGTCTGATATCACCGGGATTGGAGTTGATCTATAGAACAGAACGAACAGAAGCCAGTCTTTCGGCGCGTTTTAACGGTAGTTATTATGCGGATCAGCATGAAAATCTCAATGACATTGATCAGTTCTATAAAGGGAAATTGCGCCACGCTCTGACCGAAAGGCTGGGGCTGGGAGTAGAGGCCGGCTTTTCCCGCGATTCTTCGGCAGCCCGGGATATCAACACCACGGGGACTATTTTCCCATCTAATGTTATTCGTGATCGTCAGAATTACATTGTTTCCGGCGATTGGCGCATCACGGGAAGGACTACCGCCGGCGTTTCTTACAATTACCTGAATGACCATTATAACCAGCCTGCATACACGGATATGAGCTCCCATTCGGTTGGACTCAATTTTATCACTGCTCTCAACGAAACAACAAAGGGCCGCCTGAATTTTGGTTATAGTAATTACTATATGGGCGGCACCACCCTGAATAATTATAGCGGCACAGTCGGAATCGATAAATCTTTCAACGAAATCTGGAGTGTGCTCATTGATGCCGGAACTGTTTACACACATACCCGCTATAATATTTTGACCCAGGAACGGACGAACGGAGGATGGGGACCAATGGGCCAGGTTGCTATCGCTTGTAAATATGAAAAGACCGACGGGAAACTGACATTGAGCAGGAGCGTTATACCGCTCAGTGGCTATGCAACTACGGCCAACAACACTTCGCTGGTTCTGGATATAAGACATAGATTTACCTACGAATTGTCGGGTTTCCTGACGGCAGGCTATTTTATCAACAAGTCCGACCCGGGAGAGTATGCCAATACGGGCATCGATCAAAATACCATTACGATATCCATCGGTCCCCGGTATAATTTCAATAAAGACATATCTATTACACCCTCCTATATGTACAGCAGAGTAGATTACAAGCTGACAGACACGTACGCTGATCGGCATCTTGTGATGTTGACTTTGAATTTACAGTACACATTTTGGGAATAATTGTTTAACTTGTTTGCCCTCCGAAAATACCGGGAATCCATATCTTTTTAGGGAGATACCATCCATGCAAGACAATACGTTAGAACTGAAAGGCTTTCTTTCCATCCTCAAACGCCGGAAATGGGATTTTATCCTGACGGCAGCCGGTGTCTTCATCATCGTAGCGATCGCAGCCTTTGCATGGCCCCCGACTTACCGTTCAACATCGACAATCCTGATTGAGGCGCAGGAAATCCCTGCAGAGTATGTTAAAAGTACCGTTACGGCGTTCGCGGAACAGCGTCTCCAGGCAATCAACCAGCGGATTATGAGTTATACGACGCTTATCGACATCATCAATCGTTTCAATTTATACGCGGATAAACGGAAAAGTTCAACGACCGAACAGATCGTGGAAAAGATGCGAACAAAATATATCAAGTTTGATACGATCAATGCCGAAGGAGTTGACCCGCGTACGGGCCGATCCGGCACAGTCGCTCTTGCGTTTACCGTTTCCTTTGATGGAGAAAAACCGGACGTTGTGCTGCAGGTTGCCAATGTCCTGTCTTCTCTTTATCTGGAAGAAAACCTGAAAATCCGCAAGCAACAGACAGCAGGCGCGTCCAAGTTTATCGAGGACGAGGCGGCGGGCATCAAGGCAAAACTTTCTGAATTGGACGCGCAGATCGCCGGGTTTAAACAAAAAAATCTCGACTCTCTTCCGGAATTGGCCCAAATGAATCTCCAAACTCTGGATCGGGCAGACCATGATTCAGATCGATTAAAGGATCAGTTGCGCACGCTCAGAGAAAAGGAAGGATACCTGCAAACACAACTGGCCAGCGTCCCCCAGGATGATCGTGTAAAGGAACTGCGAAATAAGCTTGTCGATCTCCGAACGCGCTATTCTGAGAGCTATCCTGATGTGATAAAAACAAGGAAGGAAATTGCCGAGCTGGAGCGTCGTGGTGGCTCGTCAGCTAAAAATAATTCACTGGACGGCCATCCGGATAATCCGGCTTACATTGCCCTGTCTTCTCAATTGGCCAGTACAAAATCCGACATTGAATCCGTCAAACGACAGCTTCAAGACGCGCAGACTAAAAAAGACAGCTATAGAAAACGGATTGAATCCGGACCGCGGGTGGAAGAACAATATAAACTCCTCCTGATCGAGAGAAATAACTTACAACTGAAATATGACGACATGATCAAGAAACTGATGGAAGCCCGGGTGGCGCAAGGCCTGGAAAAAGGGCAAATGGGAGAGCGTTTTACGTTGGTTGATCCGGCGCGGCTGCCGGAAAAGCCTGTGCGTCCGAATATCCCGGTGATGCTTCTCATGGGGCTGATGCTGGGTATCGGCGCCGGACTCGGGACGGCCACCCTCCGGGAGTTTGCGGACCAGTCGGCTCACACCGTAGAAGATCTGGCTCAGGCCACTTCCATGAAAGTTTTTACCGGTATTGCCAAGATTGTTAACCGGGAGGATATGGAGATCGAAAAAAAACAACGCAAGAAATTGCTGATTACAGCCGGCATTGTTATCGTGGCAGTTTTACTGATTTGCACTATTTTAGCATGGACCTAGGTGTCTTATCAGCAAAGATCAACCGGCGCCTGTTGAGAGAACATCTTATTGTATGACTTAACAGAATAAAGACTTAAGGATGACAATTACAAAAATGAATATTCTGAAGCTTGCATACCTGAAACTGAAGCAACAATATCTTAAGACGGAAGCTATCGATAAAACGATCCCCGCGAAAGAAAGAATCAACCTTTTAGATGTCAAGGTCAAGACCGGCTGGGTATCTCCAAACTATAACCAATCCCGAACGGTACAGCTTAATCCGGTCACGATGGAGAAAAACCGCTGTGTGGCGATGTTTTCCAATAATCCGGAGATCGATTCTTATAAGGTTTTACGGCAGCAGATATTGCGGAGCATTGCCGATCTGGGCGGCAACGCCATCATGATCACCAGCACCTTGCCGGGCGAAGGAAAAACACTGACCGCCATCAATCTGGCATTTACCTTTGCCCGGGAATTCGAGCAGACCGTCCTGCTTGTTGATTGTGATCTGAAAAGACAAAACATCCATGAAGTGCTCGGCTATGAAAGCGATAAGGGCCTGGTGAACTACCTTCTTGCGGAGTGCGCGATCACCGATCTGATTGTCTGGCCCAGTATTGAAAAACTGACGATCATTTCCGGGGGAAAGACGATTGATGAAAGCAGTGAGGTTCTCGGGTCGCCTTTAATGAAGGAACTGGTAGCGGATATGAAGAACCGTTATCCGGAACGATATGTCATCTTTGATGTTCCTCCGGTGTTAGCCGGTGCGGATGCCATGATTTTCGCCAATCTTATGGATCATATCCTGGTTGTCGTGGAAGCCGATAAGACGGCCATGCCGGATCTCAAAATGGCCCTGGATATGCTGCCGAAAGAAAAGGTGCGCGGCTTAATCCTGAACCGCCAGCAATCGCCCTCTACTCCGATATCCCATTATCCTTATACGAACCAGGGAAATTGA
>CAYULE010000207.1:0-4758 GCA_964445385.1 uncultured Smithella sp.
TCTGTAAACGTTCTTTCATGAAGCAGGTTCGTCCTCAAGTATGTCCGGCGGTAAAGAATCCGGATCGCTGGTTTCCTTTCTTTCGACTGTTTCGTCAGGCGCATCTGTTTCCTGCAATTCGTGTCCTTCTAATGGTTCGGCCGGGACTCCATCGGATGTGAAAGGTACGTTGTCTGTTGCCTCCGGCAGGTCGTCAGCAAAATCGATGGCTTCCTGCTCGAAGACTTCCTGCTGTCCGGTAAGCTCCTTCATTTCTCTCATGGTTGGCAAGTCCGCCAGTTCCTTGAGATTAAAGACTTCCAGAAATTTTTTAGTTGTTCCGTAAATAATGGGTTTGCCCGGTACATCCTTGCGTCCCACGATTCGGATCAATTTCTTTTCCAGAAGGCCCTTGAGCGGAGCGCTGACATCAACGCCGCGAATGCTTTCAATTTCCGCTTTCACAATGGGTTGCCGGTAGGCCACAATTGCCAGGGTTTCCAGCGCCGCCGGAGACAGTGAAGCAGGTTTTGTGCCTTTGAGTTTCTTTACCCAGACGGAAAGCTCCGGTCTGGTGCGAAACTGAAAACCACCCGCGACTTCCTGGACGCTGATTCCGCTTTGGCGTTCTTCATATTCCGTGATCAGCTTGCCCAAGGCTTCCTGGACTTCTGTTTTATCCACGCTGTCCAGTACGCTACAGATTTTTTCCAGTGTGAGTGGCGATTCGGATGCTAGAATTAACGCTTCAATAATGGCTGAAATATTTTCCATTTAAGACTCCACGGCCGGGAAGATTCTGATCACACCGAACGCTGCCGTCTGGTAGGCTTTAATCATCTTCAGCTTGATGAGTTCGAGCAAGGCCAGAAATGTATAAACGATGCGGCGGCGATCTTTTTTTTCTCCCAGTAATTCTTCAAAAGTAAGATTTTTTTCTCGCGTCAGGCGCTCCATGACATCATTGATAATATCCGTCAGCGACAACTTCTCCAGGTCAATCTCCAGCAGCTCTTTTTTATCCAGGCGTGAAACCAGGTTATGAAACGCTTCAATCAGTTCGAAAATATTCACTTCAATCAGCTCGTCTTCTTCCGCGGCTGATTTTTTTATTTCCTCCGGCAGAGCCGAGGACCGTTTAAATACATCCCGTTCCAAAAGCGGTCTGTGGGCCAGTTCCGTGGCGGCTTCCTTGAATGTCTGGTATTCAAGAAGCTGTTTAACCAGTTCAGCGCGCGGATCGTCTTCCAGCTCTTCTGCGGTCGGTTCTTCGGGCACCGGCAGGAGCAGGCGGGACTTGATATGAATCAGGGTGGAGGCCATCACCAGATACTCGCCTGCCAGATCCAGATTCAGCGATTTAATAATATTCAGATATTCGAGATACTGCTGGGTGATCAGAGCGACAGGAATGTTATAGATATCGATTTCATTTTTTTTGATCAGATATAACAGCAGGTCCAGCGGACCTTCGAAGATATCCAGCTTGATCGCATAATCTGTCGTCTGTTCTTCATTCATAGAAATCTTTAAATTTTAACGGCGTCACGGACCTCTTCGAGAGTCTTGCGGGCGATGATTGTCGCCCGGGCGTTTCCGTCGGATATGATATCATGGATTTCCTGCAAATGGCTCAGATAATAATCCATGCGTTCATGGACAGGAGCCAGTGCCTCCTCAATGCGCGCCGCCAGCATTTTTTTACAATCGATGCAACCGATCCCCGCGACACGGCATTCCCTGTTGATTTCGGCCACGGTTTCCGCGGGTGAGTAGAGACCGTGAAAAGTGAAAACATTGCAGATGTCGGGATCGCCCGGATCTTTTTTTCTCATCCGCTGCGGATCGGTAAACATGGAAGTGACCTTCTGCTTAAGTTCCTTATCCCGATCCGACATATAAATGGAGTTATCATAGGACTTGCTCATTTTCCGGCCGTCGATGCCCAGCAGTTTCGGTACACTGGTCAAAAGCGGTTCCGGTACGGGAAAGACATCTTTTTGATAGATAAAATTAAAACGACGGGCAATCTCACGGGTCAGTTCAATGTGCGGCAGCTGGTCCACGCCGACCGGCACACCATACGCCTTGTACATGATGATATCGGCGGCCTGCAAGACGGGATAGCCCAGGAAACCGAATGTGGATAAGTCTTTCGAAGTCAGTTCCGCCTGCATTTCTTTATAGGTGGGATTGCGTTGCAGCCAGGCGAGCGGTGTGATCATGGAAAGCAATAAAAATAATTCGGCATGCTCTTTGACTGCGGATTGAACAAACAGTGTGCTTTTGGCCGGATCGAGGCCGGCGGCCAGCCAGTCGATCACCATGTTCACACCGTTATCCCTGATCGATTCCGTTGACGCGTATTCACTGGTGATTGCGTGCCAGTCGGCCACGAAGTAAAAACAGTCGTAATCTCCGCTATTCTGCAGTTCGACCCAGTTTCCTAAAGCGCCGTGTAAATTGCCAAGATGCAGACGGCCTGTCGGCCTCATCCCGCTGAGGATTCTTTTTCGTGCCAAAACAAAAACTCCTTAACATTTTAATGGATGGATAAATGCACTAAGGCCTCCGATTGTCAAATAAATAATGCGGAGGCCTTAGTTTCAATAAAACTTAAAAAACACTATTTCACTTTGTCGGCCAGAGTCTTACCGGCCTTGAACTTTACGACTTTTTTTGCTGGAATCTTGATGGCCTTGCCGGTTTGAGGATTCCGGCCCTCTCTCGCTTTTCTTTTGACGACAGAGAATGTGCCAAATCCAACTAATCCCAGCTTTCCGGACTTTTTAAGCTCTTTGGTCACCGCTCCGACATAGGCATCCAGCGCGTCTGCCGCTGCTACTTTGGTGATCCCTGCTGCGTCAGCCATAACCCCGATCAATTCTGCTTTTGTCATGCTCTATCCTCCCCTTTTCATAAAATTAAATGTTTAATTTTATCGTCCGCCGCTTAAAGCGACCCTCATTTTGTGATCAAGTTTTAAGCCCGTACTTGATGATCCTGGCATTTATGATGGGCATGACGTTCAGAACCTGCGCCCGATACCTTATAAAAATTTGTTTGACCCTGCTTGTTTACTCGTTTGACGAAGCGTTTTTTGCTTCAAACTGGCGCTACGCCTAACATAAATAAAATTAACAATCAAGAAAAAATTAAATCATGCATCAGCTTTCCCGTCGTTGTTTTACTTGCCAGAAAGACTTTTTCACAGGCGAAACCGTGCATAAAAAAAAGCAAAACCGGTGATAAATCCGGATGTCATCTTTGACAAGCACAATTCCTTGTGCTAGTAATCCGCTCGCAATCAGGGTGAGCCGGATACTGATTGAACGGATAAACAGACTCGGATATATTATGAAAAATTCTCTCAAGCAAACACTGAAGGGCTGGATTTCCCTCTCCCGTCCCCCGTTTCATATCGTCGGCATTTTGCCTTTCCTGCTGGGAACATTTCTGGCCTATCGCCTGACAGGCGCTTTTAATCCGGAAGTGCTTGTGCTGGGCGTTTCCGGTGTTATTCTGATTATGCTGTCCACGTATCATTCGGGCGAATACTTTGATCAGAAAGAGAATGCCATTTCCTCCCGCCTTCATCAAAACCAATTTGCCGGCGGCACCCGGATGATCCCCGAAGGGAAAATGCCCGCCCGAATCGCTCTTTGGACAAGTATTATCGCTATTCTCATTGCTTTATTGATCGGGATCGTTCTTCAATTTGTCTATCAGACCGGTCGCTATACACTGATTCTGGGCTGTCTGGGGGCGTTACCCGGCTTTTTCTATTCCACGAAACCCATCCGGCTGGTCAAAAGAGGAATAGGAGAAATATTCATCGGTTTTTGTTATGGCTGGCTGCCGGTGGCTGCGTCTTACTACATTCAAACCTCCACGATAGCGCCAATCATCCACTGGTTGTGGCTGCCGATTGGTTTCTCCATTTTTAACGTTATCCTTCTTAATGAATTTCCTGATTATGAAGCGGACGTTGCCACAGGGAAAAAGAACCTGCTCTACCGGATCGGCAAACAAAAAGGTAAAGTGGTTTATATTATTTTTAATCTGCTTACCTGTCTGACCATGCTGATATCGCCTTGCTTCGGGATTCCTTTTCGAGTAATTTATTTTTATATGCCGTTTGTTGCCATCGCTTTTTTTATCGTCTGGCAGATATTAAAGAACCGCCACGAGGACGCCCGCCGGCTGGAAATATTGTGCGGCCTGAATATCGCCGTGAATGTTGGAACGCCGCTGGCTTTTATGCTGGCTTATATTTGAGAACATGATGAAGCAAAACATAGTTAAAGCATTTTATAATCCCCCCTCTCTATTATTTAAACAATTGGGAAGCACGCTGCTTATGGGGTATTTGAACCGCTGGCGAAATTTCCCGGGATGGCTCGTCAAGCACGGGTTTCAATCCATGCCCGTAGCCAACGGCGCCTGGGGCATGGGGTGTATCGGTTATCCGGGACATCCGGTCTGGGAAGTCACCGGCGCCTGTAATTTACGCTGTATCCATTGCCATGCCACGAGCGGGCAGGCCGCGGCCGACGAACTCACGACGGATGAAGGCAAAAAACTGATTGATCAGCTTGCCGCTCAGAGTGAATTTCGCACCCTGATCTATACCGGCGGAGAACCGCTGGTGCGGCCGGATATTTTTGAACTGCTGAGACACTCGCAAAAAGCAGGGCTTGCCAATATCATTGCCACCAACGGAACATTGATCGATGAAGAAATGGCCTTCAAACTCAAAGACCATGGCGTGGTCTGCAA